>JAHFHU010000004.1 GCA_023246755.1 Candidatus Magasanikiibacteriota bacterium
TTTTCATCACCTGCACACCCATGCGTTGCAAACGTCGCTCTGCCTCACCGCTAATTTCGGGATGTGATTGTTTCAACAATCGATCGCCCGCGTCAATCAAAGTTATCGAAACTTCGCGATGATCAACTTCACGATATAATTCGCGCATTTCATGATTAAATAAATCTGCGATCTGCCCCGCGAGTTCGACACCGGTCGGCCCACCGCCAATAATCACAAATGACAACAATTGTTTTCGGCGCGCGGCGTTATGTTCATGTGCTGCCGCTTCGAAATGATGGATCACGTGATTGCGCACGACAACTGCATCCGCGATTGATTTAAAAGACACGCAATGTTCATTGGCTCCCGGAATTTGAAAAAAATTCGGCTGCACACCGAGCGCGACAACCAAATAATCATAGAGCACCGGCCCGCGCGATGTGGTGATAATTTTATTTTCAAAATCAACACGCTCAATTTCTGCTTGTGTAAACTGCTCAACGCAACAATTGATAATTTCACGGAGTGGTTCGGTGATGTGACTGCGCTCGATGGAACCCGTTGCAACTTCGTGGAGCATCGGATAGAACAAAAAATAGTTCCACCGCGAAACAAGCTGAAATAAAATATCCGGTGAACCGTGTAATTTTTTATGTGCTGTTTTGTAAAATTCAACCCCGGCGAATCCGCCGCCGAGAATCACTATTTTTTTCATACATCATGCGCATGCGTGCGTACGCCCATAATAGCAAACAAATTTCAACTGTACCACACGCGGCGCCGATGAATGAAATAACGTGAACAAATTGCCGCGCACCCAACAGATATACGACGAATGGAATTCCAACCGCGAGACAAAGCGCCGCGTGACCGTGCCACCCAAAATCCCATTGAAATGTGCGTCGCAGCGCTTGTCCGATCGTAACAAAACTCGAAGACATCGCAATAACTGCGAAAATATTTCCGATTAAAATTACCCGCGGCCCCATTGCATTTCCCAGTCCGATCGTCGCAATTTGTGTTGTGTTCGCGCCGGTTACCGCGACAACAACAAACGCAAATACCGCATACAAAATCATCGGCAGCAATGAGCCAACGACAACCGCGGTGCGAAATGCGCGCGCGTCTGTGCCAACAATAATTTCAAGTTCTGGAATCGCCGACGTTCCATGAAACGCAAACAACAACACGCCGTACGGCAACAGAAATGACACACCGTGCGTCGGTGCAAATATCCATACATGCATCGCCGAAGCAGACATTCCCACAAGCACACCGACGACGAGAAGCACAGCGAGCGCCATCCACGTATCAAACTGCGAAATCGCTCGTGCACCACGGGCAATTACCAAAGATCCCAAAATAAAAAAGGCTGACGCCCACAGCGAAGCGGGCCCGCCGATCACCATAGCGATACTCTCGCCGGCGCCGATGAGATATGCGACCATCGCACCCATGTGTAAAACCAAAAAAACAATGGACATCAGCACGACGCCAGCGCGCCCAACATATTTTCGCATGAGTCCCGTAAGCTGCAGATGTTGTCGCGTTCGAATAACGATCTCAACGAGAAGCAGATGTACAACGCACATGATGAGGCCGATCCCAAAAATATAAAATCCACCGACAATTATGCCGACCTGTGCGATAACAAAAGGTATGCCCAACATGCCTGCGCCGACAATCGTCGAAAACAGCACGCCAGCCGCACGAATCCACGGAGTTTTAAAATTAAAAAACGAACGAAGGAACATAAACGATCATTACAAATTATTGTACCGCGATTGTGGTGTCGAGAGCAATAACAACCGCGTTATGAATTCGCACACCCGAAATTACCATGGGCACGCCCTCGCGCGTTGCGTGCGCGCGCGCAGTTCCGTTGCCCTGTGTATCACGATACACAATTTCAAATTCATTCGAACCGAGCTGCTCTGAAATTTCAGCGATTGTCGGCATTTTCCCGCGCGCGCTTATCCGAAACCATCGCGCAAACGCGCGATTCATTTTTTTAACGTCACCGTCTTTAACAACAATCATCGGTGTCGTGACAACATGAAATGTCTCATCAAACATCCGCACTTCACTTTTAAGATCATCAAGCCGCAACTGATCTTCCGTTATGTTTTCTCCAACACCTCGGCAACCAATCACTGTTCCCTGCTCATTAAACATTGGATGTATATTCCATCGCATATGGACGTACGATCCGTCGAGTGCGGCAAAACGATTTTCACACACACCGAATAATTTTCCGAGGTTCACAATCTGCCAATACACATGCCATGTCTTACGAATGTCATCTGGATGAATACACTTCGTAAAAGATTTTCCGATCATCTGCGATTGATCAAACCCAAGCACCGGCTTAACCGCTTTATTAATCTGAATAATGGTTCCACTTGCATCAAGTTCAAATGAAACAAGATTAAGTGTCTCAATTAATTGCGTGTATTCAAATTCCGCTTGCTTGTTCTGCAGCTGCGTTAATCGCTCTTCGTGCACATTTTCGATGATGAGCGTTACGCCCTCAACAACACCATCGGCATCAATGAGCGGAATTACTTTTCGATGATGAAAACCGGTAAAATTATCAACTGTTGTGTGGCGCACATAAAATTCGATGTGCGGATTTCCTGTTTTAAAAACCTCGATGATTAATTGCTCAAAACCTTGCGCCAACAAATTTGGATAAACATCAAATAAATATTGCCCCAAAATTTCATCCTTTAGCGATCCATTCGGCAATGCCGATTCATTCACCGCTAAAATCCGATATTGGTGGTCGATGACCACAAAACGTTCGCGTAAACAATCCACCACCCGCTCGATAATCTGCGGCCGTGTTCCCCCGTCTAATGCCCGTGTGACTTCGGGCGTGGGTTTCATAGAATTATATGATTTGATTGCCCTTACTCACTATCTGCGACCGAGTATACCACGGGTCGCCGCGAGTACAAACAAGGCTGCAGCCACGAGCACGATTGCGGGCCCGGTTGGCAATGAAAATGCGGCTGCGAGACCAAGACCGCCGAGCATCGCGATGAGCGCCACTGCGAGACTCGCCACAACCATCCCCCGAAATGAACGTGCGATGTGTTGTGCGGTTGCTGCGGGCAAAATCATGAGCGCGCTCATCAAAATCGCACCAACAACTTTAAGTCCAACCGCAACAACCGCAGCGAGCAACACCAAAAAAATCGTGTCGAGCATATGTACGCGAACTCCGTCGACGCGCGCCATGTCTTCATGCACCGCAATTTTGGTGAGTGGTTTAAACAAGAAAAAAATAATTGTCATCGTTGCAACAAGCAACCCCAAACTAATCCACACATCCGTTTGGCTTACGGCAATTATGTCGCCGAACAAATATTGAAACAGATTTGCGCGGTAGCCTTGCATGAGGCTGATCATGAGCACACCGAGCGCCAGTGTTGTTGAAAAAATCACGCCGATAATCGTATCGACTTCTTGCACTCCGTCACGCTGAAGACGTGCAACGAGCAGTCCAACAAAAACACTCACAATGAGCGCCCCGATGAACGGATGCACGCCAACTAACAACGCAATTGCAACACCGGCCAAACTCGCATGACTCACGGCGTCGGTAAAAAATGACATGCGCCGAATCACGACGAAAACGCCAAGCAGCGCGGCCGTGATCGCCATAATTGAGCCGACGATGATGGCGCGTTGAAAAAATGGAAATGTAATAATTTCAAGCATGGTCGTGGTGATTATGATGCGGATAAAGTGTTGCGTGAGCGCCATACATACGCTCAAGCGTTTCGGCGGTCAACACCGACGCAGGCTTGCCCATACAAATCATACGCTGATCAATACACAAAACTTGATCCGCATATTTAAACACCACATCAAGATCGTGCGAGATCAAAAGAACGGTGATGTGATGCACGGAACGCAGCTCACTCAGCAATCCATAAACCGTTTGTCCGCCGCCGATATCAATTCCTGCGGACGGTTCATCAAGACAGAGCACATCAACGCCGCCCTGAAGTGCATATGCAATTAAGACACGTTGCAATTCGCCGCCGGATAGTTGTGAGATTTTTTTATGCGAGAGATGATCGGCCCCAACACGACAGAGCCATTCATCCGAGGCATCGGCGCGTGAAAACCAAAAAGATTTTTTACTCTTGAGCAAAAAAAGTTCCCCGACGGTGAGTGGAAATGATGCTGAAATTGAAATTTTTTGCGGCACATATCCGATGCGTACCTGTGGCGCCCATGTTACCTTCCCCTGTGTCGGGGTCAAATCAAGCAACGCCTTCATCAATGTAGTTTTCCCCGCGCCGTTGGGACCAACAATTGCGACCACTTCGCCACGGTTTACGGTAATTGACACATCGTGAACAAGATCAACGCTCGAACGCGCGACAGTGATGTGTTCTGCGGTTAAAATGATATCGTTCATAATTTGCGCTGACGAGAAGGGCCACGCGTGATGCGTGGCCCTTAGTATATCACGGTGCGGTATCGTTTTATTTTGTTTTCACAACCGGTTCAACCGCAACGTCGACGATACGAATTCGTGTTGCGATGATCGTGCGTTTTTTTGTGTTGTAGGATCCTTCAACTTCGATCCGATACCCAATATCTATGTCATTAAATGTTTTATCTTCCCCATCTTCGGTGATAATTTTTGTATCACCATCAACGATGATGTTGCGCTGTTGAAATGCTTTGATGTGATCGAGCTTATTCGCTTCGGTAATAATAATATCGTGCGAACCAAGATTTATTCCAATCACGAGCCCTGACCATTCACGCGCCTTACTTGCCTTGCTGGTATCAATGCCTTCAGCAAGTGAACGGCACCGAATGCATGCTGCCGCGGACACGAAATTTGTTGTTTTTGACTTAGTCGTTGCTGCTGCCGTAACGGTAGTTGGCGTCATGATGAGGCCTGCCACGAGAACTGCTTTCAAAAACGAGTGGTTCATATGTGGGGACCACCTTACACTTTTTGCTATTTTTCGTCAAGGGTTTAAGCAAGATTTTTGCTGTATTTAGCCAAAAATTTAGATGATTGTCTCACGCCCATCCAAACCATAAAACTACCACCCACATGGCAGGCAGAAGGAACGCGCCCATGGGGACAGGATCGCCTAATTGACGTTTTTTTGCGAGCAACAAGGCGATTGCGACGATCGCGCCAAGCACATGCGCCACCAGCAATGCGATTCCAAGTTGTGCGGGTTTGCCAACAGCCGCCCCGACGATAAATCCGAGTGCGACATCGCCGTCGCCGACCCAACGGCCTTGCGATATTGCGTACAAGAAAAAATAAAAAATTGCACCGAGCAAACCGGACAATAACACGAGCGCGATCGTCTCCGGCGACCATGTCGCGAGAACGGCGACAAATGCAACAACGACTGAAAACGAACGCGGTACTACCATCCATCGAACATCGATGTAAAAAAGTAAAAGCGTTCCGAATGAAAGCACGCACCACCACAAAAGATCGCGCGGCGCGGTAAATCGATATGCTCCCAGGCCAAATAAAAGCGCGCCGATAATTTCAACTGACCAATCCGTCAACACAATTCCGATGCCACACGAACGACAGCGGCCACCGAGACCAATATATGAAAATATGGGAATCAATTCCCACCACGCGAGCGTTCGACGACAGGCGTCACACGCGGAACGTGCTTTGAATCCCGGTCGATCCATGAGTTGACGCCCGAGCCATGCTAAAAAAGAACCGAGAAGCGCTCCGAGTACTGTATAAAAAAGGACGTGCACAAAATTTTGAGATGAAAGATTAATATCCTGATTATAGCATATTCGTGTATAATCATTGCATGAAATTTTTTATCGCGTCGTATCTGTTGATCGGGGCAGTTATTTTTCCACACACGGTACAGGCGCGAGCAACAGACGCGCCAAAATTGTATGTCCCGATACTCACCTATCATCACATCGCACCGCACACTCCGCACAACCCCTACTTTGTTTCTCCAAAAATTTTTGAGGAGCAGATGCGGTGGTTGAAAAAAAATAATTACCACGTCATTTCATACGCTGATTTTTATCACGCAATGACAACTGACGAGCAACTTCCCCGCAAATCCGTTGTTTTAACTTTTGATGATGGTCATCGCGATCAATTTATCAACGCGTTTCCAATTTTAAATGCACTCGGGTTTCACGCGATGTTTTACGTTGTTGGAGGATACATCGAACGTGAAACGAGTATGACGTGGGATATGCTCAAAAAAATGCGTGACGCACAGATGGAAATCGGCGCTCATTCCATGACGCATCCGAACTTAACGCGACTGACGAATGCACAACGCATAGCAGAAATTTCGGAAAGTAAATTGATCCTCGAAAAAAATCTCGGGATTCCGATTAATTTTTTTGCATATCCGGGTGGTGCGTATAATGATGCGGTCATTCGCGATGTTATCGATGCACATTTTTTGTCCGCAGTATCTGTGCGACACAGTGTTTATCACAAAAAAAATGAAAATCTCTTTGCGGTTGCGCGCATGCACATTGATGATGACATGGAGTCGTTTACTGGATTTGTAACCGGCGCGCGTTTGCGTTAATGTGACGCGTGCGCTAGGCTAAATACATGAAAATTGGAATAATCGGCGGTGGCGCAGCTGGATTGATGGCGGCCGCAACAATTTGTGAAAATGCTTCCGCTGCAACGGAAATTTTTTTAATCGAACGCAATCTTGAGCTCGGAAAAAAAGTTTTAATCTCGGGCGGCGGCCGCTGTAATGTTACCACAGGAATTCGCGATATGCGCGCGCTTTTTGAAAAATACCCGCGTGGCGCAAAATTTTTATCAAGCGCGCTCTATCAATTCACACCCGAAGATGTTTACGCATGGTTTGAATCAAATGGGGTGCCGCTTAAAATCGAAGATGATCTTCGTGTATTTCCGGTTTCTGATAATGGACATGACGTTGTTTATGCGCTGGAAAAAAAGTTTACAGAACCCGCACGCGTTAAAATTTTATTAGGCCACACCGCGACATCGATCCGTCGCACGGAAAAAAAGTTTGTGATTGATTTCAAAACGCAACCGAAAATTATTGTTGACAAACTCATCATCACCACCGGAGGACAAGCGTATCGCCACACCGGATCAACGGGCGATGGATACACATTCGCCGAATCATTGGGGCACACCGTCACCCCATGCGCGGCAAGTTTGAGTTCATTTATTTCGCGCGATGCATGGGTAAAATCTCTCGCCGGGGTTTCATTCGATCGCGTTAGTGTCTCAACGGATCGGTCAACGCCGATAGCTCGCGCGGCACGCATCACCGGCCCCCTGATGTTCACCCATCATGGCATCACCGGCCCCGCAATTTTTGCTTTTTCCGCGCATATTGCGTATGAGCCCGTCACACCCGCAACGCCACTCAATATTTTTTTAAATTTTTTTCCTGACAAAAACTTAGAAGAGGTCACTCACATGGTCCACGATGCATGCGCGCTCAATGGCAAGCGAACAATTGTGAATGTCATTGCGACGTTTATTCCAAAATCGGTCGCTGAAATTATTTGTACACTCGCTGAAATATCCGCTGAAAAACGCGCGGGTGACATGAATAAAAAAGAAATTTTACGTGTGAGCGAAACCCTCCGCGCGCTCTGTGTGTGCGCAATCGGGCGCGGCGCGGGAGATGAATTTGTTACAGCCGGCGGCGTCGCATTAAATGAAGTAAATCCAAGCACCATGGAATCTTGTGTAACACCCGGACTTTTTTTCGCCGGTGAAATTCTCGATGTCGATGGATTCACGGGTGGCTTCAACTTGCAAGCATCGTGGGCAACCGGAAGGCTTGCGGGGAAAGCAGCGCTATCATCTTAATTGTTGAACACGGATGTGCCGTGGCATAACCCCCCACAAAACAATCACCAAAAACATCGCAGCAACACCCACAACTCCAAACGTTCGAATAGGACCGAAATAATGCATGCTAAATCCAGCGGCAATTGGACCAATCACATATCCAAAATTAGTAAACGCATCTTGTACGGTTTCAATATCTAATCCATATTCTGGGGCTTCCGAAACAAAATCAGCATACGTTCCGCTAATTGCAGGCCATGTCATCGCTATACAAAGCGAAGAACAAAATCCAATGATGAGTAGTAATGCCGGAGACGTTATGACGAAAAACAACGCAAGAAAAAGTGATCCGAGAAATAATGTGAGCAAGGCGAATCGTTTTTTTGAGTACCCCTGCAAAATTTTCCCAATATACCACGCAAAAATAATGCCCGGAATTTGATGAACAAACATTAATATTCCCCCGAATTCAAAAATCTCGCCGATTGGAATTGCAACTAACGGAGCCGCTGTCCAATAAACTGATTCGATACTATTGAGCATCATCGAGACCAACAACACGGGAAACATTTTCTTGATTAAAAAAATATGCCCACGCAAAGATACATGTTTATGCGTCTCAATCGAAGAAAGTATGCCGGTAAGTAATCGAGTCTTTTTTCGAAGAAAAAAATATACCATCATCGCGCAGCCCAAAAAAATCCACGCGATGATAAATGGTGTTCCTGATTTTAATTGTGTGACGAACACTGACGCGATGACTGGTGCTACCATATAGGCACATGCAACCGCGCCGGCGATAATTCCATAGTTTGAAGCGTGCTCCTCTTTTTTTGAAACACGTCCGATAAAATCTAATGTTCCACAATTATATAAATCGTAGTAAACACCCCAAATGATCATGCCCATTAAAAACAGAATGACCGAGGACGATTTCCAGATTAAAAAAGGAAACAGCAAAGCCAGCACTATCATGTAGAAGAAAAGTCGACGAAACGTAGTGCGTCCAAACAATTTAGCCAAAATTGCATCGAATAAGATGCCCGCAACAGATGATGTTGCCATGAGCCAGCCGCGCCAAACATCTGAAATTCCAGCATTTTGCATTGCAATTGGAACAAAAAAACCCACGATCCCATCACACAGCAAGAAAAAGAAAATCATGCTTGCGGCAAGGTAAATTAACCGATTTTTATTTGCCATAGAAACTATTTTAGGCTGCTTTTTTCAGAACGATCAAATGCTGGCGCAACGAGTATCACATCCGTCGCATCTCGATATAACTCTTTCCATCCAGCTTTAATAAATGACTGCGCAATTGCTTTATTTTGAAACGATGCTGTTGGCAACATCGCGGTATTAATGTCATATTTTTTAAAAATTTCCGTCGCAACAGGTGCTCCTCCCGCCATAATTCGAAGCGACTCCGGGTAGGGCGCATTACCTTTCGCGTCTGCCCATTGTGGCATGTGTCCATCAACAAAAATTGGAAGGCCGGGCACAAACCATTCAATGTAACCCCCCGTCTCAAATTCATTATATAACCGGATCTGCGGCTGTTTTTCAAAAAGACTCGCCAAAAAAATAGTTGCACCGACGGGATAGGTAACTCGTGAATGCAATGCAAATAAACTCCACACTGCAACAAAAATTATTTCCATGCTGATAACCCACGAACCGATGCGTTTAATTTTTTCGTGTGACAAACGCAACCGCGTCATTAACCATGCGAACTCTGACGATGCCTCTAGCACACACTCGAAACCAATAATGGCAAAGTATGGCCAAAATTTAACAGCATGCCCATATGCATAAAGAAAAAATAGTGTTGCCGCAATCAGACCCCATGCACGTGCGCGGACGAGCAATGCGCACGCACAAACAACAAAAATAATCACCAAGATTGAAATATATTCAAGCCGCGTAAAACCAGAAACCATTTCAGAAATATTTTTCATGTACGGCGATGCTTGCGTTCGATAAATTTCGGAATATAAATGTATGCCAAATGGATTCACCAGTGTCGCTAAACAGCAAAGTCCGATAATTGTCGCATGGATACGTGAACACGTTCGTTGAACAATTGAAAAAAAACCAACGATTGCAATAAAGATTATTCCAAACACAACACCGCCATACATGTTTGCCCATAACAAAAAAATAAGCGGGGCCGCATATAAAATATTTTTATGCTGAACTCGATGCTGCCATGCGTAGACAATGAAAGCAAAGAACAAAAATGAAATTACCTGTGGACGTAAACCTAAAAATGAACGTGTCGATGCAAGAAATAAAAATCCGAGACTCTGTTGAAATAGCGTCTGCGCTCGAAAAGCAAATGTCGCACCGATCAAACCTATGGCGAGACAGAAAAATGGTAGCAGCGCTGATCGCCCTCCTATCATCCATAATTTTGCCATGAGAACATTTGTGAACCACTCATGATCATACCAAATGAAACCCGGTAGCGTCAGCGAGAGCGTATCAACCCGCATCAATGTGTGATGCTCCAAAATCCACCGACCGACACTTAAATGCCACCAAAAATCATACTCATACAAAATCGAGGTACAATAACTCAATAACGCGACGTTGGCGATTGCAAAAAAAATCTTAAGCAATAAATCTTTATTTCGTGTAAAAAAATTCCAGCTCATATTTATGATATTTTACAGCGCTTACACCTAAACAGCAATCGCACAATTGCGAAAAAAGTTTTTGGCTGATAAAATAAGTCTAAACTAATTTTTATGACTAAAAAATACACTCTCTTTGTCATTGGTGGAATTTTAATGTGTGGTGGCGCAGGATGTGCGTCCGAGGCAGCGCCGGCCCCCGCACCTGTTGCTGCACCTGCGCCAGCCGCTCTGATGCCGACGCCTGTTGTCGCTCTTCCAACGCCCACTGTCGAGACGCCGCCGCCCGCACCTACCGTCGACCAAGCCGACGGAGGAACACCTGTTACATCAATTTTTAAGGCGGGCGACAAAGTCGTTGCGCGTTGGAATGGCGGAAATACGTGGTGGGATGCGCAGGTAACCAAGGCATCAGGAGATGAGGTTTTTGTTAAATATACCGATGGTTCGAGTCAAACGTTGCCACCACTCGACGTCGCACATCTGCATCAACCAAATAGTTCGGTCCATGTTGGCCAAGAAGTTCTTGCATTATGGAATGGTACATCATATTACAGCGCCTTCATTAAGAAAATTACGGACACTGCGGTGACGGTAAAATGGAAAGATGGCAGCGGTGTCGCAGAATTGCCGTACGCAGCGATCGAAGTGCCGGGTAAATAAGAATTTTAAAAAATATCCACAGATAAATCGACGGTGGTCTTGACAAAAATTTCATTGTATGGAACCCAGTATATAGCTCCGCCTGATGCGGATGCTGGAGGCCCTCGTGAAGAATCTGTTTCATAATGCGATCATCGCGCGCTTGTTTTTGTTCGTGTTCATGCAGGTGTGTGCCTGCACGTGCGACGATCATCTCGACCCTGACACCTACAACTGGAATTTTTCCGAATCAGTTTTTGTCGACTCACACCCCACCGAGTCTGACACATTCGTATATTTTGGATCTCCAGACTCTCAAACGTCTTTGCCGGTCACGTCGGTCGAAGCCGTCGATTTTGACCAAGACAACTTTCCTGCCGGCACTGATTGTGATGACGCGGACGACACGGTTTATCCGGGAGCGTATGAGTACTGCGATTTCAAGGACAACGACTGCGACGGTGAAATCGACGAAACATGGAAGATCATCTGGCCAGAATTCTACGGCATGTCGTGCAAAGTTATCGCCGACAACGACTGCGTGAGTTACGGCACGTGGGTCTGTGACATGGATCATGATTGGTTGGTGTGCTCGGCCCCACCGGTACGCCAAGCAATTGTCGAAAAATGCAATGGACTCGACGACGATTGCAACGGCATCACGGACACCGACCGGTGGCCGGAATTAGGAACCGCGTGTTCCATCGTGGCCGACGCCTGCGTGATGACGGGTGTCTGGAAGTGTTCAGATTACGGCGAGGCGATTCAATGCAGCGCCGAAGATTTAGTGCCGCCAAAAAATTGTGTTGCGACGCAAAAAAAGAGTAAATAAGAAAGCCTACACAGAGCAAACCTGTTCTGTGTAGGTGCTTTATTGTTTTATAATATGAAATGCGGTATATTTTGTAGGTAAAATTACGATCATTATATTATTGTTTCTATGAAAAATATTCACCAATTTTTATTCATGAGCGCATTCGTTGCTTTGTGGGCACCAAATCTCGCATTTGCTTATCCTGCGGGCTACGACACAACCGATCGTTGTAACAAAAAAGATCCACAATACGATGCGGTTTCCGCAGATGCATACAAAAAAGCACATGATGCTGGATTTGATGCATATTACAAAATCGAAAAACCCGCGCTCGCGCAATTGGGCGTCGAAACCGAAGCCTGCAACAAAAATATGTTTTCGTTTCAGTTTGTTGATGCTGCCGCAGAAGCAAACAAAAATACAAACCCCGAATATCTCGCAAAGAAAAAAGTGTGGGAGACCTCGCTTGCAGGATGCAAAGAGAGCGCGTTTAAAACGTACGTTGCCGCAAAAGATGGCGCGAATGAAATTTTAAAACAGGCACTCGCTGACGCATATCAACAATTTTGTTGGCCAAAAAATGCAGACGGCGGGAATATGAGTAAGAAAAATAGCGTGTCTTGCGCGGCCCCGCTCGTAACACAAGCCAAGGCTGAATATGCTGAAGTTTTGAAAAAAGCAAAACAAGAACAGCAGTACACGAAAGCTGAGGCGCTTAAAACATATCAGGCAGCGCTTAAAGATGCGGCTGCAACATACAAAAAATCTGTTTTGATGACAAAAAGCAGTGATGCGCCAAAAACAAATTTGCTCGCCGCAAAGAAGGCGTACACGCAGGCGGTAAAAACCGCAAAATCTGCATACACAGATTCAGTAAAAAATGCGAATTCTACGTACGCTGACGTCGCACTTAATGCAAAAAAGGAATACGGACAAACCGTGGAAGAGGCAAAAGCGGCGTGTAAATAAAAGCGTCAAAAATCAAGACTAATTTGTCAAAAAATGTGAATGCTGGTAAGGTTTATTGAGTTCCCTCAACAACCACACGCAACAGTCCCTGTTCGCCACGCCCCTTGTGCGTGCGATTAGTCCTGTGGAGAAGAAAATAATGAACAAATACGAAGGCTTCACAGAAGTCGTTTCTGGTCGCGCAGATGAAACATGGCAAGCAGTTCTCAAGACACCATTGATCGGCGATCCCGCTGAAGTTGGCCGCATCGTTCACGGCCGCCACATCGCAAACGCGCAGCCTGCGCAACCAGATGAGGTTCCTCAACCCCCACAATGCTGCAGCGATCAGCCCGCCTCGCCCATGCGAGGACGTTCAGGAGGCTAGCCGCATTTCAAAGGTACTTCGATCAGTTGTCTGCACTTGTGAAAAACAGGTAGAGACGGCGATGCCAGCACCACGCTGGCATCGCTCATTTTTTTATAAAACTTTGACGAAGCATTCAACACTTTTTCCCCGGCACATAAACTTTATTAAAATACCAACGAAGTTCAGGCATTTCCTGCGATATGGTAATTTATTAAATGCCAAGTGCGCGATATAACTTCTCTATTTTTTCCTGTGCTCGCATGTGCAACTTGTCAACTATTTTGGCGCTTTTAAGTAGTTTTTGAAAAAACTCTTCTGCGTTCATCTCAGAATGCTCACGATAAAATTTAGGAAATTCATCAACAAAACGAGCAGCATCTGGATCACGAACAACACCTGTTTTTGCAAGTGTTGTTCGTATTTCTTCATCACTCATCGTGGTTTTTAGATCCTCAAAGCCTTTTTTTATAGTGGGTGCGTAGCGCTGTAAAATCCGTTCGGGTTCATTTTTAAAAACACCATCAAGCATAAGTATATCAGCCGCTGTCAAATGCTCTTTTAAGAGCGTAATGTCTGTCAAATCATAGTTACGTCCTGTTTCGATCTTATGGTAAGCAACTAACGCAGGATGCGAAAGATTTACGAGTCGACCACTTGTGGTTGTATATATGCGCCCGTGAGCAAAATATTCTGCGGGAAACGTTGTGCCGCTGTAAGGAATGGTTTTTGTGCCGTCTTCATTTGATACGATAATATGGAGATCAATAAAATTCAATTTATCGTGCTCATTATTTATCATCCCATTAGGATTGATCCGTGCAATTTGCAGTTCACTCAAAGCACGCTCTGCAATCTCGACAGCAGATACAACCTCAACACACCGCTGCGTCTCTGTGTAACGAGTACGGTCAGAAAAAATAATTGTGTACCCACGAGTTGCCAACTGTTTTTCTAATGCGGGCAAATTTTCAACAGAAATACTCATGTCAACATCCTTGTGATCACGAATGAATGAGCCGTCACCTTGTAAAAGTGAAATATTAATTGCGCCATCAAGCCACCAACCGAATTCAGCCCCTTCCATCAGTTCTCCTAAATCATTCAAACGTTTTTCAATTTCAATTTTTCGTTCTGTGGTTGGTCCCTGATATTTTTTTATTGTTTCATCAAAATTCGCACCGCTAAAATCATCAAATTTTTTAAGAAACTGGGTTTTAAAGTTCTGTCCCGAATGCTCCAAGGCACGCCGCACACGTTCAGAATTTGCTTGTTCGGATAAACCTACCGGATCAATTTGCACAACACTCTCAACGGCTTCGACTTCACTAGCTATTCCATCAAAATTTTTTGGATCCTGTGTCATATAATAAAACAAAATATTTGTGTCATCGTACGCTCTACACCCCAATTTTCCAAACCCCCTTCTCCAAAAATGCTTCAATGGTTTGACGATGCGCTTTGTTGATCAAGTTGGAATGAGAAATTTTTTGTATTTTTGCAAAATCAACAAGTGTTATGATTTTTTTGCCTTCCAAATAGGCGAGCCGCTTATGGTAACTATTTGTTAGTGCTTTACCAACAATTTCTTCCATAATCGTGGTCATGCCTCCTTGATCAAACTCCTTAAACGCATCATAATATTTTGTTCGATCAATAAATTTGATATTGATCGGCACAAATCCCTCTCGGATCAGCTGGTAGTTATTAATCACGCGCCCAATACGACCATTCCCGTCGTTGAAGGGATGCAGATTTTCAAAAGTGAGGTGCAATTGCGCAATACGTTTAACAATGTTTTCATGCGCGCTGGCATGATACTGCGAAAACATTTTTACAAGACCGCTTTCAATTTCTTTTGGGGCCGGTGCAATGTGACTACCAACACGAACAAATTCATTGCCGCGACGAAATCGCCCCGCAATATCATCCTGAATGTTTGAAATGAGCATTTTGTGGAGTGACAAAAGTGTGTCAGAATTCAACTCCTGCTCCTTGGCGCGTTTTTCAATATACGAAACGACGCGTGCCAAATTTTTTGCTTCAAATAATTCGCGCTCCGAAATATACCGATCCAAATCAATTTGCAACAAAATCTTTTCGGTTTCTTCGAGCGTCAGCGTGCTATTTTCAATTGCATTCGAGTTATATACCTGTTCGGAAACTTCCGCCTCGCTCACCAGTGCAATAAGCGCCTCTTTTCCAGCAGCCGCACGGTAATACCGCTCTCGCAATGCATTGATTTTATTAAAAACTGCAGAAATTTTTGCCATATGTCTTAGTATAGCAGTTTTCACGGTTTTGTCAATATAATCGTGAAAAACTAGAAATTAATGACATTTTTCACGGTTTTGGCCCTACCCACCACAAAGCAGCCGATGAATCTGTTTTCTTTGTGTCAAAGGAACGACAACAAAGTTATCAGCTTCTTCTAAAATTTCATGAAAAAACGGTTTAATGATTGTGGAAAACCATGCCGCGTTGTTTGAGTACAAAATTGATGTACCTGAATCAATATCTGCAATATTTACCAAACAGTTATAGTTCGGGTATTTTTTAAAATATTCATCAATCTGTTGTTTGAATGTATGAAAAAAAACTTTCCCATCGCTCAACATTTCAAATTGAGAAAAAACCAAATTCAGATCATTAAAAATTTTGGTATCGTTTTGCATGGTCTCATTAAATTTTAGTGCGAGCTCTTCTGCCATGTCAGCGTAATAGCGTTGCTGCCAGTTCGTCGGCAAATTAGTACGCTCGCCCAATTGCTCAAACGCAATTCTATCTCGATCAACTGTTTCACCAGATTTAAAATTAAGTGTATTTTGAAGTATTGCAAAGGACAACAAATTTGCAGCTTCAGACAATATTTGTTT
This sequence comes from Candidatus Magasanikiibacteriota bacterium, assembly GCA_023246755.1. Lineage (GTDB taxonomy): Bacteria > Patescibacteriota > Patescibacteriia > Magasanikbacterales > 2-02-FULL-50-9b > 2-02-FULL-50-9b. The sequence continues at coordinate 16,112 of JAHFHU010000004.1, forward strand.
TTCAAAACCACGTTTTTCATACTCTTCCCAAATCAATGTTGCTGCAGCACCAACTCGTTCGATGTGAGCATTTTTTCCAATACGTGTTTCCCAAAACGCTTCCCATCCGTAATGGTGATCAAAAATTTCATGTACTCGAGTAGTCCCTTCCGTGTAATATGCAAACTGATGTGGATCCGATATATCCACGTAAATAAATTGATCGTCAGGCTGCGCCTCGTAGATTATTTTAAAATCAGTTGTTTGCTCGCGCACAAATTGCGACACACTATGATTAAGCGGCCCCTCAAATACTGCAAGCGCCTGCTTCCCCTCCAATCTCAAAAGTTGTGCGTACGCAACCGCGCACGCAAAGGCATCGATGTCATTAAAAGCTTTTCCTGCGGTTACAATAAACATATTATTTAATCATGAGCAACAAACCAGCCACCGCAACGCCCGCGCCAACAAATTTTCTTGGCAAATCCTCTCGCTCATCCAGCAGCCACGCGCCCGCAATGAACATGAGAACAACTTTGAACGTGGTGACTGCAGACACGACACTTAAATTCCCCACAACAAACACCAAGCTTACCCATGATACATTTTGTGCAAATCTTAGTACACCCGTGATCGCCACATCTTTTTTTGAATAACTATATTTATTTTTGGTAAAAAGAGCGGCAACTCCAAGACAAAAACAAGTCGCCCACCACGAAAGAAGCGCGCCAGCAGTAAAGCCCGATGTTTTTTGCAAATACCTTTCTGCTGTAATCAAAATACCTAAAAAGATTCCCGACAAAAGCACGCATAAAAAATATTTGTCGAACGTGTATTTTCCAATTTTATGTTTCCCAGAAATAATAACCATGGCGATGCACAATAATGTCGCGCCAAAAATTTGTGTGTTTGTTAATTTTTCGTTTAACAGAACAAATGACAAAATAATTGTAACGGGTGTGTAGATGTTACTCACGACGCTCGTCACACCCGCCTCAACATGTTTTTGCGCACTATATAAAAACACATAGCTCAACGCTCCCGAAATTCCACACAAAATTGTTGCGGTCGCGAGCATCACATAATCCCCTGAAATACGGAACGGCTCAAATAGCAACAAACCAAATCCCAACATCGAGATAATGAGCGACACATGAAATGCAAATAAAATTTGATTGTCTGCTGTCGTGTGTTGTGTTTTTGCGAGCCACCGTCGCTGCAATGGCGACGCGGTTGATGCAATAAAATAAAAGAGGTATGCCAAAAAACTATTCATATCGCGTCAATATTTTTCATTTGTTTTAAAGTATACGTATCGTCATAGCAGCGGTCAATGCTTCTAACCATTTTATCGTGACCACGTAGATTACCTTGACAAAATGACAAAAATTAGTCAAAATAACACCTGCCATTGGTTTTTCAGCTCCTTTTACTCTACACAAAAAGAGGGTTAAGATGTTTCTCGAACTGCAGAATATCGGGTGGAACCTCCTCAGCCTGAGTCTGGTGGCGACGATCTCCTTTAGCATGACGGGTGCATGGGGCATTGCCAAACAAGCAAAAAACATCCTCGCAACTAGATCAGGCGCTTCCGTGAACACAAAGTGGAACATTGTGTTTGCGATCATGTACGCAACGTGGTTCGTGTATGGCGCCGAAACACACAGCATGGCTATTATGGTGCAGAGCATCATGCGTGTACCCTTCATTGCGATCGTACTCGTACGGTTGTGGCAATTCAAGGGCTATACGCGAAGTGAAATCAGCATGGTCGTGTTGTTTACAAGCGCGTTCCTCGTCGTTAGCACCACTGTTTACATTGACACCGCCTTCACCATCGTTTCATATCTCGGTGCCGCAGCGGCTAGTTTGCAGCCACTTGAGATTTGGAAAAAACGCTCTGTTGGGGTTGTCTCGATCGAAATGATGTGGATTTACCTAGCGAGCGTCATGTTTTGGCTCTTCTACGGACTGGTTGCTCACGACATGCGCGTGTTTGGGATGTCAATTCCTTACATCACAATCTATAGCACAACAATTGGCTTGTACTACCATTTCCGCAACAATCCAAACAACTAACCGCCCGCGCTGATGTCACATCTTTGCGGGTGTTTTTTATGTTTGGCACGACGTAGTGAACGACGTCGTGAAGGAAGTCAGAACCATTTGTGCAGAGAATTTATACTCGCGCACGAGGGTGGAAAAAATTAATTAATGCATTTCTGCCTCTGTTTTCGCAGCAAGTTCTAATATTTTTTTACTGTACTCAACCGGATATTGTTTTCCATCTTTCTCATCTATTTTTTTAAGATAAGCAGGCAACTTTTCAATTTCGAGTAAGCAATACTTTCGAATATCACTGAGTTCGGGGAGAGGTTTTACCAGTTTTCCATGACGTAACATCTCTATCAAAAGGGGTTCACCGGACATTGCTTCTCCATCTAATCCAATAACGTCTTTTACCATGAAGCCGTCTTTGTCATAGATACGAAAAACTTGTTTTTTTCCCGGAAAACTTCTTTTATTTTTTGCAAGCTTCATTACAGGTCTTATCTTTGTACCATCTTGTAATTCTGCAAGCTTGTAAACAACCTCCAGTTTAGGCGCATCAGGAGATGTGACTAATTCTGTAATAAGTAGAAAGCCATCGCATGGCGTCTTTTTTTGAATAATCTTACTAATTTCTTGTTCATCCAAATTCCCTGAAAGCAGTATTTTAATATCTTTGAACCCCTTTGAATCCAACCTGCTGCGTGCATACTTTGTACGCTTAATCAAATCACCACTATCAATATACAACATTGCAACTTTTCCACCACTCTTGCGCATTTCCTCTGAGACGATAATAAGATTATCAACACCTTTCTCAAAATCATAGGTGTCTACAAGAACCACAGCCTCATCATTTGGAAACTCACTAATAAATGCCCGCATTGCTTCTATTTCACTCGGAAATGATTTAATGAATGCATGTGTCAAGGCGTTTAATACTTTTTTTGGTGCTTCAAGTCCATACTTTTTCCAAAAAAATAGCTGCGATGAAGATGGATTGCCGCCAACCATGTAGAGGCCACGCATGCACTTTAAACTTGATTCAAATCCTTGAGAACGAGTTACAGGTAAAATAACCGGTTTACCTTGAGCAGCTAAAACGACACGAATATTTTTAGATGAAAATGTTGTATTGGAAGAAACAGCATTCACTAAATACGCATAAAATAATTCCAACTGCCAAAGCGGCCCTGTAAATCGCATCACCGTTTCCCCTGGAAAAAATGGCGTCCCTTCTCTCAACGCAAAAATGTCAGATAAAAACTTGAACTTTTTTAGTCGCTCAGCCATGTGTTTATCAATGAGTCTATGCTTTTTGAGCGCAGCGATGTCTTCTTTTGAATATACCCAATGTGTCAAATCAGACAAAACCTCTTCCAAACCCGAAAATATAAGAAACTTTCTTTTTGATGACATCTCTCTGACGGTCAAGTCATATGTTGCCACAATATTTTCCATACCCGCTTTCCGCCATGCCTTCCACATAGCAAAAGCACCAGCTTGTGTTAGTAGCGGAAGATCTGTTTCGTAAAACTTACTACTTTTTTTTGTCATAAAATTCGTTAAGCACACCTCTTTGTTGATCAATAACTTCTGAAAGGCGTGGCAATAATTCGCTTAGTGTAGTAAAATGCACGGCTTCTGATTCACCACGCACATTCTGCTGAGAGCCGGAGAGAACTTGGCTCTTACGGATGGCCATTTCTATGATCCGTCGATCATCCTCAGGCCAATCAATAAAAAATGCCACCGGGATAACTGGGTACTGAATCGCATTGTCTGGTGTTTTTTTAGCCGCAGCAAGTGTTCTTTTCGCTGTTTCAATGTGCGCAAGCCCTTGAATGGCTTCTGCAATTGTGCCCAAAGTTGTAGCGGAAGACGGGACAAACAAATAAACGGCAACATGTGGGCGCTCAAGTTTATTTGTTATGTTAGGCACACCCTCAGCAAGAACATGCATGCTTTTTGTCAGATGACCCGTATTTTCAGTTGCTTCTTTGATGAAAGAAGGGCGCTGTGCAACATGAAACTCGACAATACCTCCATTTCTTCTACGCTCCCTTTGCTTTTTAGAAAAACCATTGGCTATTTCACCTGTATAAGTGCTAGCTAGTGCTGGTCCGGTATATAACACAGCATGCTTACTGCTTAAAAAACTACCAAGCTCTTGTAGTTTTTGACGGTAAGACCCATCAAGCTCATTAAAACTGCCCCCAAACATAGATATCGGAATGAGGCGTTTTTTTTCAAGAGGCTCTCTTGATTCCGAAACTTCTGAGTTATTTACAAATTTTTCATGCATAGAGTGAATTAATCATAAATACTCTGTTCAATTATTTTTGATGCATCAACAAGCGTAATTCGTAATTTGTTAAGCACACTCTCAGGCAAATCAATTGTATTTGAAACTAGGATGCGTTCAAAACCGATATCTCGAATAATCGATACCGCAGAAAGCGAAAACAGTGCATGAGTTACACATAAGTAAAACCGTGTAAAACCATGATCACGTAGTAGTTTGACAGCCTCAGAAATTGTGCCTCCTGTGTCGAGAATATCATCAACAATGACCGCTGTAAAGCCGCGGACCTTGCCATTCAGCCCTGCAGCCTTGACATTACCCATTTCATCCCTCTTTTTGTCTAATACTACAATATTTTTGGTTTTAAGCTCCTTGCAAAAAAGCTGTGCCTGCTTTATCCCCCCAGTATCTGGTGATACAACGGTATACTCAGTATCAGTTAATTCTGACTTTAACTCTTGTGCAAAGAGTGGCATCATTGAAATATCGCTTATTTCAATAGGGCTGTCTTCAATTATTCGCTCACTGTGTAAATCAATCGTGATGATTTTTTGGCAGCCATTGCAAGCAAATGTCCGTAAAATCATCTGCACGGTGACCGGATCACCTTCTTTTTTCAAACGATCTTGTCGACTATAACCAAAATATGGAAGTACCAGCAGGATTCTTTCCGATCCAGAACGACGTAGCGTGTCTAACAGCAGATTGGTTGCAAAAAAATTTTCATTCGGCGGCCCTGCGTGACCCAAAACAACAGCATTTTTGTTAGTATGGTTCAGACTAACGAATAATTCTCCATTCGAAAACATCCTCCATTCTGTCGAGCTTAACCCGTTACCACCATTATCAACGATTTTTTTCTCGAGTGTGGTAGGTTTTTGTAAACAATAAAGTTTAGGACTCTCTCTCATATTTATTGTATTTTATCACAGTAGTAAAACCTTTGCGAATTAATTTGGCTCTATAAAACTTGGAAACCCAGATTTTTGCTTTGAGTAGAATGGATGACGTTATTAACGCGAAAACCGAGGCATTAACCTCGGTTCTTTCACGCTGGCACGGGCGGATGGAATCGAACCAACGCCAAAGGTTTTGGAGACCTTCGTTCTACCATTAAACTACGCCCGCATTATTTTTTAACATCTTCTTGCGATGGCCCCGTCGGCGGCGCAAGGACACCCGCGAATCGGAGGCCGAGAGTACTGTACACGACTAACGCAATAACTTCAACTAGCGGCGCAGGGCCGATGCCGAAAATAATACACAGACCCCACAAAACGAGCGGCCCGGTTATCGCGGCCATGTGCAGCGCGAGCGCATCGCGAAACGACATCTGATCGTGGTATACAAATCGCTGCATCACCATGGCGAGCACACTCCATACGGAAATAAGCAATGTCGAAAATACCACGCTGCTCACAAAAAAATAAAGAAAAATCATGATGGTCACAACCGTGATTGCGGCCGCTTCATGATCAACGACGATCCCGCGAACATCGTCGAGATTAAATTTAAAATCGCCTCCATCGCGCCACAACATGCGCTCAACTTCCATTTCTTTTTTGTCTGCACTGGGCTGCGTCGCCCGTGCCACTACAATTTCAAGCGCCTCTTTTGAAATAAAAACCTGCGCCTGTGCCGGACGTGTTGGCGTCGAACTCACCGTATCAACCATCAAAACGAAATCACCATCAACCAAAGAATATGGCTGATCGACGCCGCTCACGGAAAAATCAGCCCCCTTTTTTTCAATCGTCACCCCGCGTGGAATTTGCGCAAGCTTGTGACCCGCTGACCGAACCACGTCCGTTATATCCGGCGTGAACGCTAACGCCAAAAAAAACGCGACAAAAATATGCAGCTGAAAAAAATAGGAAAACTTAAGCGGCTCGCGTCGAGCTCCCGCGAGTGCCTGAATATTTGCAATGTACCCACGAAACTGACGTGGAAATTGCATCATACGAAACGGCTATTTCGTTTCCTTGTGCGGCGTGTGCTTTGCGCAATACTTGCACAACTTTTTGAGCTCGAGACGATTTTTGAGCTTTTTCTTATTGCGTGATGTGTAGTGCGTAACGCGCTTGCAGACCGTGCATTCCATTTTGGCGAGATTGTCTTGTGACATAGTAGTTAATATATTTCTGTATAATCTTTTGCGAAATGTACTTTTGTGTGTTGATTGTTTTTCGGGACAGCAACCCGTAAATTAATGACACACTTTTCTTTTGCTTCCTCGATCGAAACGAAGAAAATCATCTGACTCATCGGATCATAAACCGCAAAGTAATCGATCTCTTCTGCAGCACCCGCCAACCCTTGCGCATCAAACACGTTGCAACAGCTAATTCTCCTATCGCACCCTTCTCCTTTTTGTGCATAGAACCCATCCATTAATTTTGCTTCGAAAGCCGAAGGTGGGATTCGAACCCACGGTCTACGGTTTACAAAACCGTTGCATTACCGCTATGCTACTTCGGCATTTTACTTGCACATAGTATCATAGAACTCCCCATTTGGTCAATATAAAGTAGATCCACCCGCGTCGCTACTCAAACAAATCAAAAATTACCACCCCTTCGGGTGGTAATTTTGTTTGGGTGGAGAAGGATTCGAACCTTCGAAGGCGAAAGCCAACAGATTTACAGTCTGCCGTGTTTGACCGCTTCACTATCCACCCACATTTAATTTTTCTGTGGTTTCTGGTTATTTTTTGTGAGACTGCGCAGGCGCTGCGGGCCAGTGTCGCGCAGAGCGCGACGAGCAGCGCCGAGGAAGTTCTGAAATTTCTGCTGAGAAATTTCAGGTTGGTCTCACAAAAAATAACCAGAAACAGACACTGGAGCCGTTGATCGGATTTGAACCGATGACCTACTCCTTACCATGGAGTTGCTCTACCAACTGAGCTACAACGGCGAATTCTATCACATCCCTTCAATTCGCGCCTCCCATTCCCCCAACTTCTGATTTTCTGGATTTGCCTCTCGAAGTTGTAAAAACGCCTCGCGCGCCAAACGCTTATCGCCTGATATTATACTAATTTCTACGAGTTGGTCAAGCACCTTCGGATTATGAGGTTCGATTTCGACCGCTTTTTTAAAAGCACCGATCGCTTCAGCGACGCCGCCCATCTCACGATAGCAATCGCCCAAATCAATCCATCGCTTCGCTAAGTGCGGATTAACCTTTAACGCGTGCTTGAATGCTGCCGACGCTTCAGCCCATTTAGCTTGCGCTTTGAGCGCGCGCCCCAAAAATGCCCACGCAAGTTCGACGACCGCATCAAGATGTTCGACCACATGTCGCATCGCCTCTTCCGCCTCATTCCACCGATCTTGATTAAAATATGTTTTACCAAGCCCGATATATGCACTCACATTTTTTGGATCTAACGAAATAATTTCAACATAAATTTTTTCTGATTCTGTGTAACGTCCCGCACGCCGATGTTCGTCACCTTGCTCTAATAATTTGAGCAGGTGTGCACGTCGATCGTGGCGGCTTCTGCTTTTCCATTCGGTCCATTTTTGTTTCCATTCTTGATGTCGCACGTGATCAGCGATGTTGTTCGCAAAATTTCTAAATGAGCGTTGAAAAAATTCCCAACCACGCGCGATGGGACCAAAATATTCGCGCGCTCGCAAACCAAATTTTTTCAAATTTCGTTGAATGCGACCAACAACAAGCGCGTGCTTCGTCGTTTTTTCATGCGCCCGCGGAATAGAAGCCTCGTCAAAACCAGCGAGCGCTTCAAAATGACGCGTAACTAAAATGGCTACCGCGGCCAACGATGCAAAAAACGTGATGATAAAAAAAATTAACCATGTCATATCGCTTTCGCCTGAATTATTTTTGACATTCGACCGAGCATCTCACTGCATCCAACAAACGTTGTTGATGCAGATCCAACCAACACGCCACGCGTATTTTCAAGATTGATAAATGCGGCGATATTTTTTTCATTCACACTGCCACCATAACAAATTGGCACACCGCGCACCTCACGCGCAATCGACGCGTGCATGTGTTCGGCCTCGTGCGGCTCAATCGCAAGCCCTGTTCCGATCGCCCATCGTGGCTCATACGCAATGAGTGCGGGTGTCACGCCCTGCACCACACGAAGTTGCTCGCGCACAACCTCGCCCGCCCGCGCCGCGTGTCGCTCATCCTGCGTTTCACCAACGCAATAAATAATCCCCAACCCCGCCTTATGTGCGGCAGAAATTTTTTTCGACAGCATCATGGCGTCTTCATTAAAAAATTGCCTGCGCTCCGCGTGTCCAATAATCACGTATCGCGCACCCATTTTTTTTAACTCACTCGACGAGATTCCACCCGTAAACGCACCCGCATCTGCTATTCCACAATCTTGTGCCGCAATTTTTATCTTTGATCGTGACTGTTTCACGAGCGCGCTGACCGACGACAACGCAAGCATCGATGGCGCCACGATAATTTCGATGTCGCGCAAAATTTTATTGCCCCGTTCGTAGCGAATTAATTGACGGATCAATTGCTCGCTTTTTGCAACGGACAAATACATTTTCCAGTTCGCAACAAAATATCGTTTCATACGTCGATATTATTTTGGTAACCAGGGCAACCGCGCGGCCTTAAGAAATTCAGCGCCACTCTTGTACGGGCCGATGACCCCCATCTTTGCATTTTTGAAATTAATAACTTCGCGAGCAACCGCATTGACGTCGGCAACCGAAACTTTCATGATGCGCTTAAACTTCTCTTCGGGAGTCTCAACTTTTTTCATCAACAATTTTTGCTGTCCAAAAAAATCTGCAACGCGTGCAGAATCTTCAAACTGCAAAATCATTTTCCCCGCAAGATGATCTTTTGCCATCTTAACTTCCGTTTCAGTCACCCCTGTTTTCAGCAGCGTTTGCAACTCTTCATACATAACGGACATCGCCTCATTTAAACGCGATTTATCAAGCCCTGACGTGATCGTAAACGCACCGGCATCAGAATAATTTGTTACGCCGGTACGAATAATATAGCAGAGACCACGTCGCTCGCGAACGCCAATAAATAAGCGCGAGCTCATCGAACCACCCAAAATTACATGGAGCAATAACAGCGCTGCATTTCGCGGATCATCATAATTAAATGCGGGAAATCCAAGCACCATGTGCATCTGATCCGTTTGTTTGAACATGACTTTGACAGGATCCGGCGATGCTTTGCGTGCAGCAGTCCACGAAAACTTTTTGTGGGTGAGCTGTTTAACCCCATGCGTTTTTTCTGCACCAAAATATTTTTTGATGAGCGGACGAACTTTTTTTTCAACTTTCCCCGCAAGGACAAGAACGAGATGTTCCGGCGCGTAAAATCGTTTTTTGTATGCGATGAGCGCGCCGAGGTCCATTGATTTAATATTTTCAACCGGTCCGCCAATGCGCGCGCCGAGCATATTCCCCGCAAACATGTGCTCCTCAAACAACTCCTCAACTTTCATCGACGGATTATCTTCGTACATGTTCAGCTCCTCAACAATCACGCCACGCTCACGCTCAAATTCCTCAGCATCAAATTTCGATTTATACAACATGTCGGACAACAAATCGAGCGCGAGCTCTGTATGGCGCGCGGCAATCTTTACATAATACGCCGTGTGATCTTTGCTCGTAAACGCGTTGTAATCCGCACCAACAGCATCCAGTTGTTTCGATAAATCCTCTGTCTTCGGACGTTTCTCCGTTCCCTTGAACATCATGTGTTCGATAAAATGCGAACCACCCCAGAGCGGCATCGGTTCATAACGACTACCAACTGCAAAATATGCAAGCGCGGTCACCGCCTGCGTGTCGTGGCTTGGCGCGATGATGATCCGCGTGCCGTTGCTCAGCTTATATTGCTCGAATGCAGGCATAAAATTTATTTTACTAAACGTTTTTTGATCTCATCAGCCAACTCCGTAATCGAAACCCGCGTCTGTTCCATCGTGTCGCGATCGCGAATTGTTACACATCGATCTTCAAGCGAATCAAAATCAAACGTCACACAAAGCGGCGTTCCAATTTCGTCCTGTCGACGATATCGCTTTCCGATTGATTGTGTTTCATCGTATTCAACTGTGATGTCCGCGTTACGCAACGCTTGCGCAAGCGCACGCGCAGGCACAGACAACTCTTCTTTTTTCGAGAGCGGCAAAATTGCAACTTTCACCGGCGCCATCCAATACGGAAATCGCATCACCACGCGCACATCCTCGTCACCAACCTCTTCGTCATACGCTTCAAGCATCGCCACCAGCACCGTTCGGTCAACACCAAACGACGGTTCGATCACATGCGGAACAATTTTTTCTTTCTGATCGTCCGGATTCGCAAATTTTAACTCCGCGCCGCTGTGCTCCTCGTGTTTACTCAAATCATAGTCCGTGCGATATGCCAATCCGTACAATTCTTTTTGCCCAAACGGATAATCATATTCAACATCAATCGTGCGTTTGGAATAAAATGCACGATCTTCGTCGGAAATTTCAACGTAATGCACGCGCTCTGATTTGATGCCAAGCAGTGCGACCCATTTTTTCATCTGCTCGAGCCACAATTCAAAATGTTCCTGCCATTCTTCGGCACGAATAAAATATTCGATCTCCATTTGTTCAAACTCGCGCTGACGAAAAATAAAGTTACCCGGGGTGATTTCATTTCGAAACGCTTTTCCAATTTGCGCGACGCCAAATGGCAACCGCCGACGCGATGTTTCCACAATATTTTTAAAATCAACAAACATCGCTTGCGCCGTTTCCGGACGCATGTACACAACCGCGGAATCGTCCTGTACCGGCCCCAGCCATGTTCGAAGCATCATGTTAAATTGATGGGGCACAGAAAAATTTTGTTTGCCGCACACCGAACATTTCGCTGCCAAAATATTCCAACCGCCCTCTGCGCCCGCGTCCTGCACCGCGCCATCCAGATTATCAACTCGCAATCGCGCGTGACATGATTTACATTCGACCATGGGATCGCTAAACGTCGCAACATGACCCGTCGCCTCCCACACTTTCGGATTCATCAAAAGCGCCGCGTCAATCCCAACCATATCACCGCGCCGCGTCACAAACAATTTCCACCACATCTGTTTGATATTGTTTTTGAGCTCAACGCCGAGCGGCCCGTAATCCCATGAATTCGCGAGGCCCCCATAAATTTCAGAACCCGGATAAATAAATCCGCGCCGTTTACACAGCGAAACCAATTTTTCCATGAGTTCTGGCCCGCGCGAAAATTCACCCATACGATCAAAATTAAATTTTCATGATCTCCGCTTCCTTATCCGCTGCAACCGATTTCAATCTATCATTATATTCTTTACACAGATGATCAAGCGACTCCATATCCGCAAATTTTTGATCTTCCGGAATTTCGCCAGAGTCTTCGGCTCTGATGATCATCGTGCGCACTTCTTCACGCGATTGACGAATTCGGATGCGCGCCTCTTCTTCTTTTTGGCCCACAATTTTAACCAAACTCCGTCGATTTTCCTCGGTCATCGGCGGCATCACGATGCGAACAACTTTACCATCGTTGACCGGATTAATGCCGAGCCCCGCATTTCGAATTCCCTCTTCAATTGCCTTCATTAAAGATTTATCCCACGGCTCAACGGCGAGTGATTTTGCATCCGTCACCGAAATCGATGCGACGCCTTTGACTGCCATCGGTGCACCATACGCATCAACAATAATATTTTCAACCAACGCTGGCGACGCGCGGCCCGTTCGCAGCTGCGACAACTCACCTTTCAAAAATTCAACCGTTGCCATCAATTCTTCCTGTGCTGTTTCGAGATACATAAATTTTTTTATTGTTGTGGTGGTCGCCATCCGCCGAACCAGACGAATTCTGTGTCGACTCCGTTAACGAGCCCTGAATTAACCCACAGTGTTTTAATGATGCGCGCAGTCGGAACACGTTTCGTCGCCCATGATTTTCCGCCGTCATCCGTGCGATAGAACCCTTTCGGCGTGCTGTAATAAATTCGATTTGAATTTTTTGGACTCACGGCAAGCGACAAGATTTGCGTCTCTTGTGGGCCGGTCAAGAGCTCAAGCGCTGTCCACGCAGTTCCCAAATCATCGGACCGCAAAATACCATATTTTGTTCCGATAAGCAAGCTAGTGCTCTTCGCGGGATCGAGCGCAATTGCATAAACTTCTTCAGCGCCTGCAAACTTTTTTAGATCAACAGCTCCCCATGTCGTTCCCCCATCAAAACTCGCGCGCAACCCACCGCGCGACGTTCCCACAAAAACAGTCTGACCATTTGGATGCGCCACAATTGTTCGCACCGCGCGATCCTCAAAACGAGCGACATTTTCCCACGACGCTCCCGCATTACTACTTCGATACACGTTGCCTACCGTATCGCCGAGAAATAATTGTTTTGAATTTGCGGGATTAATCGCAACCGATCGTAACTGCGCATCTTTAAGATCCGTGAGCGTGTACACAACTCCCCAATTTCGGCTGCAATCTGCGGTGCGAATCAGATAACTTTTTCCCGTCGGCGCGATGACCGTTGCGTAGACAAGACATTTATTTTCTGGATCAACCGCGATGTTGTTAACCGAGGCTGTTGTCAATTGTAATTCCGCCGGCGCAAAATTTTTCGCCTGCTGCCATCCTTCGCCACCATCAAACGAATAAAAAATGCCATTGGCGCTCGTCCCAACCCACATCGATTTTGGATCTTTTGGATCAACGGTAAACGTGTTGACATCAAAACCACCAAACGAGAGCGGAGTTGCCGCCGTTGTCAAAACACGACTCTGCGCGGTCCATGTATTGCCCCCATCAACCGAACGAAACAGACCACCATCCGGGCCTTGCGATCCGGACGAGGCGCCACAGCCCGCACCAAGAACGGTGAGCGCCGCACCGATGACTAAAATCTTGCCAAGAGTTGTTTGCATAGCATGTAAAAAGTTACCCCCAGTTTAGCACGAAACAAGCTCGATTACAATTCGCTCAATCAAAAGCCGCGGGTGCATATTTTCAAACAGAAGGGGGATCGTTTTTGCGATCTGTCGGATCGCGGGATGGCTCGGCTGATCGATTGCAAGCCACGTCGCCCACCATTCGAGAATTTCCGCGAGCTCAGCGCGCGCTTCGATGTGCCGATCTTTTTTTGCAAAAAAATCCGTGATTAATTTTTCAACCGCACTCGTTGTACGACAGCGGCGAATTTCGGCGAATCGTATTCGCTCAGCAATAACGCGTTCACGAAACGTCGCGTCACGGATATAGGCAATCGCAATCCCCGGACGACCTCGTCCAATTTCGAGCGCGCTCTTAATTTCTGTTTCGTGCGCGCCACGCGATGCAAGTTCATGTCGAATCAGTGCATCGGGCACCGCCGAGAGATGCAGCCGTGCCGCACGCGATTTGATCGTCGCAAGAACACTCTCCTCATTCCGCGCAAGAATGATAAAAAAAAGGTTCGTGCCCGGCTCTTCCATGATTTTGAGCAGCGCATTGCTTGACTCTTGTTGCAACTCTTCAGCTCGTTCAATCAAAATAATCTGTGGACCCGCGTGTTGAATATGAAACAGCGAACGAATTTCTCGAATCGCTTGAACAGGAATGACGGCGCGCGGCGCACCTGTTTTAGGATCGACGCCAGCGGTCAACCGAATAATATTGGGGTGCGTCTCGGCTCGCTCCGACGCACATCCAAGCAAGCGCGCCGCGGCAAAAAGCGCAACGGTTGTTTTCCCGACATGCGCAGGACCCGTGATGAGCAGTGTGTGGGGAAACTGCTCGAGCGCAATCGCATCAAGATAGTTCACCACGCGTTCATGTCCGATTATTTTATGTTCCATATAAAACCGCGCGTGTTAATTCGGCTGTGTGTTTCCATGAAAATAGTGCGGCGCGCGCATAGCCGGACGTAATCAACGCCCCACGAAAATTTTCATCGGTGGTCGCGCGCGCGAGCAGGGCAAAAAATTCTTCTTCGTCGTGCGCCAAAGCTGCTCCGTCGCCCGCAACTTCAGCAACCGATCCGTGCGCAAAACCAACGACCGGCAATCCGCGGGCCATGCCTTCCAAAAAATTAAATCCAAACCCTTCGTAACGCGTCGGGAGCGCGAGCACGCGCGCGTGTCGGTAAAGATTCTCCAACACTTCCGGCGACGTGAATCCGAGCAGATGAATGTCTTGGATAAATTCCGAACGCGAAACCTGCGCTAAAATTTTCTCAAACCCAACGCCGTGCGCGCCCGCAAACACGAGATCAACCGCGTGCCCCTGTTCACGCATGTGCTCAAACGCGCGAATCAAAATATCAGAACCTTTTTTGTATTCAACACGGCCAACCGCGAGAATAAACGGGTGTGAAAACGGCGGCGTTTGTGCTCCCGTACTCGTTTGCTGCTGTGCGCCCCGCGGCAACGCAAACGGCGTTACAACAATTTTTTCGACTGAAATTTTGTAGCGCGCGACGAGTTGTGATTGCGTCTCAACCGACGGCACGATAATTTTTCTTGCACGCACAGCATTGATCCGCGTCATCACACGCGCGAACATCCGTTCACGCCACGAAAATGCTTCGGGTAAAAATTCAAACGCAATATCATGAATCACCACAACTGAATTTTGGGGTGAAAAAAATGGTGCGACGTGTGCCGGTGAAAAAAACACGGCATCTTTTTTCGACGCGCGCGCCCATGCCCACGCGAGACACGCTTGTGTCCACAAAAATTTCGGTGGCCACCGCAAAATTTTCCATGTCACCCGATCTGTCGCGACTAATTGAGGAAAAACTTCAGCGATGCGATGTGCAGCGTAATTCGGCGCATACAATACAAATTCTCCACCTCCCGCAACAAGATGTTCGATAATTTCTCGCGCATAAACGTTCACACCCGTTGGTTGCGCATCGAGCGCGCGCGACGCATCAATATGCACGATCATAATTAAAAATTATCTTGTCGCTAAAATACTTCGCTTGTACGCATCCAGATTTTCAAGCGCGATCCCCGTGCCTTTAACCACACAAAGAAGCGGCTCTTCGGCTACGTGCGCCGGCACACCCGTACTTTCGGTGAGCAAAACATCGAGGTTACGCAACGCGCTTGTTCCGCCGGACAACACCATCCCTTTTTCAATCACGTCCGCTGACAATTCAGGCGGCGTGCGATATAAAACGTCTTTGACCGCCTGAATCAGCCCCTCGAGTTCGTGTTGAATTGCGTCCGTCACATCATCCGACGTCACGCTTAAAACGCGTGGCAATCCAGAAATCATATCGCGCCCACGAATTTCAATCGTTAATTTACTTTCCAAATACATTGCCGACCCCACTTCGATTTTAATTTCTTCAGCCGTCCGCTCACCAATCGCCAAACCATACTTACGACGAATATATTCGGTGATTGCGGTGTCCAATTTGTTGCCACCAATGCGAACAGATCCGCTTGAAACGATGCCCCCCAAGGAAATCACCGCAATTTCCGATGTGCCGCCACCGATATTCACAATCATGTGGCCGCTCGCCGAACCAATCGGGATGTCTGCTCCAATTGCTGCAACGATCGGCTCTTTGATGATATAGGCCGCTTTTGCCCCGGCGGCCATCGTCGCGTCGATTACCGCGCGGCGCTCGGTCGATGTAATTCCACCCGGCACCGACACCATCACCTCGGGACGAAACAATCGGACGCCGCCGAGCGCCTTGTTGATAAAATATCGGAGCATCGCCTCCGTCACCCGATAATCCGCAATCACCCCGTCTTTGAGTGGGCGCAGCGCGACAATGGTATCCGGCGTGCGACCCAACATGTCTTTTGCCTCTTTTCCAACGGCCAAAACTTTTTTGTCATGTTTTGAAATTGCAACAACGGACGGTTCATTGATAACAATTCCCCGCTTCGGAACGTACACCAAAATATTTGTCGTCCCCAAATCAATGCCGATCTTCGGATTCAAACTCATCATATCAACCCGTCGTTAATGCAAACTCTCAAATGAAATATCAAACATTGTGTCTTTCGTCACCATCGCATTCCAATCATACGCGCGATCACCAAAATTTTTTGATGATTCGGATGGCGTGGCTGTTCGTACGTTTGTACCAAAATCAGCGTGAACCGTCAACTCAAATCCGTGCGTGCCGAGTTGTTTTTGAACAAGAAGGCCATAACGATGGTTCAAAATCTCCGCAACAACGGACGGTGCGAGCGCAATATCGATGGTCACCGTCGTGGTCTCACCCGGCTCGGTAAGAATAAACGATCCAATCACCGTGTGGCCGTCTTCTTGCGTCACATCCCACGCGCCCGGCGTTTTATCTTTGTGACTTTTCACCGAACCGGTCGCGTCCAAAAATTTTGTGTCAGCCGGAAAATACCACCGAGTGTACGTTCCATATCGCGTCGTACGCCAATCCAGCGTGCCTGTATTTTTATAGCGCATCGTTACCCGCCCGCGCCACTCGCCACTCGCAGCATCCCGAAATACATCATATCGCATCGCGCGCTCCATCACCCGATCCGTTTTAAGACTGGCGAGATTTGCATCAACAAACATGACGCTGTCCGGCGTTCCTGATTTAAGTCGTCCACTCCACCCGAGCATGTCGAGATTGTTTTGAATTTTTGAATCACGATCGAAAATAATCACATGTCGTTCGTCGATGAGGCGCTCAAAATCACCAAGAACATTCCCCCATTGAAGTGGCGAAATGTGTTTGATACGCGAAACAAGTTCACTCGCGATCGCACCAATCACCGCCTTGCGCTCCGTTTTCGGAATACCTTGTTTGTGAAAATCAACCTCAACAGTCTGTTCGAGCAGGTCAGTAATATTTTCAGCAGTAAAAACTTTTCCGCCCGCAGTGACCGACCCCGTGTATTTCATAAGTGTTGTCAAAACTTCCGGCGTCACCCCAACAACCGTTTGAATCGCAGTCGCCTGCTGCCCATTCTCAAGTGTGTAAAAAGTAAGCGCATCTTGGCTCGCACGTGCAAAATCAGGCGACCAATTCGAATCACGAAAAAACCAGCGATCGATTAAATGATCTTTGATCGGTTGCGGCGCCGCGATCGGCGCAAGCGCGATTGCAGCACGATCAAGATTTTCGGTTCCATCGGTAAAAAGTGAAACCACCGCGCCATGATCAACGGTAACGACTCCGTACGAACCGATAAATCCGCCGCCCGGACGAATCTCGGTGTTATTGAGAAATAAAATGAGTATCGTGCGCGGCGTTTCCATCCCGAGCAATGCAGGGATCACCGCCGAACTCGCACCACTTCCACGGTGATCAAACGCTTTTGTTGCAACAAAATTCAACGCAGCAACATCGACGCGCGCCTGACGCACCAACCACCACGTACCATAGCCAAATAATAAAAGTGCCCCGATGATACTACACAAAATTGTCGTGGTTCTCCGTGTCATAAATTTGTTTTAAATGCAGCACGTTTTTTTTGCGAAACATTAAACCCGAGATAGCGGCCAAACATGAGGCGCGTCGATGCATCGATCGCCGGCACCGCAGAAAAACAGATGAGTGAGATCGGCACAAGCACCCACTGAAGCAACATGTAGACCCACGCGCGGCGTTTTGTTGCGTGCGGCGGACGCGGCAGCAAACGAAGCGACAGTATCATGCTACACACAAGCCCGCACATCGACGCAAACATCAGCCACTCCAAAATGTGCGGTGTATTTTGAAACAGCACCGTGCTGCGAACCGAGTCTCCCGCAACGAGTAGCGGCAATCGGCCCAGCACCAAAATAAAAATTGATGTGGTGCACCACGAAAATTTTCCCTCCCACTGACTCCATAATCGATGCAACCGCTTGCCAAGCGGAATTTCAGGATGCAGCGGTAAATTCCAGAGCAGAAACGGAATATGCTCAACGCCCCACGCCCATCGACGCTGTTGTTTGTATAAATTGATGATGCTTTTTTTGAGTGACGGATCATTCACCGTGTCCATCGACACCGGAATATACATCGGCACGACTTCGTAGTTGCCGCCATATTTTAACCAGCACTGAAAAAAAATTCGCGAATCTTCGCTGACGATATTTTTCTGCCAAAAACCAACATCAACGAGCGCTTGGAAACTCATGCTGTGCGACGAAAATGTTACCACGAGTTCGGGACGCCCAAATCGAAATAACATAAAAAAAGTCGTACCAAACGCCATGATGCGAAGCGGCGCCGCAGACTCCCAAATATTATTGTTATACAGCGCGACAGGTTGGAATGATGCGCGCGTTGGGTTCGGATGGTTTGCGTATAGATAGGTAAGATGTGCAAAATAATGGGGGTGAACAATCGTGTCGATATCAAACGCAGAAACAATGACGTTACGATATGAAATTCCGCGCGCATCAAGCCATGCCTTCACGACATAACCCGCATAATGCAAGTTCGAACCCTTGCCCGGAATTTCGTCCGGCACATCTTTGGGATGCACGGTAATTATGAATGAATAAAAAAAGTGTTCGAACTCTTTTTGTAAACGCTTTGCAAATGAATTGAAATGTTCCTGCTGTCGCTCCTCACCCGCGAGTACGATAATCATCCGCTGTGCGGGAAATGAAGAAGTCGCGAGCGCCTCAATCGTTGTCCGAACAACCGCCTCATCTTCGTTGTACACTGGTAAAAAAACGCAATGCAAATACGAATTCGATTTTTCACCGAGTGTTGCTAATTTATCCATCCAGTTCGTTCGCAAGGTCAGGCGAAATGAACGCCAAGAAAATAATAAATAGAGAATAAAATATCCAACACGAAACACCCAGTACAAATCAAAAAGGATGATAAAATAAATCACCCAGAGCGGCCGAATAAAACTCAATATGGTCGCGCTTAAAAGCACGGTCCACACCAAAGCTCCGGGTAAAATTTCATAGATTCGATAGCGTGTGTAGTTGTTCATGTGATGTTGGGAGGGCGCTCGTACTCAAATTTTGTATTTCGTTGTTGGGCGATTGCCGCCATCACCGCGTCGGGTGTTTCAAGATTCGCGTCAACGATATAGAGCGGCACCCCACGCGTCGCGCTTAAAACACGCGCCACAACGAGCGCGGATCGGCTCGCGGAAAAACTCCCGATACGTTCGCGCAAAAGAATTGCATCCATGTCGGCGAAACCACGTTTAATTTTTTGAAGCGCGACAACGATATCTTGCCCGTGTTCCAACAGGCATTCGATGGCGAACGACCCGTCACGCATCACCCGAATCCGCATTCCCCGCTCAAGCA
Source organism: Candidatus Magasanikiibacteriota bacterium (assembly GCA_023246755.1). Taxonomy (GTDB): domain Bacteria; phylum Patescibacteriota; class Patescibacteriia; order Magasanikbacterales; family 2-02-FULL-50-9b; genus 2-02-FULL-50-9b. The sequence continues at coordinate 35,689 of JAHFHU010000004.1, forward strand.
GTGGCTCAAGAATTAATATTTTTTTCATACCGCGCGCTTCATTTTATCAAACGGAATTTGATGCGGCGCATCGAGCACTGAATATAAAAAACGATCCATCAATTGACGGCGTTCTTGAAATTCGTGTACGGTCAAAACGGTATATCGCAGTGCGGTGCCGTGTTCATGCTCAAAATCTGCAACAATTTTTGCCACGTGACGATCTGAAATATCGCCGACGACCAAAATATCAATCGGCGTCTCGCGCGCATTGGTAAAAATTCCGGTGAACAACAGAAGCTGAACTTCGCCGGTTGCGGTGAATGCAGAAACAAGGGATTGCTCGCCGAGCATGTGCGATTTCATGAGCAACGCATGCAGCTCCGGATACAAAACTGAGTTTTCGTTGAGTCGATAGTATTTTCGTTTTGTTTCATGCGGATCGTCGGACAACGCAGAAAGCGACTCGTCGACAATAACGCTAATAATCCCCGCGTTTGTGAGGTGTGCAAGTTCGCGCCGAACAGCATTAATTTGTACATCAAGCAAACGAGTCAGCTCACGGACATAAAACCGCTTCTCGGCATCGCGAAAAAAAATCCGCAAAAGCTTCACCCGCGTCCTTGAACCAAAAAGGTGTTCAAGCATAATCAATATTGTAGTCAGTCTCGCGATTTAGTATAATCGGTGAGGCCCTTCTGGTCAATGTATGAGCGAACGCATCGAGCTCCGCGTCCACGACTTCCTTGCTGAAGGCCGTGACGAATCAAAATCCCATGTTTTACTAGAAATTACACAGCCCGCTGCGAATGAGGTCGCAACGCATGGTCATTTTTTTGCCATCGCCGAGCTTGTGGGCGCAACTCCAAAAACCATACAAATGGTCCGCTCGTGGATCGAATTTGCAATTGAAAGTTACTACAAGAGCACCCCGACAAACATTGAATCCCATTTTGAAACGATTCTCGGGCAACTCAACACACAAAGCTCGCTCTATTTAAAACAACACGCACACGAAGAAATTAACATTGCCGTTGCCGCAACATGCAACTCGACGCTTTACCTCGCAACGCATGGCCGCCCGGCTGCGCTGCTCTTCTACAAAAAAAATGAGGGGTGGCAGTCACTGGACATGATTGATCCGGATGCGGCTGATATTCCCGGCCAGCTTTTTTCAAATGTTATCAACGGTGTAATGCGTGTCGATGATCGATTTTTACTTGCGACACCGCGTGTCACCGAATTTTTTACGGCGGATCGGCTCGCGAAAATTTGTGAGGGCAAATCAATGCAAGAAGTCAATGATCACATGCTCAGAATTTTAAGCGATCTTTCGTCGGAATATTCATTTGGTGGCGTATGGCTTCGACTTGTGCGCGCATTTGATGAAACAAAAGAGATCATGCAACAAAAAATCCCGGCAGGCTCGATTGTACGACCCGAAAAAAAATCCGATGTTTCAATGGATGATCTCATGAAAAAAACGAGAACGACCGCTGAAATTCTCGCGCCCCCAATTCTGACGATTCCAAAAGATAAAATTATCACCAACTCGTTGATGCTCATCCAATCAAACGCAATTCGCGCTGGAAAATTTCTCACGAGTGCTGTGCGTTCTACGACTCACGCGATTTCGTCAAAAAAAAGTTCACCGACCACAGAACGCATCACGCCAAAACAATTTTTAAATACAACAAAAAATAGTCTTGGTTTGCGTTTCAGTGCGATGCCAAAAAAACGAAAATATGTTTTGGTCGCAGCAATTACGACGATGCTGCTTGCGGTAATTATCGTCGGAATCATCGCCTACTCACGATCTCGCACCGCGCAAACACAAAGTGTTCAAACGCAACTGACGGTGATTCGCGATACACTACGCTCCGCAAATGAATCGTTCACCTATCAAAATGAATCGGCCGCACGCACGACGCTCAGCCAAGCGAAAAATCTTTTGAGCGCACTTCCAGAATCTACCAAAACAGCGCCCGATGGCACCGCACTACAAACCGAAATAACCGATGCGACCAATAAAATTTTGCACATTACGTCAGTCACACCCATTACTCCAGCTTTTGCATCCGCACTCACTATTCGAGATATCACGACAATGGGAACGAGCGCGATCGCACTTTCAACAACCGGTGATATCGTTTATTTAAAAGATGGTCTCAAAAAAATAGCGACGGTTGATGCGGCGACAGAAAAAATTTTTTCCGATGAATCGAGCAAGCGTCTGTTCGTCATGACAAAAAATCACACATTTAAAACAATCGCGCTCGATGGAAATAAAACGACGGATGTCGTGGTAAATTTCACACCTGAAAATACTCACACAAAAATTGCAAACATTTATTCAGACCGTCTGTATACCTATGACAGCGAAACGAATATGATCTATCGCTATGAACATGCGGGCGATGCGTATACGAACGGTAAGCGCTGGATCGTCGACAAAAGTGGAAATCCGACAAATATAGCTGATTTTGTTGTTGATAATTCGATTTGGATGCGTTCGACGACCGGTGGAATTCTTAAATATACTGCGGGAAAATTGCAAACATTTAAAATTAGTAATCTCGAACCAGACACAACACACATTGATCAAATTTTGACGAGTGCCTCAGATAAAATTTATTTTCTCGATTCACAAAATCATCGCATCGTGCAGACCGAACGCGATGGAAAACTTATCACACAATTTGTCTATCCAGAATCCACGCACATAACGCGCATCGCTCTTGATAAAACCGAAACGACCGCCACCGGAATTTCCGATGACGGTCGCGTCGTACAATTTGCTTTGAGCAAATAATTTATTTAAGTACCGCTTTACCACCCGCTTCCTCAATTTTCTTCTTGATTTCTTCAGCTTCTGCTTTTGGTGCATTTTCTTTAACCATTTTTGGCGCGCCATCAACAACTGCTTTTGCTTCTGCAAGACCGAGACCGGTAATTTCGCGAACAACCTTAATCACCGCAATCTTGTTTGCACCCGCTTCAGTGAGCTCAACATTGAACTCTGTTTTTTCTTCTGCTGCGGGAGCTGCTGCGCCTGCTGCAGGGCCCGCCATCATCATAGCTGGAGCTGCTGCTGAAACGCCGTAGTGATCTTCAAGAGTTTTTACCAATTCTGAAAGATCAAGAACTGACATCTTATCGATTTCAGCGATAAGTGATTGGAACTTTGCTGGAATATCTGACATAGTAATTAATAATTATTGTGCTTTCTTTTCTTGAACCTGACTCAAGGCGGTAACAAAACCGCGTGTGATACCTGACAATGTCGTAACCAAACCAACACGCGGCGCATTGAGCACCTGTGCGAGCTGAGCGAGTAACTGCTGCTTGCTTGGAAGTGCGGCGAGCGCCTTAACTTGCGCTGCGTCGATGAAGCGACCCTCAAGAGTTCCGCCCACGATTTTAACCTGTTCAACCTCTTTGCTCATGAGCGCAATGACGTTTGCTGCACCAACTTCGTCGGCACCGAATGCGACGGCGATGTTGCCATCGATCTCTTTTGTGTTCAGCTCAAAGCCAGCTGCGCGTGCCGCTAAATTGATCAACGTCTTTTTTGCGACCATGTATCCAACGCCAGATTTCTCAGCCGTTCGGCGAAGTTTATTGACGTTTTTTACGGTGATTCCTTTATAATCAACGAAAACCGAGCTTTTTGATGCCTTAAAGGCATCTGTCAAGCGAGCGAGATCTGCTGATTTTTGTGCTTTTGTTTTTGCCATACAAAAAATTACGGCTATCAACCGTAAACAATTAAGGGCCCTCGACCTGAAATTCCTGCGTATTCGCAAGAATTAAGTGGGCGACCTCGGCAGGATTTATTGGAATTTTTGATACCAAACCTGCTGTCTACGGTAGTTGGACTATTGTAATAAATCGGGGCACGCTTGTCAAGCGATTGGGGCGTACTCGTCAAAATTGTTCAAACTATTTTTGAGCCTGCCCATTTTTTTTCATGTAAAACGCGTGACAAATCAGACAGATTTTGCCCTCCAACAAATGATACGCTCATCTGATTTTTTTGTGCGAGCCGCGCCGCAGTCGGATCAAATGGTGCGTGCATCCCGGGCGTCCATTGCGTCCCCACAATTTCTCGATACTGTTTCCATGTCAGCTGATCGAACTTTCGGGCGTCCGGATTTTTTTCAGGATCTGAATCAAACACGTACGCGGTTGAAGAAATATTTATGATTGATTGAGCGCCACGCGTGATGGCGTGACGCGTCGCGATGCCATCAGATGACTCGCCGGGCTTGCCGCCAAACGCAACTTCAACGCCCCGAATCCCTTTGAGCGCTGCTTTCAAAAATTCACCGTTTACCCGACACACACCGATTCCGATCGTATCGAGTTCAACATCACTAAATTTAAATTGACGTCCCGCTGCTTGATAAACGCGACACGTGTTACCACCTCCCGCGATGATGACGAACTTAAAACCTTTTTTTGATTCAGCCGCAATGATGCTTCTGAATTTTTTTATAAATTCGACGTGAACTCCCGTACCATTAATGATCATCGAGCCGCCCAACGAAATTACTACAGTTTTTTTCATACATTAAATTTTTTTTTCATATCGATAACCCGCTGTTCAACATGCGCAAGATATGTTTGGAGCTCGTCAGCCAATGCGAGTCCCCGTTCAAATTTATTAAGCGCGTCCTCGATTGATACATCACCCTTTTCAAACCACTGCGTGATTTCTTCAAGCTCGGCAAACTGCTCGGTAAACGTTTTTTCTTTTTTATTTTTTTGTGCAGCAGACATAGTTTATTTACGTGGTTCGATATGCAACAAGCAAAGATCTCGCGAGCATTGAATCACCTTATACATTTGATTTTTAAAAATCGATGTTCGTGATAATGCTTCTGCGCGCTCCAATACACGCTGATTGCCAATCATAACATATTGAAAATCGAACGGTATTTCGGGACTTTTTTGAACACGAATCTGTCTCCCTGCATAATATTCAATATTAGGATTATCGAGCCACGAGTCCATACCAACCGTTCCATCAACCATAATTACCTTTTCAGTGGGTGGGATCGTATAAATTACCTTGATAAGATCAATCTCGCCTCCAAATCCAAATCCAGCGCTCTTGTCTTGATACAACCGTGTCAAACCAAAATAAATAAATAACCAAAACACAATGACCAGAGCAAACGGGACTGCAATCGATGCAATTTGCTTACGAGAAATATATGATTGAAAAAAATCAATGAAGAGAACACAACCGAATGCCACAGCAATTGAATAATAATACTGGTAGTAAATATGGATAAATGTTGCTTGTGGAATGATCAGCGCATAAAGAAAAGTGCCGACAAAAAAAACTATTGCAAGATGTTTGAGCTGTAAACCAGTTGTTGTAATATCCTGTTTGATCTGCTTCCAATTTCCTAACGCGCGCACAGAAAAAAACGTGGCAATGTATCCAACCACTGAGCCATAGCTGAGCCAAAAGTGTTCGAGCTGGTGCCGCGTCCAATTAAGCCAAAACCCATGTTGGCCTGATCCACTTCGATATGCATACAATCCCTTAAAACCCGATACCGCCTCATTCGTTGAAGTTGATTGAAGGATGGTCTGTCCAACGACAACGGTGACTCCGGCGACTCCGGCGGGGACACAAGCCACCATCAATTTTTTCGATGGCGCGTGCAGTCGGCTCGCGCATATTTGCGCGATGAAAAGCAAACCACCAAAAATAAAACCGGACCAGTCCGACCACATCATTCCAAAAATTGCGATCGCCCAGAGCCATGGAACCGAATCCTTTTTTGTATGAAACCGCTCGTGGCCGAGCATTGCAAGCGCTGCAAAAAAAATTACAAACGGCTCCTGATCAAGTTTACGACAAAAAATAATAATGATCGGCGTCAGTGACCAAAAAAATGAAAATAGCGTCGCTTCTTTTAGCGTATGTCGTTCACGCCACGCAAACCAAAAAATAATCGTCGTTAAAATTGTTACGAAACCCGCAAGTGACCGAACCGACCACTCTTTAAACCCAAATAATCCTGTCCACAAATAGAGGGGTATCGCGATAAATTGTGGATGACTCGTGTACCAACCCGTCGCAATCTTGCCACCATGTCCATCATCCGCAGTTCCTGCAACAGCACCAAAATATGCATGAGCAAAATTAACTTCATGCATATTTTGTGCTTTGAGTAACCAAAACGGCGGGGCCCAATTTATATGAAAACGCCCGTCAACAAAGGGGTCTGTGAGACGAAGCGATAAAATTGCAATCTGCAATAAAATTACACCAACAAAAAATCGTTTCCAAAAATGATCATTCATACATCGATTCGAATTGGCACATCACCATCATAATAAATCTGTCGGGCTGAACCGGCGGCTCGCAAAGCGGCAGCGCTGGCGATAATAGTACCATCTTTTGCTTGCGTATAGGAATAGCCCCGCGTCAATAACCGTTTTGGATCAAGCGAGCGAATCATTCGCGCCGCATGATCAACGGATTCGTGCACTCGACGAATTTTTTGTTCGAGCAAATCACGTCGCATGAGCAGCTGACGATGCGTTCCATTAATGCGCTCTTTGATCGAACGCAACCATCGCTCCGCAGCATACGTTATGTGTGCTGTATGTGCGCGCTCACGGCTCAACCGCGCGTCGATCGCATACGCGTATTGCGCGACCACATGACGAATGCCGCGCGCAACATCATCTCGATCAGGAAAAACAAGTTCCGCAGCATTACTCGGCGTCGCTGCGCGTATATCTGCAACTAAATCAATGATCGTCACATCACGCTCGTGACCGACACCGCTTACCACCGGCACCCGCGACGCGTAACACGCACGCGCAACTGCTTCCGTATTAAATACATGCAGATCTTCAAGTGAGCCCCCACCGCGTGTGACAATGATTACATCAAATTCCATTGTCCGAGCACCCGCATGTTCAAGTGCGGCGACAACTTCGGCAACCGCGGCGTCACCCTGCACACCGACATGATAGTGCGTGATCTCCGCCGCAGGCCACCGCGTGCCTGCAACACGCAAAAAATCAGTATATGCCGCCGCTTCACGCGAGGTGATGAGCGCAACACGCGACGGAAACCTCGGCAACGATCGTTTTCGCGCACTGTCGAACAACCCCTCAATTTCCAACTTTTTTTTAAGTAAATCAAACGAACGCCGCAAACTCCCCTCACCCGATAATCGAATTGATTGCACGACAAAACTGAATTTTCCGTATTTTGGATATAATTTTCCAACGCCGGTCACCGCAATTTTCATTCCGTCCGCAAGCTGCTCTTTCAGCTGCCACACCGTCAAAAAACAGTTCACGACCGCAGCACCATCTTTCAAGTCAAAACGCACCCATTGCCCGCCCGAAATCGCAAACGAAGAAACTTCGCCTTCAATTTCAAAAGCGCCGGACGGAGTCGTCACGGCAAGTGTTTCATTAATTAACTCAACAAACTGAGAAACAGAGAGTGTGTTCATATTTTATATCGGCTATGCATCAGTATAACACGGCTACTTAAAACCGACACCGCGCGGCAACTCGGTTTATGCTGTAAATGATGAGGGTACTATAGGCCGCAACGACCACTGTCCAACCTGTTTCGACCTGCGCCAAACTACCCGGAATACGCGCAATAAATTCAAGAGTTTTCAAAAAAATAAATGCAACCACATACGCACCATACGCAACGGGTGTAATTACAAAGGGTGCAAAAAAATGTGCAGCAAGCGTCGTGATTCCGAGACACATAAGTAGCGGAACAAACGGCGTGACAATAATATTCGCGATCAGCGCACTCATTGACATCACATGAAAATAAAATATTTCAAGCGGCAGCACAAACAATGTTGCCGCAATTGTTTCTGATACGACAGAAAAAAAACTCCCTTCCGGTTTTTCAAAAATAATGAGTCCCAATGTCGCAAGACAAGAAAACTGAAACCCGACATCGCATGCAACGGTTGGGTTAATGAGAACCATACATGCAGCGGCCGCGCCGAGTGCATGCAGCGCGGAAGGACGACGGCCGACGAGTGGTGAAAAATACATAATACACCCCATAATTCCGGCTCGTATCACGCTTGCCGGCGCACCAGTGATAAAAATAAATATGGCGATACCGGTTGCGATAATATAAAACCGCATGTGTGGCGCACACGGAATCCGATTAAGCGCCCATTCGATCCATCGAACCACGAAAGAAACGTTTGATCCCGAAACTGCGACGATGTGCATCGTACCCGTTGCTCGAAAAATATACCTCCAATCTGCATCAAATCCCGACGTCCCACCAAATAAAATACCGGAGATGAGAGTCCGATACGGATTTTCAAGATACACTGCAAAAACACGGTCACAGACGTCGCGCACGTCAGTAAAAAGTGTGTGCTCCGGAATTCTGATGATATTTCCAAAAAAAGTTCGCGCGATTCCACAAATAAATCCAAAAATAACTAATGTTGCCCACGTATATTTTCGATAGAGCGCGAAAAAAGATACAACAAGCGCAACCAAAATGATAAAAAAATGTTGTCGCGCAAATGGCCCACACAAAATACCTGCTATAAAAGCTACGGCCCACACCGGCAACGCAAAAATGTATACGAAAATAGATCCCCCTCCTTTTTGAACCATATTTTTTAATCACCACGCACGCACCGCTCGAATAAATGTTTTTAAAGACTCTTGCCCACCGATCGTAATACGTGGCAACGCGAGTGTGTTAGTATAATTTTTTCCATGACTCTCGTCTGCAGCAAATGCAAAGCTCATGCCCGCTTCTGCGACCATTTTCTCCTCGCGCACACCAAATTTTCCAAATGGATATGCAAATGCCCTGACTGGTTTACCCGTTATCATCTCCAATCGATTTTTTGAATATATAATTTCTTCACGTGCATCATCATCGGAAATTTCTTGCAATCGCACGTGCGTCATCGTGTGCGCACCAATTTCAACTAATCCCGATTCAGATAATTCGCGCAATTGTGCGTACGACATGCGCCCATTCGTTCCATCAAAGCCCGGATTCGCAAAAACAGTAATTTTGATATTATATTTTTTAAGCAGTGGCAAAACGACGCTGTACACATCCTCTGTTCCATCATCAAAGGTGAGCATTACCGTTTTTTGAGGATACACCCCATCACCACGCTCACGTGCTACAAAAAAATCAGAGACAAACGGCGTGTTATAGTTGTTATCGGATAGATATTTGAACTCATCTTCCAATAATTTCGGGCTGATCGAAAAAGCTTTTAAATTTGGACCGCTATTTTCATCGGTCTCCATGACTTCGTGATACATTAATATCGAAGGCGTCGTCACATTTCGTGGCGTCGCACTATTTTTTTTCGCATACACAAAAAACGGCGTTGTAACAAACACGAAACTCAACACGATAATTGCAGTTATTTCACGTTTCACAAAACGATATTTACTAATCTGCCTTTAATCACGATCACGTTAGTTGGCTCCTCCCCCGCGAGCCACTCGCGTATTTTAAAAGAATTAAGCGCGAGCGTTTTCAGATCTTCTTCGGACAGAGACGCTGCGACAATAATTCGATCACGAACCTTACCATTAATCTGTACCACGAGTTCGAATGTTTCGTCAACAACCAAATCGCGATCAAACGACGGCCACCATTGCTCACACACCAATCCGTCGCCCGATATCACCGACCACACCTCTTCCGAAACATGTGGCGCCACGACATTGAGTGCGCGCACAAAAAGTTTGAGCGTGTCTTTCGTAATCGCATTCGCGCTATACACCGAATTAACAAAAGTCATGTAGTGCGCAACCGCCGTGTTAAAACTCATCCGATCATAGTCCTCGGACACTGCTTTGATTAATTTATGAACGCCACGCGTCACCGCTTCCGGCTCCGTTTCCGCAATAAGATTTGGCAATCGCATCACGCGATCCAAAAATCGTTTGACACCAGACACCCCTGAAACACTCCACGGCGCCGGTTCGCTAAATGGTCCGATAAATAGTTCGTAGAGTCGAAGTGTGTCAGCGCCCTGCCCCCGCACAATTTCGTCCGGATTCACCACATTCCCTTTTGATTTCGACATCTTCGTCCCATCTTCCGACATGATAAGGCCATGCGACACACGCCGCGCATACGGCTCAGACGTTGGCACAAAGCCCGCGTCGTACATAAATTTATTCCAAAAACGCGAGTACAGCAAATGCAATGTTGTGTGCTCCATGCCACCGTTGTAAAGGTCAACCGGCATCCAATATTTCAGTTTGTCCGCGGCTGCAAACGCTGTTTCGTTGTGCGCATCGCAGTATCGCAAAAAATACCAACTCGAACCCGCCCAGTTTGGCATTGTGTCTGTTTCGCGCTTTGCGGGGCCGCCACAACGTGGACATTCCGTATTCACAAATTCCGGAATCAACGCGAGTGGCGATTCGCCATTGTCTGTTGGTTCGTACTTTTCAATGTGCGGAAGTGTGAGCGGGAGTGCAGAATCAGGCAATGGGTTCCAGCCTGAAATACGCGCTGACTCAAGAATTACCGGCTCAACGGATGCACAAAAATGTTCATCATGTGGTCGTACGATCTGCACCGCAGCTTTGTAAAATTGTCCCATCTCGCGATGGTTGTCGAGCTTAAAAATCGATTCAGTTTCATCGCCAAGCAACAACAATTCGTCAGTTGCGCCGCGCACACGCGCTGCATCAAATTTCCAGTCGCAACTCACTTCTACTTCGGGCCGTGCATGATCTCGAAATTTTGCATTCATGAACCCGTCAACAAAAATTGCTTTACGAATTTTCACCGAAAGTTTTGGTAATAATTTCTGCGCAACAACGGTTCCCAAACTGTGTGCGACAATAATCGTGTCTTCGGTAAAATTCACCGAACGTTCTAAAAATGCAACCTGCTCATCGATGTTTGGCTGGTCAGCGCTTGGTAAATCATGCGCGACAACAGAATGACCATCGGCCTCTAGTTTTTGTTTCAGCCACGGAAAAAAATTCGTGTTAACCGATCCTTTAAATCCGTGAATAAATACATACTGATACTTTTTTGCCGCACACGCTTCGCAATGCACCAGTGGAATCGGTTCGCCCCAATAACGCTGACGCGAAAAAACCCAATCACGCAATTTGAACGTAACTTTGCGCGCGCCGCACCCCTGTTCCTCAAGCCACGCAACCATTTTTTGTTGTGCTTGCAACGTGGCAAGGCCATTCAAAAACTCTGAATTTGTATTTACACCATCTTCGATCCATAGTTCTGCTTCAACACAAACATCTTCAGCTTCTTTTGTTGCAGGATTGCTAAACACAAGCGATCCAAGTTTTGGTGGAAGCACAACTTTTTTTATTGGTAACCCAAACTTTTTCGCAAACTCGAAATCGCGTTCATCGTGCGCCGGCACTGCCATCACCGCACCCGTGCCATAGCCCGCCAAAACATAGTCAGAAATCCAAATGGGCACGCGCTCGCCATTCGCCGGATTCACCGCATACGCGCCCGTGAACACACCGGTTTTTTCGCGTGTTGCATCTGTGCGCTCCATTTCAGTTTTGCGCGCAACCGCGGCGCGATAATCTGCTACCGCAAGATATCGCTCAAGGTGTTCCACCTGCACAACACTTTTTCCAAATATTTCAGACACTGTACACAACTTTTCTTTTACTTCGGCGATAGGCAACCACATGAAATCCGTTTTTTCAATTTCCGTTTCATCACGTGGCAATGGCTCATCACTTCCAATAACAACCAAGAAAATGGTGTCGGTGCTTCGGATATTTTTTTTACGTGTGTGATAATAGTTATGTTTAAATGTGCCCAAATTTTTTATGATCTTCACGTTGGTGTAACCCGTTTCTTCGCGCAGTTCGCGGAGCACTGCTTGCTCAGGTGTTTCACCTTCGTCAACGCCACCGCCCGGCAAAATATATTGTTGCGTGGGCTTATCAAATGTAATCAGCATTTTGCCATCACGCACGCACATCGCGCGAACAGTCGCACGCGGCGAACTATCTGGCAACAAATCACCAAGCTCTTGGTCGTGTGCAATTACAAGCTCATCCACCAACGCATGCTCAGGCGCAAGCGTTACGTACGTCACGCCAAACAACGTATCCGGCCGCGTCGTAAACACACGAATTTTTTTGTCCGCGAAGCCCTCAACCGCAAAATCAACTTCCGCGCCCTCACTTTTCCCAATCCACTCCTCTTGTTGCTTTTTAATCTTCGGCAAATAATTCACGGTGTCCAAATCAGCAAGCAAACGATCCGCATACTTCGTAATTCCGATCATCCACTGTTCTTTTTCTCGTTTTTCAACCGCGCCGCCACACCGCTCACACACACCACCTGCCGCTTCTTCATTGGCCAAACCAATTTTATCTTTCGGGCACCAGTTGATCATCGTCTTTGCTTTATATGCCAAACCTGCCTTAAAAAATTGCAAAAACTGCCACTGCGTCCATTTATAATACCCCGCATCCGTCGAATTAATTTCGCGCGACCAATCAAACGACAACCCAAGCGATTGAATCTGGCGCTTAAATGTCGCGATATTTTCATCCGTTATTTCCGCAGGCGCGCGACCGGTTTTGATCGCATAATTTTCCGTCGGCAACCCAAACGCGTCCCAACCCATGGGATATAAAACGTTTTTGCCTTGCATGCGAGCGCGCCGCGCAAGTGCGTCAAGCGCAACATACGAACGCGGATGCCCGACGTGCAGCCCCGCGCCCGACGGATACGGAAACTCAACTAAAAAATACTGTTTTGGTTTTTCTGAAAAATCTTCTGCCTTAAAAACTCCAGCCACAAGCCAGCGATCCTGCCATTTTTTATCTATCTCGCCGTGATTGTACATATGCGCAAATTTTAACGAATTTCCCGCAAATGCGCAAGATTAAAAATACCCCGATGCCCTTGCTCACCTAGCGCAAGTTCATCGAGGTTTCTCTTTTGATCGTTCAGTCACCCACCATCCCGTTCAATTGTATCAAATTCCAGTTGGCCCTCCACCACGTGAAGAACACTATCTGGCGACACAGGCGCGGCCATGTGAGCAATCGGCGAACGCGGACAGGTAAACACGATTTTTAAATCGGTACCCACCCGATCAGTCAAATCATCATGATAGGCCGAAACCTGCCAATAATTCTGCCGGGCAATCTCCGTGAGCGCATCAAGTACAATGCCCGGACGATATTCTGTTTGCACATGCGGCTCGCAACAAGCACGATCACCAACCCGCCCAAGTGTGAATAAGACTACGTGGAGATTGCGCACCCGACGATTGGGGCGCATCAATCGAATCGCCCGACGGACAACCCATCCGTCGTCAAATAGTTCATCAGGCAACAAACTTGCGTCAAGGGCACGCGCCGAAAGCTCTGTCAATCGCGCTCCGCCCACCCCACCCTTGGGGATTCTGCGTTTCGATACAAGATTGATTTTGTTGCCAACATCGCTCAAATCATGGACCAAAAACTGCAGAGTTATGGTCCGAATCGTCTGGTCAACAGCCATGTTTCCACCCCCATTTTCTGTTGTGGTTAAAAGAACCGAACCTCATTACACCACAGTCAAAAAAATCTGTCAACTAGCTGGACAAAATACTATTTAAACATCGCCTTAAGCTGTTCAATCGTTTGAACACCCGCGCTTTGGGCTGCTGGCTTACCATCTTTAAAAACAATAAACGTTGGGATGGACATAATATTAAACTTGCTCGCTGTCTCGGAATTTTCGTCGACGTTCATTTTCCCAATTTTGACACCCGCGCCTTCCATTTCATGCGCAAGATTTTCGATAACAGGGCTCATCATGCGACACGGACCACACCATGGCGCCCAAAAATCAACGAACACAGGCTCACTCGATCCTAAAACTTCTGTTTCAAAATTTGCATCGGTAAATTCGATTTCCATAAAAAGATTATTGAAAGTAAATGATACGTTCTAACGAAAAAAACGTCAAATGCGCGTCGCTCCGAAAAATTATTTTGCGAAAACAACTTTCTTCTTGTGCTCCTCTTTTGTATACGCCTCAAGCACGTCACCCTCTTGCAACGGCTCTTTGCCTTCGTATTTAATACCACATTCGTGGCCCGCCGGAATTTCCTTAACATCAACTTTACCCATTTGTGTTGAGGTGATTTTTCCGTCGGCGATATATTCGCGATTGCGATATACCCGCACAAACGAACCATTCGGAATTTTACCCTGATCAACACGCCCACCAACAACCTGCACTTTTTTATCCGTGCGAAAAACCGCGAGCGTTTTAAACGTCCCGTGTTCGGTGATCACGACTTCAACAGGAACCAACGCCTGCAAACGCTCTTCAATCAAATGAAACATGTCGTAAATTACTTTGAACAAATGGACTTCAACACTTTTCGCACTTGCAATCAGCTGTGCGCTTGGAATCGGCTGCACGTGAAATCCGAGCACAAGCGCATGTGAACTTTCTGCGCGCAAAATATCTGGCTCCGTAAAATTACCAAGTCCGCGCCCAACAATTTTCACCCCAACTTCGTCGCTCTGATATTTTTCAAGCGACTGAATAATCGCTTCAAGCGAACCGAGCACATCAGCCTTAACAACAACATTGAGCCATTGTTTTTTCTGCTCGCCCTCGTCGCCCTCCGCATCTTCGCCAACACCACTTGTTTGCTGCACGACCGGCGCGGTCATGCCCGATGTACGGACGCGCTTCACTTTTGTTGCTTCACCAAGTTTTGCAACATCCAAAATATCGCCAACTTCCGGCGCGCTCTTGAAACCCAAAATTTTAACCGGCATCGACGGGGCAGCTTCATCAACATACACCCCTGCATGATCTTTCATCGCACGCACTGTTCCATAAATTCCGCCATTCACCACGAGCGGATCACCTTTGTGGAGCGTGCCACCCTGCACGAGCAATGTTGCAACGGGCCCCTCGCCCTTGTCAACGTGCGATTCGATAATTGTGCCAATCGCTTTTCGATTTGGATTCGCGCGAATTTTCTCCGCATCTACTTCAGACACGAGCAGAACCGTTTCGAGTAATTTTTCAACACCAAGACCCGTCTTTGCTGAAATTGGAACGAGCGGAACGCTGCCACCCCACTCTTCAATTAAAACATTATTCGCCGACAATTCTGTTTTTGCCTTATCAATATTTACGCCCTCTTTATCCATTTTATTGAGCGCAACGACAACCGGAATTTTTGCAGCCTGAATAATTTTAATCGCTTCAACCGTTTGCGGCATCACGCCATCGTCCGCCGCAACAACCAAAATCGCGATATCCGCGATACGCGCGCCACGCGAACGCATGACGGTAAACGCTTCGTGACCCGGCGTATCAATAAATGTAATAAGCCGATTATTTTTAATAACTTGATACGCACCAATATGTTGCGTGATACCGCCCGATTCGCCGCCCATGACGTTCGTTGCCCGAATTGCGTCGAGCAGTTTTGTTTTCCCGTGATCAACGTGACCCATCACAACCACAACCGGCGGGCGCGCAACCAAATCTTCCGAGCGCTCGGCGTCGAGCTGCTGTTTCATCTCAACAACTTGCGATGTCGAAACCTCCGCTTCGGGCGCCGCGCCCGCTTCTTGCTGAATATTGAAACCCAAATCTTCCGCAATCACCTGCGCAGTTTCATAATCGATACGCTCATTCAAACTCGCAAGAATTCCATTTTTCATGAGCTCGGAAATAATCGTCGTCACCGGCAAGGTGAGCGCGGCCGCAAAATCGCGCACGGTCATCACCGGCGGCAACGTTGCACTCTTGCCTTCTGCCTTGCGTGCTTCTTTTTCCGCAATGCGTTGCTGCTCTTTGGCGCGACGCTGCTTTTCTTTCCAGTCCGCGTACATTCGGCGCCATTCACGAATGATGCTATCCGCAATTTTATCATCAACCTTCACCGCTTTCCGACCAATATCAAAACCATAGTTCGGAAGAACTTCATACATTTCTTTGACACTGACGCGCAATTTACGAGCTAATTCGGAAACGTTCATGGAGAGGGAGATTAAAGTATTGCAATACTAACGCAAAAACTGACATTCGTCAAACCGGCCGCGTTGACATGAGCGGCACAATACGATAAACTGCTTTATTCGACTTATGCAAGCACTTGCCCAGCAAATTCATATGCACCTGACGACACGCGCGCGGCGTGTTGTTGTGGTGCCACACAAGAGTCCGGATGGCGACACACTCGGCGCCGCAACTGCATTTGTCCACTACTTGCGTGCGTCTGGAGTTGCGGCAACACTGTGGTGCAAAACCGGTGTGTCAAACGCGCTCGCATTTTTACCACACGCAGACGAGGTGCGTTCGGATCCCGCGCTGTGGGTCGAGCATCAATTTGACACGGTGTGTATTTTTGATTCCGGCGATCCCATCTTTGCTGGCGCGCAGGAGTGCATCGACGCGCTTGCCGCAAAGCCACTCATCATCAATTTTGATCATCACTTTACCAACACACATTTTGGCGCATACAATTTTTTGCAACTCGACGCTGCATCAACCACACAAGTTTTATTTAATTATTTTAATTTTGTCGGCGTCGACATCGATCCATCGATCGCAACATCGCTCCTCACCGGCCTCATGACCGACACCGGAAATTTTTCAAATCCCGCGACGAGCGAATCCGCTCTGCACGTCGGTGGAGAGCTGATGCGCCTCGGCGGAAATTACGCCGCGATTTTAAATTACACGTATCGCAACAAAAGTCCGGACACGCTCCGTTTGTGGGGTGTTGCCTTGTCGCGCCTCACGATAAAAAAAGATTTGGATTTGGCGTACACGGTTTTGACACGCGATGACATCACGCGCCTCAAAGTTGCAGACGGCGACGTCGAGGGCGTTGCAAATTTTTTAAACTCAATCGGCGAAACAAAAATTTCGTTAGTTCTCAAAGAAACGCAGGATGGCATGGTCAAGGGGTCGCTCCGTACGACACATAATGATGTTGATGTCTCCGCGATCGCCGCAACATTTGGTGGCGGCGGCCACAAAAAGGCCGCCGGTTTTGCGGTGCGCGGACGTTTGGTTGAGCACGACGGGGAATGGAATATTGTACGGGAGTGACTACGGTTTAGTCAGGCTCACGCGTCAAAATTCCCAGCGTGAATTTTGCGCTGTCTCTCGGGCTCGCTCGTTTCGCTTCGCGAAACACCTGCCCGCTCGCCCTGCGAGACGAGCCTTCGTGAACCGTAGTCACTCGCTATAACAAACTAATATTACACCTCTGTAACAATACCAATGCTTTAGATGTCGCTGTGAAACTTGCCCACCCGCATTCGATAAAATTTTTCTTTACCATTTTTTCCATCAACAAGTTCAACAGCAAAATCATCAATGATAATTTTACCTCTCATAGTTGGTGCAGCGGTAACAAATGATTGATATTCACCGCCCTCTGCGGCAGCGTCAATACCCATTGCGTGTAATTCCTTAATCAGAGTATTATCAATTTTTCTCCCAACAAGATTTTCAGATAAATTACCCTGACGCACACTTATAATCACTGACTCAATTCCACTTACGATTATTTTTTCCATATATGCAACATCAAATTCGCGTGCAGTGCATTCCTCTCGTGCGGGTCGCAACATCTTTACACCAAGTGCGCCCGCAAGCATGTCGCCGATACCACCCGTATATGGGTGCCACAAATCGCCAGTTGCCAAATGAGTAATCTTATTTTTTTTAAAAATTTCATTAAGCCCTAAAAACAATTCGTGCAAATAATTTTCATCCGAGCCAATTATGAGCTGTTCAAAGGGTAGCCCTAATAAACCAAGTTGGGCTTTGCGCATCTCCCTGCTTACTTCTGGTCCTGCATGCAACTGAGTGTCACCCAATTTTGACTGGATACTCACCACAACCCCGACCGAGCTACTTTCTAAAATTTTTTGTAACGCAAAAAAACTATCTTTGCCCCCACTGAACAGCATAGCGATTTTCATATAAAAATATCGTAATACAAAACTGTTCTAGCGTAAACATGTCCAACTAGGCTCGCGCGTCAAATAATTTAAGCACCTGTTTTCGCTGGACCAACGGAACAACAATCAAATCTTAACGTGTCTTCCAAAATGTTTTGCCCACAGTAACGACGAACATCTAAAAAAATTAAATTGAATTTTTAAACCGTGCAACTAACTCATCTCCGCCCATCGCGCGCAATTCCGAAATAATCAAACGCTGACATCGCAACTCATGGTGACGTGGAACCATGATGAAATGCGATTGTGCAGCACCTAGTTTTTTCCCTATCTCATCGGGCGGATAAAATTTATCATGCTGCCCACTGCGTTTATTCCCCAAATAAAATCCCAATCTCATGAGCGCCCTCACACATTCGCGTGTATTAAAATTCCACTCCCCCATAGTAGTATTTTATGCAACGCACGCCTCGAGACTGCCCTCGTACTTTATTTCTTGATGACCCAAAATGATTTTATCAAAAATAATATCTGCCTCGCGTCGGGGCACATCAAAATAGGTGAGCACCGCGTCATTGATCATCTCAAGTAATTCTTGTTGCGAGGCGGCTTGCGTGATCAATCCGGGCAAGTCAGGCGAACTCGCACAAAACCACCCATCTGGAGTGAGTTCGATATGCAGTCGCACGTTTGATGGGATATGATATTTTTGAAGCAATTCGCCCACAGGTTTGTGGGGGAAAAATGACCGAAACAAACGGTGAGATAATTTGCTCATAGCTATAATTAAAATACCGCTTATAAAAACTTTTGTCAATTCCACGACCACTTGAAATTTTCCCCCATCTGCGCTAAGCTTTCTCCATATGACCACTCCGCGCAACTCAACATTTCTTATCCCAACCGTCATCGAAAAATCTGCGCACGGCGAACGCGCGTATGACATTTACTCGCGCCTCCTCAAGGATCGCATCATTTTTCTTGGTACACCAATCGACGACGACGTTGCGAATTCAGTGATCGCGCAACTTTTATTTTTGGAAAGTCAGGACAAAACCAAGGACATCAAAATTTATATCAACTCACCGGGCGGTTCTGTGACATCCGGCTTTGCGATTCTCGATACGATGAATTACATTGCGCCGGATGTGTCAACGATTTGTGTTGGAATGGCGGCTTCGATGGGTGCGGTGCTCCTTGCTGCCGGCACGCGCGGTAAGCGATTTGTGTTGCCAAACTCTGAAGTGATGATCCACCAAGTTTTGGGTGGCGCCGAAGGTCAGGCGTCAGATGTTAAAATTCGCGCCGAACGCATCATAAAAATGAAGGATCAACTCAACAAAATTCTGGCGCTCTCGACCGGTCAACCCTACGAAAAAATTGAACGCGATACGGATCGCGACTATTTCATGGACGCGCATGAAGCGGTTGCATACGGACTCGTCGACAAAGTTATCGAGTAATTTTTCACAAAACAAAAACTCCTCCCGAATAATTCGCGCTCAAGAAGACTTCTTATAGATGGATTCGAGCCGGAGCCCGAATTCCCCTTCTAAGAAGTCCCCATGCTTGTCGTGAGCGCGAGTCACTGGGGAGGAGCCTTGGACGAACAAATATACCGCTAAACACAAATTCTGTCAAGTCACCCCTATGGGGATAACATGCAATGCTGTCAAATAAATGTCAATTTCCCGTTGCCCCCGCCGCGTCAGGACTTATAATTGCAGGCGCGGGAGCTCCCCCAACGGGCTCGCTTATTTGAGCAACGCCCACTAAACACACCTCTGCCCATGGTTTATAAAAACTTGAAAAATCCTGTTTTTTAGTAATTCCATCGGCATAAGCAACGGTGTACGTAAAAATCGTTGACGCTCCGGCATGCGCCTTTTCCGTACATTTAATTTTTCCAACCGGCAAATCTGTTGTTTGAATTAACTGCTTCGGCGGCGCAGGTTTCGTTGATAAAATCTTTGGAATGGTACGCGACGCAAGACGCCCGTCTCGCGTTCCCCAAAATCGAAATTCGAGTTTACGCTCTGATTTAATCAAACGTGTCTCCAACAAAACCCAATGTGCCATGTCATTCTTAAAACGAAAGTCCGGTTTTGGATCATAAATAGTCGCATCGGTTCCTGAAACACCATTCTCAAAATAATAGTGCACCTGATAGGAGTGATTACGACGCTCTAAAATCGGAAATCCCGCGCCCATCGCCGCACGAAACGTCGTTGTTCCAATTTGACACAAACCGCCACCATATTCGGGTTGTGTTTTATTATCTTTGATGACAAGTTCTTGTGTATATCCCGTCGTGCCATCAATTTTCCCCAGTGTCTTCATCAAAGAAAATTCTTCACCCGGTGCGATGAGCACACCGTTAATTGCGGCCATTCCCGTTTCTATGTTATGAATTCGATTTGCCGTTGATCCGGAAAAATCAGACGTACCCGTACCAATCAACTCATTGATCCCGAGCGTATTCGTGCTCGCTAATTTTATCGCTGGTTCCGCATCTTTCGTCGCAACGATTACCAGATTTTTATCGGTCGACAATGATGCAAACAAATCTTGTGCGAGCGCGTCCCAATCAATGGCAATCCCCATCTGTGGCGCGACAAATTTAATCGCGCGCGATCCTTTATATTCAAAAACTGCATCTTTCGCCTCTTGTTCAAACGGCGCAAGTTGCTTACTCAATGTTTTTTTCAATTGATCCGGGTCAAATCCGATCGTCGGCGCGCCCTGTTCAAGTCGTGGCTGCAGCAATGTTGCAATATCCGTTGCCGCAAGCGTAACTGTTTTATCTTTAATTTTAAGTGCACGGCCCTTACTGATTTCACCCACAAGCGCGCTCGCCCGTGGTTGCAATTGCATCGCCATGGGCGTCGTAATTTCCGGAACCGCTTCGATGAGCGTTGCGGTCAAATCAGTTTGTCCGCGCGCGAGTTTTGTTGCGAACTGTTTTTTCAAATCTTTACCGTCAATTTTTTGACCATTCACCGACGGAATGATCGTTCCACCCATCGATGAGATTTCAAATCGCGCATTCGTCGCTACGGCGAGCGGAACATGCAACCCGTCGATAACCGCGTCAGAAATATTTTCTTCTGCGCCGCGCGCAAGAACAAAATCAACGTCAACGCGTCGCGCGAGCCCCAACCAATCGCGAATACGTTTTGTTACGATCCCCCGCTCATCAACAGTTTTTGCGCGTGCAACCGTATCATCGAGTGCGATGACATCTTGATGCGGAACAATGGTACGCACACCGTGGCCCGGTATATTTATCCGCACGCCCTGCCTAATTTTTTCAACGCTCTTTGCCAAAATTTCACGCGCTTCAATCGTTGTTTTCCCCGCGACTGAAACACCTCCGATAAAAAATTCATCAGAAAATTTTGTAAACGTTGCAGCCGATGCGAGCGATGCCCCAACGCCAAAAGCCACGATCAAAAAAACAACGACGCCTGCCGCTATAAAAAAGTTTTTCGAACCTGCCGCTTTGTTATTCTTCATCGATAATCACGATAGGAATGTGATGACTCTTCGTCTGTTTTGGAATCACGAGCGTCAACATTCCATTTTTAAATTGCGCGTGCGCCTCGTCTGATTTAACTTCAACGGGCAAAATGACACTGCGCGAAAAATTTCCCCAGAAACATTCTTCCGAAAAAAAATGATCCGCTGTCCGCACCAACTCACGATCGCGCGTTCCTCGAATGGTCAAAATATCACCATCCAAATGAATCGAAATATTTTCCGGATCCGCTCCCGCAACCGGTGCCATGATAATTAACGCATCTGCCGTTTCGGCAATATCAACCGGTAACTCCCCTTCGCCGGCAATATCTGCTGATAGTTGATCCGTCTGTTCCGCATTGTCAAATAAGTATGTGTTGGCCATACGCTTGCCGCTAGTATACGTTGCTCACATACGAAATGCAATATCGGACGCACCCATTATTTCGCCCTGCATTCCTTAATCGAAACAAGCCCAAAAATAACGGAGAGCATACCCGTCACGACATACGATCCGATGCACGTCGGACACCACGCACCAATTTTTACATGACTCACCCACGCGAGGTATATGGTAAACAAAACTGCACCCGCAAGACTAACGGCGAACAAATGAAAGATATTTTTTCGAGGCCGTCGTAGCATTTCGTGTGCCAGCACATGAAGCCAAAGGTAGCCGAGAACTCCGAGCACCGCCACCGGCACACCAAAAATTTCAGAATAAGCGCCGCGATTCACCGTATCGCAATTAAACTGGGCGTTGACATTACAAAATGACGCGCCTGATGAAAAATGTTGATACACCGCGTAACCGGATATTAAAATCCCCGCGCCCGTAAGAAAAACCAGCGCACGCACCATTCGTTGTTTGACGATTTCATTCATGATTGTTATTCTACGCTTCTGTCGCACGGGAGGCAATAGATGGAAGCATACATTGATCCTGACTTTTTCGACCGCTTCACAGAACTTCACAACGAAGTACTCAACACGATAGTCATACGATTCAACGAACTGCACACACCAAGCTTCGAAACAAAATCTGCCCAGATCACACTTAAAACGTGGGGAGAAATCAGCGCCGAGGATAAAGACGGGCGCGTTCGATTCGATTTCGTCGGCCTCCACCATTTGCGCAAACAAATCCAAGGCGCAACACCGAGTCGAGACGGCTATGAGGGATTTCTGGCGGGCCAAGTTAACATTGTCGGCGCGACACAGTCGGGTAGAGTCTCATGGATTAGATTTCGATTTGACGGAAAAAATCTATCTGGTTATCGCGGTGGCCCCATCGACATGACGCATCCGGCGCGTCGATGGAAAACGGAGGAGGAATTCCTGCTCGAACAGGATAATTATCCGTTTTTGCTCGGAGCCTATGCATGGCTCGATACGCTCAAGCGGGAAGTTCTCGACGCAACGAAACAGAGCGTGTAACGCGTACCCACTGCCCGCCCCACACACAGGTGTGCGGCGGCTTTTTTATGCAGTAATTGACGATGTCGATGTAAAATGATATTCTGTTGTGGCATTCACGCGTGCACCAGACGATCGACGTTCGGCCTCATCGTCTAACGGTTAGGACATTTGGTTTTCATCCAAAAAACAGGGGTTCGATTCCCCTTGAGGCTAATAAATAAGACCACCCATTTCGGGTGGTCTTATTTATTAGGTCGCGCACCGCGCTCGGCCATCTTCAAATAATCAAACCACGCCCTGCCGCTTTAGTTGAAAAAACACGAACCCACATGCCGCTGAAATTGTCATCAGCTGAACATACGTTGACATATCCGGCGTTGTTGCTGTGGTCGAAATTAAAAAGCTACTGCTCGCATCAAGCGTGTTCGATGCATTATATTGTTCGACGGTCACCGTATAACTACCGACAGTCGAAGGATTGACATATTGTTTGTCTGCGGTCTGTCCTGTTTGGCCCGCGGCCGTTCCTAAATAAATTGTAGTGGGAAGGTCTGACGCAATCGTAACATCGTATGGCATCGTAATCACGGTTTGAGAATCAGACACCGTTATACCGAGTGTTTGTGTCAGTGCAGATGAACCATCTGACAGCTCAACACCATTTTTGACAACCTTCACATCGGTGTAATCCATTCCGGATTGCGCAGTAAACCCGCTCGGCCACAAAATTTTTATCTTCCCATTTGCAGGAACAGAAACTGTACTCGAAAACGAAATCGCATGATTCGCCGCAACGCTCACAACCGTTGTTGATGCTGAATCACTGACCGTCATGCCCGCAAACACAGGCGTCACTTGGCCAAATAAAACCAAAAATAGCACGAGGTATACAAAACCATTTCTGTAGACAAATTTCATAATTTGATAAAAAACGCAACACATTAATTGAGCAGCATTATACAACAAACTCTCGGAATTGACAAAATTCCAGATATATGTTAGAATTTCACTTTGAAAATTTACAGCAAATTTAAAGCGGTAAAGGCAAAAATAATCTCATACTATGCAAGGTACAATCAAGTCCCTTCTCACAGACAAAGGTTTCGGTTTCATCGCACCTGAAGATGGTGGTAAGGACGTGTTCTTCCACACCTCAGAAGTGATCGGCAACCAGTTCTCAAACCTCAAAGTTGGTGATCTCGTTTCATTCGAAATCAGCGATTCACCAAAAGGCCCAAAGGCAACCGGTGTTTCACGCGCGTAATAACCGCTGAGCACAAATCATTAATCCGCCGCAAGGCGGATTTTTGTTTCTATAGCCCAACCCTTGACAGCATCACGAATTTTATCCACTACTCGCCAAACACGGCGTTTTCGTGCTATTATGTTCGCAATTATTAATTGTCTAACTTTTATATGGCAAAGATGACCAAATCAGCTATCCTCGCTGCATTATCAGAAGTAACGAGCATGAGCAAAAAAGATGTCGAAACGGTAATGAGCGCGATGGCGACATTGGCGTACAAAGAGGTTAAGAAAAATGGCGAGTTCGTTGTTCCAGGTCTTGGCAAACTCGTGAAGATCAACCGCAAAGCACGCGATGGTCGCAACCCAGCAACGGGCGAAACGATTAAAATCGCTGCAAAAACGGTCGTCAAATTCCGTGTTGCAAAGGCAGCTAAGGACGCAGTTCTCTAAAAATAAAAGCACATCACCTGTTCGCTACCACACGCGATGGCAATTAACGCCATCGCTCGCGGGAAACGCTCTGAGCTGATGTGTTTTTTTATTGAGCGTAATGCCGCAATGTAAAAATCAGGTCCTCGTTTTGCTCGGCCGCGCTTTTTTGCGATTCGCTCCCGAGAAGCCATTGCAAATATGAGGCATCAACAGCCGCGACTTCAGCAAATGTCTTGCCGCGATATTTTCCAAAATTCACGCTCGAGAGTAGCGTCGGCGTTTTCGTGAGTTCAACCATTTTTTGCAGCACCGCATCGTCGGTCGTGAGCAAAAATTTCGCGGCCGCGATTTCTTTGAGCTGTCCAAACAGCGCTTCTAAAACCAACACGTCCCCGAGCGCATCGTGTGCAGTCGCCGCAGCGCCAACATCAAGCCGCAAAAAATATCGCAAATATTGCAGCGCATATTGCTCGCTCTCAATGAGATGACGCGCAACGCGACAGGTATCGATATATTCCCCAACCTCGACGCCTTCATTTTTCAAAACTCCGATATCAAACGGCGCGTTGTGTGCAACCGCGACGTTCCCCGCAAGCGCGACGATCAAATCCGCACGTGCCGCGCTCTCCACAAACGCTGGTTTATCCGCGACCATCTCGTTCGTGATGTGATGCACGGCCATGGACCCAAACGAGATTGCAACAGGCGGCTTAAAATATTCGTTGACTGTCGCGCCCGTCGCCGCATTTTTATACGCGAGCTGCACAAGCCGCCGCGTCGGTTCCAAATCCGTTGTTTCGGTGTCGAAAAAAATAATGTTCATAATTTAATTTAGCGCACAACAGCTCCGCATTTTTTCTCAAGCGCGCCCGTGACCGCGCGATGTGCCGCATCCAATTCTTCGCCGCTCAATGTATGATCATCAGCGCCATACACCACGTGAACGGCAACCGCTTTTTTATCGTCCCCGATTGCCGCGCCGCGAAAAATATCGAAAACTTCTGCGCCACGCACAAGCGGATGAGAACCGCGCGCCGCATCAAGCAATTGATGCGCCGAAATTTTTTCCGCGACCACAACCGCAACATCGCGCACCGACAATTGATACGCAGATGTCGGTCGATACACCGGTGCAGCCGCAGCCCCGGACAACAATTTCGTCAGATCAATTTCCGCAATCACCACATCGTGTTCGATTCCCATTTTGCCGCGCACGCTCGCATCAACACGCGCAACATACCCAACCGTCGTGCCCTCACACAGCAACTCCGCAGCCGCACCACCCTGCCACCATGGCATGTAATCGTCCGGCGCACGAACTTCGATCGCATAACCCAACTCCGTGCACACACGCACCATCGCGTCGCGCGCACGCCCGAACGCATTCTCCGCGCCCGATGATTTCCCGCCAAGCGCAATCGCTAAATGTGTTGATTGACTCGGAGCCGCGCGCTCAAAAACTTTTGCAATCTCAAACACCGCAACCTCCGCACACGTGCGTTGATTTTTTTCAACAACCTCAGCCAAATTCATCGCAAGCGTTGATGCCAAAAATGGCCGCTCGCTCGACAACGGATTCGCGAGTTCAATCAAATTATTCGGCGCGATCCCAAACAGCGCCGCGACATGCGGCCGCACATACGCATACGTGTTCACCTCGATGAGCCCCTGTCGATACGCGCACAACGTTTTAATTTTGAATTGCATGGCAACAACCGCATCTTCTTTTATGTCGTGGATCTGAATCGCGGGCAACGTGCTTGCGATATTTTCATATCCATAAATGCGCGCAACTTCTTCAACCAAATCATGCACGCCACCCATATCCTTCAAGCGAAACGCCGGAACCGTCACGCGTATTTTTTTCGCATCCCCCTTACACACAAACCCGAGCTGCTCCAAAATTTTTTTCGCCACCGACAACTTCACGCCGACGCCAAGTGCGCGATCCATATCTTCTTGCGAAAAATCAATCACGCGCAACTTCGGCAGCGAACGTTTCACGTCGACAACCGTGCTGACGACACGCGCCGCGGGAAAAATTTCACACAGCAACTCAATCGCGCGCGCCAAACCCCACTCCGTGTTGTTCGGATCCAACCCTTTTTCAAAACGACTCGAACTTTCTGTGCGCACATGCAGCGCGCTCGATGTTCGCCGCACCGAACCTGCCGAAAAATTCGCGGATTCAATTACAATCGTGCGCGTCGCGTCACCGATCGAATGCATCGCTCCCCCGATCACCCCCGCGACCGCAATCGCATCTGTTTTTGTCGCAACCACGAGCGCGCCCGATGGCAACTCATGTGTTTTCCCGTCGAGCGTCGCAATTTTTTCGCCGGGCTGCGCACCGCGCACAAAAATGCTCGCGCGCCGATCGTCCACTTTCACTAAATCAAAATCAAATGCATGGAGCGGCTGCCCACCCTCAAGCATCACAAAATTGGTGACATCCACAATTGCGCTCACCGGCCGCACGCCCGCCGCCACCAATCGCTTCTGCATCCACACAGGCGACGGCGCCGCGCCGTCAACCCCCGCCATCACCACCGCCTCATATCGCGGACACAATTCCGCGTCTGCAACTTTCACTTCGAGTGAAATATCTGATTTTGTTTTGATCGCCCGCGGCGCTGGCAAATTAATTTTCGCACCCAAAACCGCCCCAAATTCCCGTGCCAACCCGCGCACACCCCACAAGTCCGGCCGGTTCGACAGCGCTTTGTTATCCAATTCAAACAACACACCATTTTTCCCGAGCGCCTCGGCAAGCGGCGTCCCCGCGCGCGACGACAAACTCGATAAATCCAAAATTTCTTTTTCGCCGCCCTTGGGAAACTCGGCCGCCAACCCAATTTCATCCGCGCCACAAATCATCCCATCGCTTTTCACCCCGCGAATTTCCGTTGGCTCAAGCGTGACCAACTCGCCCGCGCCATGCCACTGCACCCGCGCCCCCACACGCGCGAGCGCAATTTTTTGCCCGACAACCACGTTTGATCCACCGCACACCACCTGCACCGGCACATGTTCTCCCGCATCAACCGAAACCACGCACAATCGATCCGCGTTCGGATGCGGCGCAACCGCGACGATCGCGCCCAAAACCATGTGCTGGAACGCATCCGCCTCCCGCACCATGCCCTCAACTTCTGCAACGCGCAGCGTAAATTCACGCGCAATATCTTCATCGCGCCGCCCGCCAAGATCAACAAATTCAGACAACCACTCTTTTGAAATCACCATATCGTCTGCTGTAAAAAATTTAAATCGCCCGCGTTAAATTCACGCACATCGCCCACCCCAAATTTCAACATCGCGATGCGCGTCAAACCCAATCCAAACGCAAAACCCGAAACTTTTTCCGGATCCAATTTTGCCGCGCGCAACACTTCCGGATGAATCATGCCGCATCCAAAAATTTCAAGCCATCCCGTCCCTTTGCATAACGTGCACCCCGCGCCGCCGCACATCGAGCAGGTCACCTCGCCATTCACACCCGGCTCAACGAACGGATAAAATTTCGGGCGCAAACGCACGCGCGTCGACGGCCCATACAAATGCGTCGCGCACGCTTCAAGCACGCCTTTCAAATCGCCGAGTGTCACCCGCTCACCTACCACAAAACCTTCGAACTGATAAAACGTGTGTTCGTGCCGCACGTCAGTCGCTTCGTTTCGAAAACATCGTCCGGGCACCACTGCCGCAAGCGGCGCGCCATACGTTTCGAGTGCACGCACCTGCATCCCGCTCGTGTGTGTGCGCATAACGAGCGACGGATGGTCTTTGATGTAAAATGTGTCCTGCATGTCACGCGCCGGATGGTCCGCCGGAATATTAAGCACCTCAAAATTATAGAATTCCGACTCAAGCTCGGGTCCATCCAAAACCAAAAAACCTTTTGACCGAAAAAACTTTTCTAAATCTTCGCGTACAATCGAAATCGGATGCAACGCGCCGTAATTTTGTTTTGGCAACACCGGCTCAGAAATATCGATCAACCCCGCGCCGCTCACCGCTTCCAATTCTGCGCGCCGCGCCGCGATGAGGATCTCGATCTCAATTTTAACTTTTTGCGCCCGCGGGCCGACGATTTTTTTTTCTTCTATCGAAAGTCCGCCGAGTGTTTTTAAAATCGCGGTCAAGCGCCCCTGCTTACGACCGACCACATTAATTTCAACACTGTCCAGGTCGGCGAGCGAATCCGACGCCGCAATCGCCGCAGCAACACTCGTCAAAATTTCATCAAGTTGTTTCAACATATCCGTGCAATATATGTACGGATTTTACATGATACACCACCATTTTACAAATCAACCTATTTTTTATCCGTATGCGGGCCGACCATTTTTTTCGCGCGCAAATACGTCATCACCACGGTCGCGATTCGATACTCAACCGGGTCCATTTGTGCCCGAATTCCGTCAAATACGTGTTCGAGCACTGCAAACATTTCGCTCGCAGATGCTGCGGGATAGCGTCGATGGAATTTTTCGGAAAATTTCATAAATGCATCCATGATTGCGGTGCCGGGCGATTTTTTCATATCAATTTTCGTATGCAGCGACCGCTCACGCGTAAGTTCGTCATCGATAAAATGCAAAACCGCAACTTTTTCATGAATATTTTTCCAATCAATTCGATCGAGCGACGCGGGCGAATACAAAAGCACATCAAGCACATGTTCGATAATCCGCGCGTGCTGCGGGCCGGCTTCCGTATGCAAAATCGCATTTACAGCGCGCTCAACCATGCCATTGGTCATGGCTTTAATTTCTGCAGGATTTTTTTCACGAAGCGACTGAACGATCGCCTCAAATTCCGCAGCATGCTCCGCATCAAACGTGTAGGCAATTTTTTTCGCCTCTTCAGCGCGCGCAACAAGCGATGGCTGCTGAATATGTTTCAAACGCTCTTGCTCCTCTGCGGTTTCGCCACCCGGCGTGCCGTCGAGCCCAATCACGCGATATGCACTGCCCGCTTTATCAGCGCCTGCAGAAGTTGGCCACAAAACAAACGCAGTGCCATGCATGTTCCTCGAGTTTGCAGACAGGCCACGCACATTAAAACCACTTGTTACGCCACTTACAAAACCGGCTGCACGCAGCATCGCTGCAACAACCAGTGCAAAATCCGCGCACACACCCGTGAATAATTTTCCGCCTAAAAATTTCGCTTTTTCTGGATCGTTGTGCGCAATCGCTGCAACACGCGATCGCATAAACGTAAACCGATCGGTGTTTGAAAGCCCATCTTTCGCATACTTCACCTCACCATTTTCAAAATCATAGTATGATTTTTCTCGAACAAACGATTCGATGCGTTCAATCTGTTCGCGCGGCGATTTTTTTTCTATGGATCGAAGAAATGCAACACATTCGAGCGGTAAAGCGCCAATCGGAAGTTCCGGCTGCGCCTGTGCATCAGCGGCGCGCCGCGCATGTGCCCACTGCCGGCCAAGTCCGTCACGCTCGGCTGCTGAAATGTCTTGCGGCACTGCAGACACCGCGCTTCTGCGCAGTGAATACACAATTTTAGCCGCGCCCTTTGGCGGCATCACTGTTGGAATGCCGCCATGCATCGTAACCAAAAGCGGCTCCGCGGATTCTACCCCATATGAATCAATTGCTTTAACACGCGCCGCAATAATCTCTGATCCGATCCTAAATGGTAACACGATTCGACCATTAGCCCCGTTGTGTAGATGAACGGTCATCGTTGTTTCAACAACAGGTTCTTCAAGCTCAGGCGCGATTTCAAATGCTTGTTTTGGTGTTTTCCATATTTTATCCACCTGATCATATTCAGTGTACAAACCCGTTGCGAAAAATCCATGCGTTGGTTCCCGAAACGAAACTAAATCTTTGCCACCACCATCTTTTGGGTCTCTACCCCAATAATTGGTGTCGCTCGAAAAATCAACTGCATCATCGCTACCGTGTGCCCGATCCTGCCACGCTCTCTGCTTCTTCGCTGCTTCCTGCAGTCGAATTGCTGCAACTTCTGGGGCAATGAGATTCACGATTCGCTCTGCAAGTTGATGATCTCTTCCCACAGATTTTGCGGGCATTGTTCGAAACAATTCTTTTGCAAGCGGAACATTGCGCGCAGCAGAACGAACCACATCCATAATCCGCCTCACAAACACATGATTTGTTTCAAGCTGACCGGTAAATTCATCGATCCGCGCTTGCAAGGACATGTTCGATCGATCCTGCTCCGGATGCACGCGATTGAACTCCTCAATAAATCCGGTAACATTCGCTTTCGTTGGTTTAAGCGCTGTGTTGAGCAAATCCAATTTTTCTTGTTCCTGCGGCGTGAGTTCTGATTTTGCATCTTCTACATTTTCAAATTCGTCGAGTGTTGCGATGCGCCACCTGCGTCTTCCGCCATTCCCGAGCTGTTTCAAAAAAACACTACACCGAGTAACCTCCAAAGAAATTAAATCTTTATCGTCAAGCACACTTTTGATATGCTTTACCACAGTTGCTCCATCTTTCTCAAACGTAACCACGAAGCCTTTTTGTGAACTATCATTTGCTAGAGTTAAAAACCCACCCCCAAAAAACACAGACCGACCAAAAGATGTATGTTGGACCCCATCTGCAGATAATGTACAATTCAAACCACCGCGATCAGAATTCACAGACCATGCAACAAAGTCATCTATTGAATCTGGTATGCACAACGAAGTGTACCAAAAAAAGTTGAATTCAAGCATAGTCTCAAACGCTGTCGACTGTACGCGTGTGCGATAATTTTTTTTGTCGCCCATTTCAACACACACACAATTCACGACCCCTTGTTGATTTTTATTGTTGTAATCATAAAAAACAAACACGACAACATTTCCTTTTTGTTCAGATTTAACATAATTACCCAAATTTTTATTCTCGAGAGGAATGTCGTACTCGTTCGCGTACACATGCTGACCATCTGACAAATTCCTAACCAAAAAATCGGTCTCTCCATAACGCACAACACCCTTCACACCCCTTTGTTCTTCCAATTTCAACCTCAGCAAATCCTTTTTTTGGCCAGTTTCTAGATCGTATGCTCTTAACATGCCCCCGTCGCCGATCTCGTAAAACACAGAATTGATAACCTGTTCGTACACGTATTTGTGCGTCTCAGGCACCGTTGTTTTTTTTTGATTCTCGAGATCAAAAATAAAACTTGAATACCTGTTGGGGTTGTCCGAGTAAAACTTGAGTAGCGTGTTACTTTGTTCTAGTCGTTCTATGTGAGGACGCCCTACGTCTCTGGTCATTACTTCATTCACCACAGGCCTATCACCATGGCGACAATCAAATGCATACCACCCGTGTTCACCAACGATAATTCCGCAAGGAACTTTGTATGACACCTGCAGCACTTTTGAGTAATCGCCGGGAATTAACCCATCCAGTACGAACCGTGTTCCGTCGCGCAAAATAATTTCAGGTTTTGGTAGTTCTGACCCACCTCCTTCATAAAAAAAACCATAATCCGCTACTTTGTATTCAACGAATTCCGAAACATCCTGAATCTCAAATTTCACCCCACCTTGATGAAACACCTCTCCCTCAACACCACCCTCTTTTTTCTTGAATTCGATCAAACCTGTTTTTTTGTTTTTTTCAAACTCAAATTTCGCTGCGTCCACGCCGCGCCGCTCCAAACTAGTTCGCAACTCTTCGGTAATAAATTTCTGCGCATTTATTTGCGCTGCCGCAACAACAATGTTGAGTGGCCGCCGACGCTGCGCAAAAAATTCTTTTAAAAACTCGGCTCGCTGCTCCTCGGTGATCGCGGGCAAGCAGTCCAAAATATGATGCATGTCGTCGGGCGTGATGTACTCGTCAAAAAACGCGGACTGCGCGCGCTCGTCGAGCTGCTTCCACACAAAATCATGGACATAAAATCCAACATCATCTTCGTTTTTACACTGATCCAAAACGCGCTCACGAAAAATTCCGTTGAACAACCGCCACGCAACATTTCGATGCGCGGACTTGTTGTACATGTGCGTGTGACCGCGCACCACCATCCAGCACATGTCTTCGCCTCGAGTCAGTTTCTGCGGCGGATCCGCAACGCGCGGCGTTTCTTTAAATTCAAGTTGCCGCGCGTAAAACGCAACTATTTTTTCGGAGAGCGGCGCTGCTTTTGGCGATGGACTTCCAAATGTTGATACGACACCCGAGAGTCGCCGCGAAGATTTTGCGTATTCTTTTTTTTGCGCGTCTGGCTTCAAGTCAAGAACTCTGCTGATGTCAGAAAATTTACCAGAAACTATCGGAGTTGATCGTGTTATGGAATTAATAATTTCATACACTGGACGATTTCGAAGCGCCATGAACTCGTTATCAAGCAAGCCGGATACTTGAATTTTATTTTGACATCGCTCTATCAACCCAACTCCATCTTCAAGACTAAGCGAAAGCACCAGTTGCAAAATCCCGATTCTGTCGGTCAATGTGATCGAATCAAACTGTTCTATAAATTCCGCAAACAACTTTTCCCGCTCTGCGGCAAAATCAACAAATTCAGATTCTTGTTTTTGTTCAAATTCGTATTTATTCGGCATAAAA
>JAHFHU010000032.1 GCA_023246755.1 Candidatus Magasanikiibacteriota bacterium
TTTTACGTTCAGCGGTAAATGGGTCGGGTGCACCGCGGCGGGCAATTGCAGCATTGATCATCGTGTTAGGTGGCTTTGTGGAAGCGATGATACGATGCGGTGCAATTCGGTAATTGCGTGGCCCGACGTGTACGGAACGCAACGGTGACAATCGCGACACGCAGTAAAAGAATTTCAGAACCATCCCTAGCCTTTAATGGCAGGCAATCAACACATGATTGCGGGATGTATTTTTATTTGACAGCTTTTATATTCAGCGCTATAGTCAAACAAAAATATGCGAGGGACTTCGATTTTTAGCCTGCCCGGGCTGCTGCTCGGTGCGGCGCTTCAAGAGACGCAAACGAAAACCACCAAATCGCTTTGGTGGCGTGTTCGGTATCAATATATTATGTGGCGCATGGATTACGACATGCAACATTTTGTAAGAGATCGCGAAGCGGGCAAATATCAGACGCTTTTACCCGAGCATCTTGAGTCGTTCGATCGGTTTAAAAAATTCATGGACACCTAACTATGTATCATAAGGAGGGGATGGAGATTTTGGTGCACCCAAAATTTAGAAAATCTTTGAGAAAATTGCCGACGCGGATTCAGGAAATGGCGAGAGTAAAAATTGATCAGTTTTTATCCTACCCAAACCATGCCGCGCTACATGTGCATAAACTGGAATTGTCTGTCGGGGATCGGTGGTCGTTCTGGGTGAGCTATGAATATCGCATTATTTTTGAAATTGCAGATAAAATTATCATTTTGCATGACATTGGGACACATGATATTTATGAGTAAGATTATTTTCGTTCAAAATATTTATCCACATAGTTGCATAATTTACGCACTTCGTATACCTTACCTTATATGAAATACGAACCACATCCACTTCCGTTCGCGGGTGCGCCCGCTGGAATTTCCGAAAAAACGCTGACGACGCACCACGATAAATTGTACGTGGGGTATGTCAACAAAAAAAATGAGATCGAAGAAAAGTTGGTGGCGCTCAAAAATGGCGGC
Source organism: Candidatus Magasanikiibacteriota bacterium (assembly GCA_023246755.1). Classification (GTDB taxonomy): domain Bacteria; phylum Patescibacteriota; class Patescibacteriia; order Magasanikbacterales; family 2-02-FULL-50-9b; genus 2-02-FULL-50-9b. The sequence continues at coordinate 1,012 of JAHFHU010000032.1, forward strand.
GACGTTGCAAGCGCAAACCAATCATATTCAGAATTACGCGGTCTCAAAGACGGCGAAACGTTTGCGGTCAATGGCGTATATTTACACGAATGGTATTTTGATATGCTCGCGGGCGATGGCGCGCCAGCCGGCCCACTTGCGGATGCACTCGCTGCAGCACATGGCGGCTCGATTGAAAATTTTTTGAAATATTTTGCGGCGTGCGGCATGGCGGCGCGCGGATGGGCGGTCGTCGCATTCGACACGCGCGACACAGCGCTCAAAGTTTTCACGTGCGATGCTCACAATCAGGGTGGCGTCTGGGGTGCGATTCCGCTCATCGTGCTCGACGTTTATGAACACGCATACTTCATGGACTACGGGAGCGATCGCGCTGCGTACATTCAAGCGTTCTTGAAGCAGCTTAATTGGGCGCGCGCAAACGAACTGTACGTAGCGGCAACGGCATCATCAGCACCTCAAAAATAATAGCTCTTTTGTATTCGTATGGCACACAGCTCCAGCATGTTCGAAATCACTCAAGAAACCCAAGCGGAAATCGAGGACATCGCGGCGTATCTGTCGCAGCTCTATGGATTTGATTTTCCACTCGACGTGCTCGAGGACTGTTACACACAAGTGCGCGCGCTCGACACGGTGCGTACAATCGCGGATCGCGTGCGTGTGCGGGTGAGTATCGACCCCGACGACATCGCAGACGACGATCGCATGGCACGGCACATGCAACGGTTGCAGCGCGCATTTCAATTTTACGTTGACGAACATTTAAACTAAAAATCTATGTTACAAGTTGGATCTCCAGCCCCACTCTTTGATGTTGAAGCATATGTCGCAGGCGCGACAAAGCACGTGTCGCTCGCGGAACTGCGCGGCAAGTGGACAGTTTTGTTTTTTTATCCACGCGATTTTACCTTTGTTTGCCCAACGGAAATTCGTGGGTTTGCGGCGGCTGAAAGTCAGTTTGCCGAGGTGAACGCGGTGATCGTCGGCGCATCAACGGACAGCGCATTTTCGCATCAGGCATGGTTTGAACGCGATTTGCCCGAGGTAAAATTTCCGGTACTTACGGACACAACGCATCAGGTGAGTCGTGATTACGGCGTACTAATCGAATCAACGGGTGCGGCGCTCCGCGGCACATTCATCATCGATCCGGATGGCGTACTTCGATATAGTGTCGTGTCAGATTTAAACGTGGGGCGTTCGATCGATGAAACGCTGCGCGTGGTGAAAGCGCTCCAGACCGGAGAGCTCTGTGGTCTCGACTGGAAACCGGGCGCGGAATTTGTAAAAAAAGGTTAGCGCTCTATGTCACGCGAAGTGGTCTTTGACATTGAAACACAAAACACGTTCGAGGAAGTTGGCGCGGGCAATCATCGCGGACTCAAAGTCTCGCTCGTCGTAACGTATTCGTATGAGGATGATACGTTTCGGACGTTTCGAGAAGAGCAGCTCAAAGATTTGTGGCCGGTGCTTGAGCATGCGGAACGCTTGATCGGGTATAACTCGAAATTTTTTGATGTGCCGGTGTTGCAAAATTACTACGCCGGCGACTTGTCGAAAATTCCGCACCTTGATTTGCTTGAAGAGATTCGACGCAGCGCAGGGTTTCGTCCGAAACTCGACGATGTTGCAAAGGCGACGCTCAACACGCAAAAATCTGGCCACGGTCTCGAGGCAGTTGAGTGGTTTAAGCGCGGTGAATGGGATAAGATTGAAAAATATTGCATTGACGACGTGCGGATTACGCGGGATGTGTATGAATATGGCAAAACGCACAAGCAGATTTTTTATCCGGATTTAACCGGCAAAATGAAACCAATTCCGGTAAAATTTGGGGTTGAGCGCGTGATTGCGAATGCAGATGGTGTTGCGGCCGGTACCGGTATGAATTTGACACTGCCATTTTAAATTGTATGTTACAAAAAATTCTTGAACACGTGCTCGGGCGCGTGGCGCGCGCGGTTGTGAAAAAATATCGGCCGAAAATTATTGCGATTACGGGATCGGTTGGCAAGACAACGACACGGGCGGCATGCTCAGCGGTTGTGGAAACTCGATTTCGTGTTCGTGCCAGCGCGAAAAATTATAACAACGAGCTCGGTGTGCCGATTACGATTCTTGGGTGCGCGGCCCCGGGTCGATCACCGCTGAAGTGGCTTGGAATTTTTTTGAAAGGCGCGTGGCTGTTATTTTCGAATGACGGGCTGTATCCACAGGTGTTGATTTTAGAAATGGGCGCGGATCATCCGGGGGATCTTGCGTATTTAACTTCGATTGCTCCGCCCGACATCGGTGTGGTGACCGCAGTATCAGCGGCGCACACGGAATTTTTTGAATCAATCGAGGGTGTTTTGGCCGAGAAAAAAATAGTGGTAACTTCGGTGCGCGTGGGTGGCGCAGCAATTATCAACATGGATGATGCGCAACTCGAGAAAATTCGCGGCGAAATTCGTGTGCCAATTTTTTCTTTTGGGTTTGGCGATGGCGCGTCCGTGCGGGGGCGCGATGTCACGGTTCGTTATGATTCGACGGGCGCGCCGGATGGGATGGAGGCAGAGGTTGTGGTCGACGGGCAGGAGATGACGATTGCCGTTGCGCGCGCGCTCGGGCGGCCCGTGATTTACGCGGCGCTTGCAGCAATCGCGGTTGGGCGCGCGATGGAGCTGAGTGCCGCAGACATGCAACGCGGGCTCGCATCATTTTACCCGCCGGCTGGCCGGATGCGTATCGTCGACGGGATTAAACACACCGTTTTGATCGATGACACCTACAACGCCTCGCCGCGTGCTGCGCGTGAAGCGCTCGATGTGTTGGCAACTGTGCACACCGATGGACGTCGGATCGCGGTGCTCGGTGACATGCTCGAACTGGGCGCGCTGACGGAAAGTGCTCATCGAGAAATTGGAACATGCGTCGCTGATTTAAAAATTGATGTGCTCGTGACCGTTGGCGCGACGGCCCGTTTTATTGCGGATGCGGCACGCGCGAGTGGTATGTCGGATGGCGCGATATTTTCGTTTGATACGTCAGTTGCGGCTGGTGCATTTATACAAGAGCGAATGCATGTGGGCGATCTAATTTTGATTAAAGGATCGCAGGGCGCGCGGTGCGAAAAAATTGTTAAAGAAATTATGGCTGAACCGCTCCGTGCAGAAGAATTATTGGTGCGACAGGATAAAACGTGGGTTTAGAGAGCCCCACATTTACCGGCTCTATTTCTGATTTGACATATACCCCCTCGGGGGTATATGCTATTTTTAATATGAAATACATGGATGAAAAAAGTAAGGCAAAGGTAATCCAGCGGCTCAAGCTGATAGAGGGTCAGGTTCGAGGGCTGCAAAAAATGATTGAGAACGATACCTACTGCATTGATGTTATTACCCAAACGTCGGCGGTCAAACAAGGACTTTCAAATGTCGAGGATGTGCTT
>JAHFHU010000005.1:0-35070 GCA_023246755.1 Candidatus Magasanikiibacteriota bacterium
GGGGCGAGGCAGAAGCGGAAGGTAAATACGTGAAGCAGTCCGGTGGTCGCGGTCAGTATGGCCATTGCTGGATTAAGGTTGAGCCCAATGAGGCGGGCAAGGGCTTTGAATTTATCGATGCGGTGAAGGGCGGTTCGATTCCGAAAGAATATATCGCGCCGATTGAAAAAGGTATCAAAGAGACGATGGATCGCGGTGTTTTGGCTGGTTATCCGATGCTTGATATCAAGGCAACTGTGTTTGATGGGTCGTATCACGAAGTTGATTCGAGTGAAGCTGCGTTTAAGATCGCGGGTTCGATGGCATTTCGTGAGGCGTGTACGAAGGCTGGTTTGATGTTACTCGAACCGATCATGAAAGTTGAAGTTTTGACACCGGAGGCAAATATGGGTGATGTGATCGGTAACATTTCGTCAAAACGCGGCGTGGTCAAAGAAATGCGCGATCGTGTCGGGGTCAAAGTTGTTGATTCCGAAATTCCGCTCGCGTCGATGTTCGGCTACGCGACCGAGTTGCGTTCGATGACGCAAGGCCGCGCGTCGTACTCGATGGAATTTGGGCACTACGCCGAAGTTCCGCAGAACGTCGCGAAGGAAGTTGTGGAGGGGAGGAAGAAGTAAAATTGGATTTATCGGTAATATAAAACCGCCCGAGAGGGCGGTTTTATTTGCATAAAATTATGTATGAGTATAATATTTATACGAATATAAACACAAAAGTATGTTTCAACTTTTTTTTAATATTACCTTGAATATTGCTGCGCTGTTGCGTGTACCAATAAGTCGTTCGCGCAAGGGGTTTATTCTGTGGAACTATTTTTTGTTGACAACTCGACATTTTTTTAAAAGTAATGCAAAACGACAGATTTTCATGGGCTTTGAATTAGAATCCTTTTCTTTTCAGACAGCCTATTTTTTGTTTTCTGAAATTTTTGTAAAAAATGAGTATTTTTTTCAAACTAATTCTAAAGCACCAATAATTTTTGACTGCGGATCAAATATTGGTGTATCCGTATTTTATTTTAAGTGGCTTTATCCGAAGTCTATAATTCATGCTTTTGAGGCTGATCCCATAACGGTGGAACTGTTGAAAAAAAATATTCAACGTAATCGTCTTGAAAACGTCTTTGTACACCACGTCGCCTTATCTGAAAAAGATGGTTCAGTTGATTTCTATACTGACCCAGAACATGCGGGTTCGTTAAAAATGTCAATGTTACAACGGGGAAGTGGATGTGCGCCTGTTCAAGTTCCGGCTCGAACGCTCACTTCATTTTTTAAAGAAAATGAATTAATTGTCGATTTTCTTAAAATGGATATTGAAGGCGCTGAACAAACGGTTGTGCGTGAAGCGTTTTCATCCGGTGTATTAAAGAAGGTGCGTGCAGCAACGATTGAATTTCATCATCATATTAGCGATAAAAATGCGCACCTTGCTGATTTTTTGCAGATTCTTGAACAGGCGAATTTTGATTATATAATATCAGCAAGGCACGCTCCGGGGTATAGAACAAAATTATTTCAAGATATTCTTCTGGTATGTAGAAGTATGGATGAGTTAGATAATTGACATATTAAAATAGTTGCGTTAGAATAGATCCGTAGTTCCTAATGTTGTTTGGTACCCAACCAGCAGAACATTGGAAAAGCACACAAGTCGGACCCAGAAGAGCTCTAAAAAACTCGAATTATCCCCACTTGCATGTTTTTTTAAGTTCTGCTATAGTACTGCTCACTTTCGAACAACGAAAATTTCCCTTAATTAAGCCGAATAAAAGCATATGGCAAAATTCGAACGCACAAAGCCTCACGTCAACGTCGGTACAATCGGCCACGTTGATCATGGCAAGACAACACTCACCGCTGCTATTTTGGCAGTGGCAAATGCAAATGGTTTCGCAGCAACCAACAAGAAGGTTGACGAAATCGATGGCGCACCTGAAGAAAAGGCGCGCGGTATTACCATTTCAACGGCACACGTTGAATACGAATCTGTCGCACGTCACTACGCGCACGTTGACTGTCCGGGTCACGCTGATTATGTGAAGAACATGATCACCGGTGCTGCTCAGATGGATGGCGCTATTCTCGTGGTTTCAGCGACGGATGGTCCTATGCCTCAAACGCGTGAGCATATTTTGCTCGCTCGTCAGGTTGGCGTGCCACATATCGTTGTTTTTCTCAACAAAGTTGACATGGTTTCAGATCCTGAACTTATCGACCTCGTTGAAGAAGAAGTACGCGATCTTCTCAAAAAATACGAATTTCCGGGCGACACAACCCCAATTATCCGTGGTAGCGCGCTCAAAGCACTCGAAAATCCGGGTGACAAAGAAGGTGCGGCAAAACCAGTCATGGATTTACTTGCAGCACTCGACTCCTTCATCCCAACTCCAGAACGTGCAACCGACAAGCCATTTCTCATGCCAATTGAAGACGTCTTCTCAATTGAAGGCCGTGGTACGGTGGTAACCGGTCGTATCGAACGCGGAACAATCAATATTAACGAAGAAGTTGAAATTGTTGGTCTCGGTGAAACTCGTAAAACAGTTGTCACCGGTATTGAAATGTTTAACAAGCAGCTTGATCAGGGTTTGGCAGGTGATAACGCAGGTCTTTTGCTTCGCGGTATCAAAAAAGAAGATGTTGAACGTGGCATGGTTCTTTCAAAAACCGCCTCAATTAAGCCTCACACTGAATTTAGCGCATCCGTTTACTGCTTGACAAAAGAAGAAGGTGGTCGTCACAAACCATTTTTCAATGGGTACAAACCACAGTTCTACATTCGCACAACGGATGTGACCGGTGAAGTTACGCTTCCTGCAGGAACCGAAATGGTTATGCCGGGCGATCGCATCGAAATGATCATCAAGCTCATTACCCCTGTTGCTATGGAAGACCAGATGCGCTTCGCGATTCGCGAAGGTGGTCGTACCGTTGGTGCAGGTGTTGTGACAAAAATTATTAAATAATGGTTTAGAGTTAGCGAGCCAAAGGAAACTTTGGCTCGTTGTACTCCACATCAGTGGAGAGTAAGTAATACGCACATGACTACCGTCGTCGCAGAAGAAAAAAAGAAAGTGGAAGAGGCAAGCGGTCAACGCATTCGTCTTAAAGTTCGCGCGTTCGATCACAAGATCATTGATGCTGCAACACGCACCATCATTGAAACAGTGGAACGTTCAGGAGCAAAGGTTCGTGGCCCTGTGCCACTTCCGACACTGATCAAAAAGTTCACCGTTAATCGGTCAACGTTTGTTCACAAAGATGCTCGCGAACAATATGAAATGCGTACGCACGTTCGTTTGCTTGACATCCTCGAGCCAACCGCAAAAACGGTTGACTTGCTCATGTCACTCGCACTTCCTGCAGGCGTTGATGTAGAAATTAAAATGTAAGAGATCGGTTTCTTTTGGGGGGAAGGAAATCAGAAGCTAGCCACGGCACGTCCTTGCACGGATACGACCGTAACTGACTTCTGGTTTTTTGTTACCGCGAGCTCGAGTAATATCGAATTCACAGCTCCGCTGGCCACTTTTGCGCCATGAGCTCTATAACCACGGCTAACGTAACTGGTATGAAATTTATTCTTGGACGAAAACTCGACATGACGCAGGTGTTCCGCCCGGATGGACAGGTGGTTCCCGTGACCCGCATTCAGGCAGGTCCTATTACGGTTACTCAAATTAAAAAACAGGGCGATACACAAATCGCTGTGCAAGTTGGTTTTGAAACAACGCGCAATGCAAATAAATCAATCGAAGGGCATCTTAAGGGCCTTCCGATTTTTCGCGTGCTCAAAGAATTTCAAACAGCACAAGCAGTGAACCGTGGCGATGTAATCGCGGCGGACACATTTGTTGCGGGTGAAATGATTGATGTGGTTGGAACGTCAAAAGGTAAGGGTTTTGCTGGTGTGGTTAAGCGCCATCATTTCCGTGGTGCTCCAAAAACACACGGTCATAAACATGATCTTCGTGCGCCGGGTTCGATTGGTGCGGGCGGTGTGCAGCGTGTTTTTAAAGGCATGCGCATGGCAGGCCACATGGGCGACGAACAGGTGACGGTCAAAAATTTAGAAATTGTTGCGGTTGATGCTGAAAAGAACGAAATTCTTGTTAAAGGCGCGGTTCCCGGTGCTCGCAACTCATTGGTTGTTTTAAAAACCAATGCAGGCGACCTTCTTGTTAAGGTTTTGTCGTCAGTAGCTTCACCAGAAGTGGTTGTCGTAGAATCAGAAACAACTCCCGTAGAGGAAGCTGAAGTAACCACCGCATAATATGTCAATCAAACTTACGACATACAATGTAAAAGGAGAAAAAGTTGGTGAATTCAAAACCGACAGTGCTTTGTTTACTGAGACGGTAAAGCCGGGTGTGGTTCATGAAGCGTATACGATTCTCACCTCAAACATGCGGCAGGGTGGCGCACACACCAAAACACGCGGCGAAGTTCGTGGTGGTGGTGCAAAGCCGTGGAAACAAAAAGGCACGGGTCGCGCGCGTCACGGTTCGATTCGTTCCCCGATTTGGGTTGGTGGTGGTGTGACTTTTGGTCCGCGCAAAGAAAAAAGCTATAAACGTGATATCAACAAACAGGCGATGCGCAAAGCGTTGCGCATGGTGTTAAGCAATCGTGCTGCCCATGAACACATTTTTGTGATGAATGATTGGAATACCGCGGGTAAGACCAAGGGTTTTTCTGAGCTTATCAAAGGGCTTGGCATCGCAGGCCGTAAGGTTTTGGTCGTAACCCCCGCAAAAGATGAAATCACCTATCGTGCGGCGCGCAATGTTGCTCGCGTAGATGTTTTGCCGGCAAATGAGGTCAACATCGCAGAGCTTCTTGAGCATACCTATCTCGTGATCAACGAAGAGACCGTGAAATCGCTTGAACAACTTTTCGTGAAATAATATGGGAATCTTAAAGAAAGTTAAAAGTCTCGTCGGTGTCGACGACACAAAAGAAGAGAAGCCAAAAGCAAAGCGTGCTCCAGCAGCAAAAAAGAAGATTGCTGAACCCACGGCTATTGTTGAGGCTGCGCATGATCATGCAGGACACGACCATCGCGATCATGCACACGAAGAAACCGCGCCTGCTACTACTACGATGGCGAAACCACAATCGATTGATGGTGCGACGCAGGTGGGTGCAACAAAATATATTCTCCGCCCATTGATTACAGAAAAGGGTACATACGCGGCTGCGAACAACACGTACATGTTTGCAGTTTTGCCACACGCAAGTAAGCCTGCGATTAAACAAGCGATTGAAAAACTTTATAGTGTTCGGGTGATCAAAATTCGCACTTCGCGCTATGACGGTAAAAAAGTTCGTTCGGGGCGCATCGAAGGTCAGCGGTCGAATTTCAAAAAAGCATTTGTGACGGTTGCACAAGGGCAATCGATCGCATTACATAAAGGTGTCTAAAACATATGGCAGTCAAACGTTATAAACCAACAACTAATGCCCGCCGACAAAGCAGTGTCGACACCTTTTCGGATATCACCAAATTTGAACCAGTCAAAGCGTTGACTATATTTCGTTCATCAAAAGGTGGTCGCAACAACACGGGTAAAATTACCGTGCGTCACCGAGGCGGTGGTGCTCGTCGTTACACACGTATCGTTGATTTTATTGGAAATAAATTCGACATGGTTGCAACGGTAAGCGCAATCGAATACGATCCAAATCGTGGTGCTCGTCTCGCGCTTCTCAAATATGCAGACGGCGAAATGCGTTACATGATCATGCCAAGCGGTCTCGTTGTCGGTGAAACGGTGATGTCGTCACAACAACTGATCGAAGCAAAACCGGGCAATCGTATGCCGCTCAAACACATTCCAACCGGTAGTGTTGTGCATAACATCGAGATTAAACCGCTGCAAGGTGGTAAAATGGTACGCGGCGCAGGCAATGGTGCGCAACTCATGGCTATTGAAAATGGGATGGCAACACTTCGTATGCCTTCCGGTGAAGTGCGCTTGGTTGTTGCTGATGCTTCAGCGACGGTGGGTCAGGTTGGCAACTCGGATCATAATTTGATTCGGTGGGGCAAAGCGGGCCGCACACGTTTACGTGGTATCCGCCCAACAGTGCGTGGTAAGGTTATGAATCCAGTGGATCATCCACACGGTGGTGGTGAAGGCCGCAATCCGATCGGTATGAAATTTGCAAAAACCCCGTGGGGCAAACATGCACATGGTGTAAAAACCCGTGATCCAAAAAAATACAGCAGCAATTTTATTGTGAGTCGTCGCGTGAGTAAAAAGAAGAAGAAATAAACCACACTATGTCACGATCAAGCAAAAAAGGACCATACACAGACGTGAAGCTCATGGAAAAGGTTTCAAAACTCCGACCGGGAGATAAAACCGTCATCAAAACATGGGCGCGCGCAAGCACGATCACACCATCAATGGTTGGGTTTACGTTTGCGGTGCATAACGGTAAGGATTTTCTTCCGGTATACGTGATTGAAAACATGGTTGGTCACAAACTTGGCGAATTTTCATCATCACGCAAATTCATTCGTCATGGTGGTAAGCTCGCGAAAGACGAGAAGGGTGCAGCAGCCGGTCCGAAACCAGCGGCAGCTCCCGCAGCTAAGAAAAAGTAATGTATGAAAACTAAAGCAAGCGTCAATACAATCCGAATGTCCGTCCGCAAAGTGCGGCTCATCATCGATATGGTTCGCGGCATGAACGCGCTTGAAGCAATCACGCGTCTCCAATTTGTTCGTCGTGATGCAGCGGAACCGGTGATGAAACTCATCAAATCAGCGATGGCAAACGCAGAACACAACAACAAATCAGAGCCTGAAAAATTGTGGATCTCGGGAATCAGCGCGGATAACGCGGGTTTTATCAAGCGTTTTCGCCCACGTGCAATGGGTCGGGCTGCTGAAATTCATAAACATCTGGCGCATATCAATGTTGAGTTAAATGATGAGCCAAAGACGACTAAGCGCGGTAACGCATAACCACTATGGGTCATAAAGTACATCCAAAAATTTTCCGCATGTCTCAGTTGTGGACATGGGACTCACGCTGGTTTCGCGCAAAAAATAAATTCGCTGAAAGCCTTGAGCTGGATCACAACATTCGTCAATATCTTAAAAAAGAATTGAAGGGTAGTTCTGTTGATTCGGTAAAAATTGAAATGTCACCACGCGACGTTACCATCACCATCATGACCGGCAAACCGGGTATGATTATTGGTCGTGGCGGGGCGGGAATCGAGGATCTTCGTAAAAAAGTTCAGAAAACATTTTTTAAGAACAGTAAAGATAAGACAATTCGTTTGAATGTTCTCGAGCTCGCAAATCCAAGTCTTTCATCAACAATCGTCGCAGAGCAAATGGGGATGGATCTTGAAAAACGTATGCCGTTTCGTCGTGTGCTTAAAGGCACGATCGAACGTGCGCAACGTGCAGGCGCTCTCGGAATCAAAGTTGCGGTTTCTGGCCGATTGAACGGTGCTGAAATTGCACGTCGCGAATGGTTAACATGGGGCAAAGTGCCACTTGCAACTATCCGCAGCGATATCGAATTTGCACAAGCTGTCGCGCACACCATCTATGGTGCGATTGGTGTCAAAGTTTGGATTTACAAAGGTGAGCGCTTTGGTCGAAAAGACCGTTTCACCGACGAAGCAAAAGAAAAAACTTCTTACAGCAAATAAGTAGACATATATGTTGATTCCACGAAAGGTCAAACATCGTAAGTGGCACAAAGGACGCCGTCGTAATACCGGAGTTGCAACCAGCAAAATCACGGTTGCATTTGGTACGTACGGTCTTAAAGCAACTACCTACGGATGGGTGACGTCACGCCAAATCGAATCGGTTCGTAAGGTTTTGACCCGCTACACAAAAAAGACGGGAAAAATCTGGATCCGTATTTTTCCGGACAAGCCAATTACTCAAAAAGGTGCACAAACCCCAATGGGTAAAGGTAAGGGCTCGGTTGATCACTATGTGTGCATCATCAAGCCGGGAACGGTCATGTTCGAAATGGATGGCATCACGGAACCACAAGCACAAGAAGCGTTTAATTTTGCTGGTTTCAAGCTTCCGGTGAAAACCACCCTGATGAAACGCCACGTGTAATTATATGAAAGTAGCAGAACTCCACGATAAAACAGTAGAACAGCTCGAACAGTTGGCTGCCGAACTCGCTGAACAGCTTCGCGCAACAAAAACTGCCCTGCGCTCTCAAAGTTACACACGTTCGCACGAACTCAACGCGGCTCGCAAGACGCGCGCACAGGTATTGACGATTCTCGCGAAAAAGCGTACACTAACACGTCCGTAATATGGAAAAAACATCAACACACAAGCGATCGTTTTTGGGTACGGTGGTCTCTACCGCAATGAATAAGACCATCGTTGTTCGGATTGATAGTATCAAGACCCATCCAAAATACGGCAAACAATATACACGTTCAAAAAAATATCACGTTCACGACGAAAAAGGTGTCGCGAAGGTCGGTGAAAAGGTGAATTTTGTCGAATGTCGTCCGCTTTCAAAAACAAAGCGCTGGCGTCTCGTCGTAGCTGCATAATTATATGGTACAACATCGTTCAATGCTTAAAGTCGCAGATAACACCGGAGCAAAAAAGCTCTATGTTATTCGCGTACTCGGCGGCTACAAAAAACGGTATGCAACGATCGGCGATTTTGTTGTGTGCAGTGTGAAAATTGCTGAACCACATGGACAGGTTAAAAAAGGTGATGTGGTGACGGCGGTGATCGTTCGTCAGCGCAAAGAAACGCGTCGTGCGGATGGAACATACGTTCGTTTTGACGAAAACGCAGGCGTCGTCATTGATAAGAAGTCGAAAGAACCAAAAGGCACACGTATTTTTGGACCGGTCGCGCGCGAATTGCGCAATCTCGGTTTTCAAAAAATCGTGTCGCTCGCACCTGAAGTTTTGTAAGCACTATGGAAAATCGCAAAATTAAAACTGGAGACACCGTGCAAGTGATGGCGGGCAAAGACAAGGGCAAGATTGGTAAGATCTTGCAGGTTTTTCCCGATCGTTCTCGCGTTGTTGTTGAAGGTGCAAATTTCATGAAAAAGCATATTCGTGCACGCAGTGGTAAAGGCGGAACAGCAAAAGGACAAATCCTTCAGCTTTCAGCGCCGATGCACATTTCAAATGTTATGCTCATCGACCCAACTACGAACAAACCGACGCGGGTGAAATATGAGATGCAGGGCGACAAAAAAGTTCGTGTTGCAAAGAAAACTGGAACTGTAATTTAATATGAAGCGAATGCATGAGGTCTACAAAACAGAAATTGCGCCGGTGCTCCAAAAAGAGCTCGGTGTTAAGAATGTCAATGCAGTTCCAAAAATTGTTAAAATTGTTATTTCGGTTGGTGTTGGTAAGCTCACCAAAGACAGCAAAATGATCGAAGCGGTTGAAAGCACCTTGACGCGCATCACCGGCCAAAAGCCGGCGCAAACAAAAGCGCGCGTGTCGATTTCAAACTTCAAACTCCGTGAAGGTCAGGTTGTTGGGTACAAAGTTACGATGCGCGGCGCTCGTATGTGGGATTTTCTCGATAAGCTCGTCCACATCACCTTCGCGCGTGTTCGTGATTTCCGCGGTATCTCAATTAACAGCGTTGATGATAACGGCAACATCTCTCTCGGATTCAAAGACCAGCTCGCGTTTCCGGAAATTCGTAATGATGAGCTTGATAATGTTCACGGTCTTGAAGTGACAATTCACTCAACGGCGGATAATAAAAAGAACGGACAGGCACTGTTTCGTGCGCTCGGCTTCCCATTTAAGGAAGGTGTGAAATAACTATATGGCAACAGAAGGACAGATCGCAATGACAAAAAAGAAACCAAAGTTCTCGAGTCGCAAAGTGAATCGTTGTTTTCGCTGCGGCCGTAAACATGGTTATATGCGCCTCTTTAATCTCTGCCGTATTTGTTTCCGCGAATTAGCGAACCGCGGTGAGATTCCTGGTGTGACCAAATCAAGCTGGTAAAGCCCTATGACTACAGATCCAATCGCAGACATGCTCACTCGAATCCGTAACGGCTACATGGTTAAAAAACATGAAGTATCGTTGCCGTATTCAAAAATTAAAATGGCAATCATTGAAATTCTCGTGCAGGAAGGTTTTGTTGCATCGGCTGAAAAAGTTGATGGCAAAGATGGCTTTCCAGAAATTAAAGCACGTTTGAAATACAGTGCAGGTCGGCCAGCAATCACGGAAGTAACGCGTGTTTCACGCCCCGGTCTTCGTGTCTATAAAAAGAAAGACGAATTCAGAGCGGTGCAAAGCGGCTACGGTGTTGCAATCATCTCAACCCCCAAGGGTGTCATGACAAATCGCGCGGCGCGTGCAAGCGGGCTCGGCGGTGAACTCATGTGTACCGTTTGGTAATTTAAACCCTATGTCACGTATCGGAAAAAAACCAATCGAAATTCCCGCAGGTGTTGACGTAAGCATCAACGGCCAAACCGTCTCGGTTAAAGGCCCGAAAGGCAAACTCGCAACGACTTTGCATCCGCATATCACCATCGTCAAAGACGGTTCGATTATGAATGTAAGCATTGCGGATGAAAAAGAAAAAAGCGATCGTGCATTGTGGGGACTTTCTACGACACTGGTGAACAACATGATTATTGGTGTTACCAAGGGTTATGAGAAAAAATTAGAGCTTGTTGGTGTTGGTTATCGCGCGGCAATGCAGGGTGCAGATCTCAAAGTTGAGGTTGGTTATTCACATCCGGTGATTTTCAAAATGCCAGCAGGGATCACCGTCACCGCAGAAAAAACAATGATCACGATTTCAGGTTTTGATAAACAATTGGTTGGTGAAATGGCGGCGCAGATCCGTCGCATTCGCCCGCCAGAGCCTTATAAAGGCAAAGGTATTAAATACGAAGGTGAGCAGATTCGTCGTAAGGCGGGTAAAGCTGCTAAGTCAGCTAAGTAAACCACTATGAAGAAAGATACCGCAATCTATAAACAACAACTTCGCACACGTCGTCATACAAAGATTCGTGCAAAAGTTTCAGGAACTGAAACGTGCCCACGTCTTTCGGTGTATCGCGCGTTAACGCAAATTCATGCGCAGCTTATTGATGATGTGAGCGGGAAAACGCTCGTCGCGGTAACAACCGAAGGTTTGACCGGGGATGCAGGGGAGCGCACGGGTAAAGTTGCTGAAAGTTATCTCGGTGGTTTGAAACTCGCAGAGCTTGCGAAGGCAAAAAATATTAGCACCGTTGTTTTTGATCGTGGTGGTTTTCGCTACCATGGTCGCGTGAGCGCATTTGCTGAAGGTGCACGCACAGGGGGTCTTCAATTTTAAAGTTTATGTCTGACGAATTACAAGTACAAACGCAAGGACTGGTTAAAGATGCGATGACTGCGGCGCCAACGGATGCGATTCCAGCTGATGTTGAAATCATGGTTCGCGGCTCACTCGGCGGGGACGTCGGGACGGGCGGTGATCGTGGTGGACGCGGCGGAGCAGGAGGTCGTGGCGGTGGTGGACGCGGTGGACGTCGCGATGATCGCGGCGGTCGTGGAGAGCGAGAAAAAAGCGAGTTTAATCAGGTAACCCTTGATTTAGCTCGTGTTACTCGTGTGACCAAAGGTGGAAAACGTATGCGTTTTCGTGCAACGGTTGTTATCGGTGACGGCAAAGGCCGTGTTGGTTTTGCAACAAGCAAGGGTGTAGATGTGCAGGCTTCGGTTATGAAAGCGACGAACAAAGCAAAAAAACATCTCATCACGATTCCAATGCAAGATGAAACAATTCCCCACAAAGTACACGCAAAAGCGGGTGCAGCTCAAGTGATCATCATGCCAGCGCCAAAAGGTTCGGGAATTATCGCGGGTGGGCCGGTTCGTATCGCGCTGCAACTTGCGGGCGTTCCGAATGCATCGGCAAAATTACTCGGTTCAAACAATAAAATTAACAATGTGCGTGCGACGATTGATGCATTAAAAATGCTCAAGCCGATTCGTGTACGTGCTTCAAAAGAAAAGGCTCAATAATTTTTCGTCGTATGTTGCTAGGACACTCAATCAAATCAAAACACGGAGCACGTCGTACATCGGCTGCTGTTGGTCGTGGCCACGGTTCAGGTCTTGGAACAACTGCAGGTCGCGGTCAAAAGGGTCAGCGCGCTCGTTCTGGCGGTCGCCACAAATTGAAATTTTTTGGTAGCAAAGGACTCATCCAGAGCATGCCAAAAATGCGTGGGTTTAAGTCGCCGCATGTAAAAATCGTGACCATCACCACGGCGCAATTGCAGCGCGAGTTCGCGGATGGTACAATCATCACGGCTGCAGAATTAAAAAAAGTTGGCCTTATCGCGCGCGTGAGTGTCAAAGCTAAAATTGTTGGCAACACCAAACTTGAGAAAAAATTTACACTTACGGGCATTCCAACAACTGCGGGTGCGAAAGCTGCGCTTGAGGCAGCGGGCGGCGCGGTAAAATAACCTTCCTCCTATGTGGGAACGATTGAAACAGATCTGGATGATTCAAGATCTCCGGAAAAGCATTCTTTTTGTCATTGCATTGCTCGTGCTCGTCCGGCTCGCTGCGCATGTTCCGATTCCGGGAATTAACGCCGCCGCTCTTCAAGGTTTTATCGCGCAAAACCAAATTATTGGTTTGCTTAATATTTTTTCCGGCGGTACACTCCAGAGTTTTTCAGTTATCATGATGGGTGTGGGTCCATATATCACCGCATCAATTATTTTTCAGTTGCTCGGCATGATCGTTCCGTCGATTGAGGAGCTTCAAAAAGAAGGTGAGTCAGGTCAGCAGCGTATCAATCAGTGGACGCGTCTCGCGACCGTTCCGCTCGCGCTCTTGCAATCATTTGGTACGATCAACTTACTTCGTCAATCGCAAGCAAATATTTTTGTTGACCTTACCGTCTTCAAACTTATCACGATCATGATTACGGTTACCGCGGGCACACTGTTTTTGGTGTGGCTTGGCGAACTGATCACGGAAAAAAATATTGGCAACGGCGTTTCGATTCTGATTTTTACTGGCATCATCTCGAGTTTGCCAACCGCGGTTGAGCGAATGATTTTGACATTTGATAAATCACAGCTGATTCAATTAATCGCACTTGCGGTACTTGCGGTGATTACGATTGTGGGCGTTGTCTTTATCACCCAAGGTCAACGCATCATTCCTGTCCAATATGCCCGCCAGATGCGTGGCAGTCGTATGTTTGGCGGTGTCTCAACGCATTTGCCGATTAAAGTCAATATGGCCGGTGTGATTCCGATCATTTTTGCGATTTCGCTCGTTTTGTTTCCACCGCTTATCGCGCAATTTTTTGTGCGTGCGCGAACGGCATGGATTGCGAGTGCGGCCGAGCGCGTCATACAAATTTTTAACGATCAACTCATTTACGGCATTTTGTATTTCGTGCTTGTATTCGGGTTTACATTCTTCTACACATCAATCGTGTTTCAGCCAGAAAAAGTCGCTGAAAATTTGCAAAAACAGGGTGGGTTTATTCCCGGTATTCGTCCCGGAACTGCAACGGCGGAATATCTTTCACGCGTGACCAACCGTGTCATGCTTGCGGGCGCGCTGTTTCTTGCGGTGATCGCGGTGTTGCCACTCGTCGTGCAAAAAATGATGGGAACGGGGACACTGCTTATTGGCGGAACAAGTCTTCTCATCGTTGTTTCCGTTATCATCGAAACAATGGGTAAACTTGAATCGCAAGTTACCATGCACGAGTACGATAAGCTATGAGTCAAGAACTCGAGGGGCAGCACCGGTTAATTTTGATCGGCCCTCAAGGTTCTGGCAAGGGTACACAGGCAGAGCTTTTGTCTGTGTATTTGCAAATTCCGACCATATCAACCGGACAGCTTTGTCGAAGCGAAATTGAGCACGGAACAGAGCTCGGAAAAAAAATCGAACAGTGGGTGCGGGGTGGAGAACTTGTTCCGGATGATGTTATAACGGCGATGCTTAAAAAACGCATCGCAGATTATGATGCGCAAGATGGTTTTATCCTTGATGGTTTCCCGCGTACCGTTGCGCAAGCCGAAGCATCCGAATCATGGATGCGACCAACAAAAGTTATCGTACTCGAAATTAATGATAAGGTTGCGGTTGCGCGCATGACGAGCCGCCGCGCGTGTACGCAATGCCGTTTTAAAACGACAGCTGAGTATGTTGCAAAACATGGCGATGAATGTCCGCGTTGTTTTGGAAAAATTGTTCAACGAGACGATGATTCGCCCGAGGTAATTCAGACGCGTCTTGATATGTACCATCGGGTGACACAGCCCGTGATAAATTTTTATCGAGATCGCGATGAGTGCGAGCGTTTTAATGGCGCGCTGTCGATCCCACTTGTTTTTATGGAAATTGCACACGTGCTATAATTTGTTTTGCCATGAAAAAAAAATTTATAAAATCTGATGACGCGCTTGTCGCAATTCGTACGGGCGGAAAATTGCTCGGCGAAATTTTAGAAAAAGTTTCGTGTGCGGTGAAGGTGGGTGTTACAACAAAATCTCTCGATGATTATGCATGTGAGTTGATTGTTGCCGCAGGTGGACGCCCTGCTTTTTTGGGGTATCAAATTTCTCCACGCTATCCGGCATATCCGGCGGGCCTTTGTGTTTCCGTGAATGATGAAGTGGTACACGGCATTCCGAAATCAACACAAGTGCTTGTGGCGGGTGATATCGTTGGTCTCGACATCGGCATGGAGTGGCCGTACAAAAAAAATGGTCCCGCCGGATTTTATACGGATACGGCGATGACGGTGAGTGCGGGGACGGCGAGCGCTGAAGATAAAAAATTGATGGACCGAACGTATGCGGCGCTCCGCGCTGGAATTAGTGCGGCGCACGATGGTGGGGAGGTTCGTGATATTAGTCGAGCGATTGAAGGTTCGCTCAAACCATTTGGTTACGGAATCGTCGAAGATCTTGTTGGCCATGGCGTTGGATATAGCGTCCACGAAGATCCGCAAATTCCAAATTTTTTATATCGGGGCGCGCCTGTTATCCCGCTCAAATCTGGGATGGTGTTGGCGCTGGAGCCTATGGTCAATCGGGGCGGCTCGGAGGTTTACACTGATCGCGATGCGTGGACCATTAAAACATCGGATCGCTCACGGAGCGCTCATTTTGAACACACGATTATCATCACCGACACAGGGGCGGATATTGTCACATTGCGTCCCGGTGAATTATAATAAATCATATGCCTATTTTGGGTTTTGATCATGGTGGTCGTCGCATCGGCGTCGCAATCGTTCCGGATGATACAAGTTTTGCGTTGCCTCTTCTGACAATTGACGGCACGGAAGACGAACAGTGGCAGCAGCTCGACGTGTTGATTCGCAAACAGTCACCACGATCGGTTGTGATTGGTTTGCCGGTCACGATGGCGGGCACCGAAGGTGATCAGGCAAAAATCGTGCGTGATTTTGGCGCACAATTTTTTGAACGATACAATGTGCCGGTGAATTATATTGATGAGCGCATGTCTTCGCAACAGGCAGCAGCTGCGGGCGCAACAGATATCGACGCATCATCCGCCGCGATTATTTTGGATTCATATCTTGCAAAAACGGGCGCAAGCAGCGTTGATGATTTATTTGATTTGTGACGATAACGGACAGCGCGATTATTTTATCGCGCGAATCGTGGCGCGAAGCAGATAAACGCGCGTGTTTTTTTACGTTGCATCATGGGAAATTGGAAGCGATCGCGGTTGGTGCGCATAAAATTAAAAGCAAACTCGCGGGGCATCTTGAGCCGCTTCGTGCCGTTGAGGTTATGTTCGCAGAGGGTGCTCGTGGATTTAAAATCGCGCAATGTGTAACGCGCCACAATTTTTTTGATGCTGCGTCGGCAAATTTTTTTCGTGCGCGGGCACTCGGGACGCTTGCGCGGTTTGTTAATCGGGTGATGGAATTTCATCATTGTGATGCGATCATGTATGAGTTTTTATTTCGAGCACTTGCTGAAATTCAATCGGTTCCGGTTGATGCTATTGATCAGGCGGTCGGGCAACAACTATACAAACTTGCCGAACATTGTGGGTATGCTCCCGAGTTTAATCAGTGTGTTGTGTGTGGGAAGCGGGAGCGTTTAACCCGGTTTTGTGCAGCGCTCGGCGGTGTAATTTGTGCTGATGAGCGCGTTAATGACCGTGTCGCACATTTTGATGGTGCGAAATCATATGAGCATGTGTACACATTTTTAAAATGGCGGCACCTTGTGTAGTTTTTGAATGCTCGTTATAATTTTATCTGTTATTAATTTATTTTTTTGTATGGCGTTAGATGAAGAAAATGAAGAAGAGGTAGAAGACGTGACGGGATCTGATGCAGATTTTGACGATGAAGAAGCGAGCGCGTGATTATTGCTTATTTGCGAGTAGCTTTTTTTTCGAAAAATACGAAATCACGTGACTTGAAACGAGTAAGATGAGAACTCCAATTCCGAGTCCAATTTCAGCGTACCGCAACGATCGATGCAGATAATGAACGGAACGCCATGAACCATAGGCGAGCCCCGCGATAACCAAAATCCATAGCGCCGATGTTATTATGTCGATGCGGATAAATTTTTTTAGTGGAATTCGGAGCATGCCGGATCTGATCACAACTGCGCGATGCAATCCGTACGTAAATTTTGAAATTAAAAAGAAGGTGAACGATATGCGGTTGAGCCGATGATCAAATGGATGCATGATGCGTTCATAAAATCGAGCGATGCGGGGGAATTTTTGCGTACCGTAATAGCCAATCGCGTAGGAGCTCATGTCCGTTAAGATAACCGTAAGGCAAATTGTTGCAACTGCAGCGTAAATGTTGAGTGTTCCGTGGTACGACAAAAACATGACCGAGTAGATGACACCCTCGCCTTCTAAAAATATTAAAATTGCGATGAGTGGATAGATAATCCAGCCCAATTGCGCAATATAGTGTGCGAAAAAAATATGCATGGTATGAACCATTAAACCGGTCGCGACCGCGTTTGTCAAACGCCCGTGTTTTCGCTATACTGCCGAAACGGCAATGAGCCGATTTTATATGGTTGATATCACAGAACTTACACAAAAAGTTGGTGAAGAGGTTGAGCTATCCGGCTGGGCGTTCAATGTGAGATCGTCTGGAAGCATCTTTTTTTTGCAGCTGCGCGACGGAACGGGCCGCGTGCAAATCGTGTTTTCAAAAAGTGAGGTTGACGCGCCAACGTGGGACGTTTTGCAGGCGCTCACGATGGAGGCGTCGATTACGGTTGTGGGAGTGGTCAAAGCCGAGCCACGCGCCCCGAGTGGAATTGAGTTGACCGGAATTTCATGCGTGCTTATCGCGGCGGTTGTTGGTGAATTTCCCATTTCAAAAAAAGAGCATGGCGTTGATTTTTTAATGGACCATCGGCATCTGTGGCTTCGGTCGTCGCGACAAGAAGCGATCATGCGCGTACGAAGCGAAATCGAATTTGCGATGCGCGAATTTTTGTATGAACGAGGTTTTGTGACGGCGGATTCCCCGATTTTTACGCCGAATGCATGTGAGGGAACGAGCGATTTGTTTGAAGTCAAATATTTTGATGAGATTGCGTATTTGTCGCAAAGTGGACAGCTCTATCAAGAGGCAACTTCGTCGGCGCTCAAGCGTACGTATTGTTTTGGTCCGACGTTTCGGAGCGAAAAATCCAAAACACGTCGACATTTAACTGAATTTTGGATGCTTGAGGCTGAAGCGTCATTCATGGATCAGGAACAAAATATGCAGCTGCAAGAAGATTTGACGGTGTATGTTGTGCGTCGTGTGCTTGAGCGTCGCGCCGATGATCTGAAAACATTGGAACGTGATGTTGCGCCGCTTCAAAAAACGGTGGAAGGCGGGTTTCCGCGCATTCGGTATACCGACGCGATTGCAGCGTTGCAAAAATTGGGGAGCGATATCAAAGACGGCGATGATCTTGGCGCGGATGATGAAACGGTTTTGACGAAACAATATGATCGGCCGATTTTTATCACGCATTATCCGGTCGGAGTCAAGGCGTTTTATATGAAGCCGGATCCGGCAGACGCGCGTTTTGCGCTCAACGCCGATATGCTCGCGCCCGAAGGATACGGTGAGGTGATTGGGGGTTCGCAACGTATCGATGATCTTGCGCTCCTTGAAGCGCGCATTAAAGAACATGGTTTGCCGGCGGCGGCGTTTGAATGGTATTTAGATTTGCGTCGCTATGGTTCGGTTCCGCATTCGGGTTTTGGGATCGGATTAGAGCGCAGTGTCGCATGGATTTGCGGACTCGAGCACATCCGCGAGGCGATTCCATTTGCGCGAACATTAAATCGACTGAATCCATAATGATATGATGCGGCGTTTTTTGTCGATCGCAGCTGCAATATTTTTTTTAGGAGTTGGGTGTGGTCGCGCGACGCAGCCGGAGTTTTTTTTGCGTACCGTGAACAGTGTCTCGCCGGATGAAGTTGATCAGGCATTGTATGTGCGTGGCGCCGATGGTGTTGTAAAGATGCTCGTGCCGAGTGTTCATGCGGCGCTTGGCGACTGGTTGCAAGATGGGCGATTTTTGGTTTTGGAAAAAAAATCGTCGGGCGGCAATCAGCTCGTGTTTGGTGTTGGGTGTAATGAAGTATGTGTTGGTGATGCGGCGTATGTGTTTGATGTCGTCGCACGACAATTCGTGAAGAATGGGGCGACAGAGCTCATGTCAAATTATGATGGCTCACCCCTATTTTTTTCTGTTGATGGTCGTTTTCTCGCATTGCTGCGGACGCCCCTTAAATCGCCGCAATCCGTTTCGCTTATCGATCTCGCGCAGTTGCGTGTCGTGAAGCGGGCCGATCTTGATGCGGTCGAAAATTATTTTCATCGCGCGTCGAGTTCTGAAACTTTGGTTGTGTCATCGGAAACACGGTGGATTTCAGCAACGGATTTTCAAGTCGCCTTGTTTGAGGATGATGCGGCGAGTATACAGCCGATTAAACGATATTTAAAAATTTCATTATGAAAAAATTAATTGTTGCGTCGTTATTGATTGTTTTGACGGGAGGAGGGTGTGCACCAATTTCAAAACCGCCTCAACAGCCCACGCAGTTACCACTCAAACCATTGGCGCTGCCGGCAAAAAATGTTTTTGTGCATCCGAAATTTAAATTTCATTTTGAAATTCCAGCAGGTGTGCTCGCGCAGATTGACAAAAATGGGAGTGGGGTGAAATTTGTTGATGCGGTTGATGGCGTGGAATATGCAACGCTGACCGTGCAAGCGGGGATTCCCGGAATTGCGTTACCCGATAACAAAATCGAGTTTATCAAATTGAATGGTATGGCCGGACATTTATTTCATGATACGGACGCGAAAACGGGCACGCAGCAGATTGACAAGTTGATCGTCGATATGCCAAAGTCTGTAGAGACAATTTACCTCGCGGTACCGGTTGAATTTGGCCCAAAATTTAATATAAAGGACGTCATCAAAACGTGGAAATGGTAGAAAATATGTTGAAACAGCGAACGCTTACAATTGAAACAGTTGGAAAAATTGGGGAAACTGTTACGTTATTTGGCTGGGTACACGGCCGCCGCAACATGGGGAAATTGGTGTTTTTTGATCTGCGCGATGCATCGGGGTTGCTCCAGATTGTGGGCGTGCCTGCGGAATTGATTGATGATGCGGCGCGTACAGCCTTGGATTCTTTGCGTCCTGAGTTTGTGGTTTCCGTGACCGGCGTGGTGCAAGCGCGCGGCGCCAAGCAGCAAAAACCAGATGAACCAACGGGGATGGTTGAGTTACTCGCGAAAAATGTTGCGGTGTTAAACGAATCAAAAACGCCGCCGTTTGAGATTGATAACGAAGAGCGCCAAGCCGGGGAAGAGCTTCGTTTGAAATATCGATATTTGGATTTGCGGCATGAGCGCATGGCGCGCAATATGCGTTTGCGCGATCGTGTCGTTACGTTTTTTCGTGACTACATGCATGCGCACGGGTTTGTTGAAATTGAAACACCGATTTTGATGAAGGGAACACCCGAAGGGTCGCGTGAATACATTGTCCCATCGCGATTGCACGCGGGAGATTTTTATGTGTTGCCACAATCGCCGCAACAGTTCAAACAATTATTGATGGTCGCGGGATTTGAAAAATATTTTCAGATCGCGCGATGTTTTCGTGATGAAGATCAGCGCGGTGATCGTCAGCCGGAATTTACGCAGTTGGATTTTGAAATGTCATTTGTTGAGGCCGAAGATATTTATGCGTATACCGAAGCGATGATGATTGAGTTGGTGCGTAGTGTAGCACCGGAGAAAAAAATTACGCAGATTCCATTTCCGCGCATGACCTATGCGGAGGCGATGGAAAAATATGGAAATGATAAACCGGATATTCGGGTGGACAAAAATGATCCGAATGAATTGGGTTTTGCGTGGGTGGTGGATTTTCCGATGTTTGAGATGGACGAAGAAGGGCGGATCGCCGCAAAACACCATCCGTTTTGTGCGGTGCATCCGGATGATGAAAAATTGTTGGACACAGAACCGATGAAAGTGCGTGCGAACGCGTATGATTTGGTGATGAACGGATTCGAGTTGTCGAGTGGCAGCATTCGAATTCATCGACGTGATCAGCAGAAAAAGATTTTTGACATTTTGAAAATTTCTGCCGAGGAACAAGAATTACGTTTTGGTCACATGCTTGAGGCGTTTGAATTTGGTGCGCCGCCGCATGGTGGATTTGCGCCGGGGATCGATCGCCTCGTGATGTTGCTTGCGGGTGAACCGAACATTCGTGAAGTGATTGCATTTCCAAAAACCGGCGACGCGCGTGATCCGATGATGAATGCACCGAGCACGGTAAGTCAGCGCGCGCTTGATGAGGCACATATCGCGATCAAAAAATAAATGTTCACCTTCACCGACGAAAAATTTAGCGGCCCACTCGATTTGTTGCTTCAGATGATTGAAGGCGACACGGTTAAGATTACCGACGTGTCGTTGATGCATGTGACGGATGCGTACATTCAACACATCAACGCGTCCGCAACCATTGATGAGTCTGAGATGGCAGATTTTTTGATTGTCGCGGCGAAGTTGCTCTATCTTAAATCGAAAGAGCTGTTGCCGCAGCTTGTTGTCGACGAGGAGGGCGGCGAAGATTTGGCGCGTCAGCTCAAAATGTATGAACAGTTTGCGCGCATGGCTGAAGAGGTGAAAGAAATGTTACTGCGTCGGCGATTCATGTATGCACGCGAGCCGATTACGATCAAAGCGACTGGTTTTCAACCGCCAAAAACGTTGAGTGCACACAAGCTGGGTGTGGTGATGACCGACATAGCAGCGCGGTTTAAGCCGATGAAACTTGACGAAGTTCGTGTGCAAAAAATAATGTCGATCAAAGAGAAAATCGACGCGGTGCAGGATTTGTTGCAGACGTTTAAGAAAGCCACGTTTAAAGATTTAATCGCGGATACAAAGTCGCGTGCGGATATCGTTGTAACATTTTTGGCGCTGCTCGAGCTTGTAAAAACCAGAAATATTCGGCTTGATCAGCGTGAACATTTTGATCATATCTATGTTGAAACAACTTGAGGCCTTACTGTTTGTCTCTGCAAAACCATTTACGATTAAATCGCTTGCGCAATTATTGCGTGCGGACGAAAGTCGTGTCGATGCATGGATTGATGAGCTTGCTGAAATTTATAACGATGATGCACGTGGGGTGCGGATCGTGCGCAATGGGAATGAGGTTCAGTTAATGAGTTCGCCGGATTGTCGTGCGCTGGTTGAAGAATTTTTGAAAGAAGAAATCACGGGCGAGCTTACGCGGCCACAGCTTGAAACACTCACCATCGTTGCGTATCGGGGGCCGATTAGTAAGCCGGACATCGAACAAATTCGTGGAATTAATTGTACGTTGATTTTGCGCAATTTGGCGTGGCGGGGGCTCATCGAGGAAACCGATATGTCAACACCCGAAATTCCCGCGTATCGGGTGAGTATGGATTTTGTGCGCTACCTTGGACTAACTTCGATTGAACAATTGCCTCAGTTTGAGGCGCTCAATATATGCGAAATTTCGTCGCCATTATCGCAATCGCAGCAGTAATTGGCGTTGCAACCGCGCGCGAACATTTTTTGGTGCGTGCCGCCACATCTTCGGATGCAGCGAATTCGACCATCGATCGACTTTCTGATATTGCTGCGCGCCCCTTGCAGCGGGTGTTGCCCGCACTACCGCCACCACCTCCGGAACCACCGGTGAATGTGCGTGGTTTTATTTTTGAAAAAGAATTGACGGCCGAGGGCGCGATTGCAGTTGATCATGTGACTGACAAAATTTTGTTTGAAAAAAATGCACACGTCGCGCGTCCGCTTGCTTCGGTAACAAAGTTGATGAGCATGCTCATCATTTCAGAATATATCCAAAATTGGAACGCAACAACGACGATCACGTCGGATGAAATCGAAGAAGGGAATCAAACAATTTTGAAGGGCGAAGTGTACACGATGAGTGATTTGTATGCGGCTGCGCTTGTTGGTTCTTTTAACACGGCGGTGAGTGCGCTTGTTAATGCGACGGGTTTGACGCAAGAGCAATTCGTTGCGGAAATGAATCGGCGGGCGCGTGACTTTGGAACGGAGCAGATGAGTTTTGTTGAGCCAACGGGCTTGTCGCCGGATAATTTAGGGACGCCGCACGATGTCGCGATACTGGTTAAAATTACGCTGTCGCATCCACGAATCAAAGTTACGAGCATGCTTCCGCGCGTTGAAATTACTGATCGTCAAACATTGCAAAAAAAAGTCGTCAAGGCGACGGACTGGTTGTTAACACGAACCGTCGCATTGAGCGGAGCGCACGTTGAAGGCGGGAAGACTGGTTATATTCCGGAGTCTGGTTATAATTTTGCGGGGCAAATTAAGAATGATTCGGGCCACGAAATTCGCGTCGTTGTTTTGGGAACGCAAAATGTTTTTGCACGATTCACGGAGACGGCGTCAATTGCGGAATGGGTGTTTGAGAATTTTGAGTGGATTACCCGAAAATGAAGTGATCTTGTGTGATAAATGTGCTATTATGATTGTATATGGAATTTTTTATTTTAATAATTGGAATACTTGTTTTAGTTTTGGTGCTCAATTTGCGTGGTCGCGTTCAAAAACTGGAAAAATACATTAAAACCGGATCAACGGAACCCGCAGTAGAAGCGAATCATCAGCGACAACAGGCGGCAGCCGTCGTACCAGTTTCTTTGCTTGATTATATAAAGCAACAGCTCAAACAAGGTGTTGACAGAGAGGAGATAAAAAACTCTCTTACGCGTAACGGTTGGCAAATGCCTGATATCGAAGGAGCGTTCAACTCGTTGCTTACCGTGGTTCCATCTGATCGGCTGACAACCTCCATCGTTCAGGGCGAGCCAATGATGCTCGATAAATTTATTGCATGGTTCAAAGAAGACTGGTTATTGAAACTTGGCGCACTTCTTTTGCTTATTGGATTTGGTTGGCTTGCGTCATATGCATTTCTTAATAATTGGATTGGCCCGATGGGTCGCATTACACTCGGCATTGTTGCTGGGGCATTCTTCATTTTGCTTGGATGGTGGAGGATCAAAAGCTATCTTCATCAGGGTGGAATTTTTCTGGTTCTTGGATCGACAACGATTTTGTTAACCGTTTTTGCAGCCCGTGAAATTTATGATTTCTTCACCCCATTTTCAGCGCTTGCTGTGATGTTTTTGAGCACAGCCTTTGTCGCACTTGCGAGTGTCAAGTACAACAATCGTGCTCTTGCTTTCACCAGCTTGATACTCGCAGGTATTGCCCCATTGTTTACTAATTCACCAACAGATGACGTCGGATTATTCTCTTACCTACTTGTTGTCACACTCGGCACGATTTGGATCGTAGTTTTAACCGGAAGACGAGAGTTGACAATGGCCGCTCTCTTGATAATCACCGCCTATAGTTTGCCGTATCTTCTTTATTCTCCATCGACAGAGAAAGGAACGTTACTGCTTTTTGTTTATGCATTTGCGGCAGTATTTTTTCTGACAAACACCGCAGGTATTTTGAAGTCAAAAAGTAAAGATATTCTACCTGATTTGGTAACCGCTGCGAGCAACGGATTATTTTTGCTTGCATGGATAATGGTTGCTGCTCAAGACGAGTGGAAGAGTTTGATAATTTCCGAATGGATGCTTACGTTTACCGTTGGGGCGTTTTTGATATTTAGAATTACGCGAAGACGTGAGCCATTTTATGTTTACGCAGGTGTTGGTGTTGCGATGTTGGCGGCGGCGACATCGGCTGAATTAAACGGTGCGACACTCACCATTGCTTATATCATTGAAAGTGGAATTATTGCGCTCACTGCTTTTGCAGTGATGCGAGATATTAAAATAGCGGAACGGATCAGCTTCCTTTTAATTTGTCCAGCTGCTTTATCTATCAATAGTTTCACATCGGAATTGTGGCTCACGAGTGTTTTCCATAAAGATTTTTTTGTATTTTTGATGATGAGTTTGGTACTTTTTGGACTCGGCGTATTTTTTCTACGTCATGTTAGAGAGGTCGAAGATGATGAACCGCGGCAACTCAACGCAATCTTGTTGATTGCTGGATCAGCGTACGCATACGCGCTCTTGTGGCTTTCCTTGCACGCAGCGCTTGAGAGTGATGGAACTGCAGTAATGATCTCACTTCTCATTTATACAATCGTCGGTCTCGTGACTTATTTTTACGGATTGACGAATAATAAAAAAGGATTTCAGTTCTATGGAGGTGTCTTAGTTGGGTTTGTTGTTGCACGCCTGCTCTTGGTTGATGTGTGGAGCATGGAGCTCGCGGGTAAGATTATTACGTTCTTTCTCATTGGTACACTCTTGGTGAGCACCGCATTCTTAGGAAGAAAAAATAAGCATAAAACTTTTTCTGATACTACACAAACATGAGATTAAAAATTTTATCGTCAACATATATTTTTGCATTAGTTTTTGGTTTTATTCCTATTATAAATGCACAAGGCATATCACCAGATACTACTGCGTCGATAACAAGCGCATTCCGTTTCTATAAGGATTTTGATAATCTTTCAGTGAAGGTGCCAACTGTTGTAGAAATTCCATTCGGTGTTGATTATATGGAGCGATCCGATTTTGCTGTACTTGATAAAACTGCTGGTATTTTTGAGCCGCACTTTTTTAAACAAGAGACATTGGTGAATGAAATTCCCTTATTGGTGAGCACCAATCCGAGCCATGGAAACACAGACAGAATGATTGATAAAGATGTTAAAACATACGTTGATTTTACCTTGCCAGAAAATAAGGAAGGGCGTGTACAAATTACTTTATCGAGCGATAAAGTAATAACCTCATCTTTTTTAACTATTTTGCTTGATAGCAATGTTGCTCTGCCAACTTCTGTAGAAATTCATGCGTTTGTAGACGGTCAAAATAAGATAGTCGTCGCAAATCGCACGGTTGATCAGTCGGTAATTAATTTTCCACAAACGACATCGGGTAGGTGGGAAGTTATGTTTAGTTATGGTCAGCCACTTCGTATTAGTGAATTTCGATTGAATCAAGATAATGCAACAAAATCTGGCGCTCGCGCGGTAAGATTTTTGGCGCAGCCAGATCATATTTATCGTGTTTATTTTGACGCAGACAGATCAACGGTTGCTCCGGTTGGGGAAGCGGGCAACTTAGTTTCTGCCCGTGAGGTTCTTGTGGTTCCAATAGCAACAGCACACGTTAATCCAAATTACATCGTTGTTGACACGGATAGTGATGGCGTGCCAGATGTTAGAGACAATTGTATTTTAGTTAGCAATTCAGATCAGAAGGATATAGATAAGAATGGAAGAGGAGATTTTTGTGATGATTTTGATCAAGATGGTGTGATTAATTCAAAAGATAATTGTCCTAATAAGCCTAATCAAGATCAAGGAGATGTTGATGCTGATCATCTAGGTGATGTTTGTGACGGCAAAGAAAGTAGAATCACCGAGCAGCATAAATGGATTCCTTGGTTGGGCGTTGGATTTGCTGCCGTCATTTTGATAGTACTTTTTATTTTTACGGCTCGAGCGACAATGACAAAAAATCTTGATAGCTAACAGTAGTTTATATAAAAATCTCCACCGAGATGGTGGAAATCTTTAAGTGTCAGAGGGCGGATTTGCTCTCCTCGCGAACCGTGTCGCTCGTCGAGGCCTGTCAGTTCACTATGCATGCTGCGCGCGCTCGCATACGTGAACTTGCTTCAAATCCTCTCATCCATTGACATAATAAAATCCCCATCGTTAAAGATAGGGATTTTATTATGTCAGAGGGCGGATTTGAACCGCCGACCAAAGGCTTATGAGTCCTCTGCTCTACCACTGAGCTACTCTGACATGGTGCCCGGAGAGAGAATCGAACTCTCATGACCTTGCGATCGCAGGATTTTGAGTCCTGTGCGTCTACCAATTCCGCCATCCGGGCTTGTTTTTCATGTGAAAATTTTAACAGTGTTTGGTGCTGTTTGTTTGCACACATATTGTTCCAAATCTCCATGAAGGAGCGTCTCGGAGGCGATGCGGGCCGGTGTCGTGAATGCACGACGAGCATCGCCGAGAGACAGCGCGATTTTCTGCTGGGAAAATCGACGCGTGCTCCTGAGCGGAGATTTGGAACAATAATTGCCCATATGATAGCAATTCTTGACGCCGTTGTCAAAGCTGCGATGCACCATGTATAATGCTTCTACTATGGGTAGAATTGTTGCGGTGGTTAATCAAAAAGGTGGTGTGGGGAAGACAACGACGGCTGTTAATTTGGCTGCGTATTTGGCTGAAAAAGGAAAAATTGTTTTATTGGTTGATGTTGATCCACAAGCAAATGCGACGAGTGGCGTCGGCCATAATTATCGTGAGCTTGCGCATGGGTTGTATGATGCACTTGTTGGCGCAAAAACATTTCGAGAGATTATTCACTCGACGGTCATTGATGGTTTTCGGATCGCGCCGGCGACGCCCGCGCTTGCGGGTGCGAACGTCGAGCTGGTGAATGTTGAGCGCCGCGAATTTCGGTTGCGCGACATGCTTGAAGAAATGGTTCCGTCATACGATTACATCATCATCGATTGTCCGCCTTCGCTTGGTCTACTTACCGTCAACTCGCTCGTCGCTGCACACGAAGTTTTGATTCCGGTGCAAGCCGAATACTACGCGCTCGAAGGTCTCGGGCAACTTCTTGAGACACTCGATCTTGTGCGTGAAAGTATCAACCCACATCTTAAAGTTTTGGGCGCGGTGATTACGATGTTTAGTGGCGCAAATAAATTATCAAAAGATGTCGAACAAGAGTTGCGCAAATTTTTTCCGAGCAAAATTTTCGATACGATTATTCCTCGCAATGTAAAACTTGCGGAGGCGCCGAGTTTTGGAAAAGTGATTATGCATTACGATAAATTTTCGCGCGGTGCAACCGCTTACTCATCACTCGCGGATGAAGTTATCGAAATTCATAAAATCGAAGATGCGGCACATCAGCCGGTCAAAGAATTTGTTCTTTAATTTATATGGCACTTGGACGCGGACTTCAATCAATCATTCCTTCATCGTCGGGCGGCGCTGTAAAATCACCACAACAAATTCCGGTTTCATCGGCCGCAGTTAAAGCAGATCTTGATTCAGATAAAATTTGGCATATTCCCGTCGGGGATATTTCGCCTAATCCACATCAGCCGCGTCGCATTTTTAATGAAGAAGAGCTCGCTGAATTGGTCGAGAGTATTCGTGAGCATGGTGTCTTGCAACCGCTTATTATTTCAGAACGCAAAGATGGTACCTACGAATTGATTGCAGGAGAACGTCGGTGGCGTGCGTCACGCCGCGCGGGGCTTGCAACGGTTCCGGCGATCGTACGCAGCACAACGGAGCATGGAAAATTGGAGCTCGCAATTATTGAAAATGTGCAGCGTGTCGATCTGACACCGATTGATGAGGCGTTTAGTTACAAACGATTGCGTGACGAATTTGGTTTGCAGATGGATCAAGTTGCAGAGCGCGTTGGAAAGAGTCGGCCGCACGTTTCAAATATGATTCGTTTGCTTGATTTGCCCGAAGAGGCGATGCAGGCGCTTGGACAAGGGAAAATTACGATGGGCAAAGCGCGCGCGCTTCTAAGTCTCGCAACCGATGATGAGCGTCTGCTCGTTTTGCGTAGCATGCTCGGTGAGGGGATGACGACGCGTCAAGTTGAAGCCGCGGTACAGATGCGTTCGGCGCGCAAATCAAAAGCGAAAGCCGCGGATGTGCAATATCTTGAATCTGAGTTACGTTCAACGCTGGGCACCAAAGTTTCGATTGCAAAGCGTGGTGAAAAAGGAACAATCATCATCGATTTTTATTCAAATGAAGAGCTCGAGAATCTTGTTGCGCGATTAAGAAGAATGTAAAATTTTATCTGCTTCGCGTTGGTAAAGCCGATTTAATCCAATCTGCGATTGATCGTTTTGAAAATTGTTTGATACACGATTTTGCGTGATTTGTTTTTACAAATTTAATCCAGTCGGCAGAGGGTCCTTTTTTTGATTTATCAACGACGATTTCAATCACATCGCCCGATTTAAGCGGTTGATCCAAGCTGACGATGCGATCGTTGACTCGTGCACCCGCACACTGATTGCCGATGTGCGTGTGAACAGCGAACGCAAAATCGACCGGTGTTGCATTTTCCGGTAGATCGATCACGTCGCCTTTCGGCGTAAAAACAAAAATTCGATTTTGAAAAATATCGATTTTAAGATTTTCTAAATCTTTGAGTCGTTGCATGGCGTCTCCAACAGCCGCGAGTTCGCGCACCCACTTAAGTTGACGTGATTGATTTTTTGTTGCGTCATGTTCGTCGTATGACCAGTGTGCCGCGATACCATATTCTGCGTTAAGATGTTGTTGATGATCACGAATTTGAAATTCAACAATCTGCCCTTGTTCGCAAAAAACGCTCGTATGCAAGGATTGATAGCCATTCGGCTTCGGTTGCGCGATGTAGTCTTTGATGCGGCCGGGAAGGGGACGCCATAATTTGTGGATGATGCCGAGCGCCGCGTAACAATCGGTCATGTCATCGACAATGACGCGCAACGCAATGAGATCATTAATTTTCTCAATATTTTTATCGTGCTTGAGTAATTTTAAATATAAACTGTATAGACGTTTGAGGCGACCATGAACGGATTGATATTTAATGCCGGCCGCAGTCAATTCTTTTTCAAGTGTTGCTCTGACTTCGTTGATGTATGCTTCCTTTTTTTCATAACGTTCTTCGACGAGCCCGCGTGTCCATGCGTATTCTTTTGGAAAAATATATTTGAACGATAAATCCTCGAGCTGACCTTTCATCTCGCCCATGCCGAGTCGATTCGCGATTGGTGCATAAATTTCGAGCGTTTCGAGCGCAATGCGATATTGTTTTTTAGGCGCCAAGTGGTCGAGTGTGTGCAGGTTGTGGAGACGGTCCGCAAATTTGATAATCACTACGCGAATGTCCTCGGCCATCGCAACAAACATTTTGCGGAGATTTTCGATGTAACGTTCGATGCCGCGATATTTAATTTTTCCAAGTTTGGTTACACCCGCAATTAAATTTGCAATTTCTTTTCCAAAATTTTTTTCAACATCTTCGATAGTTATGGCTGTGTCTTCCGGAACATCATGTAATAATCCTGCGATAATTATCGTCGGATCCATGTTCATCTGCGCGAGCGTGATTGCGGTGCACAACGGATGAATGATGTAGGGTTCACCCGATTTTCGCACCTGTCCGTTGTGTGCGTCTGCGGCAAATTCATATGCCAATTTTACCATGGTGAGGTCTGCCTGTGGGCGACGCTCACGAATAGTATCGAGTAGTAGGCCGAGTGTTGGATTTGATGGGGGCGGATCCTCAAAAGGGTACATACGTACATATTACGGGGGTTCGCCTGCGACGTCAATCGTTATTCGGCAGATGGATTTTTTTCATCACCTTCGCTCTCAGTTGATTTGTCGATTTTTTTCTTGAAGCGCCCACCGCGACCCGTCGCAGCTTTTCCTTCATTCGTTTTGCACTCTTTGTTTGAGCATTTTGCGTCACCGCGGAGTGGTTGAACCATCATCGCCTCACAGGCAACGCATAATTTTCCGGTCGGCTTATCCCAATATGCATTTTTGCAATCGGGGTAACGATTGCATGAATAAAAAGCCTTACCTTTTTTAGATTTACGTGGCACGATGTCGCCTTCACCACAGAGCGGACACTTTACATCGCTTGTTTCGTGAATTGGTTTTGCGTTTTTGCACGTTGGATATCCTGAACACGCCATGAATTTTCCAAAACGTCCGACTTTGATCACCATCGGCTTCGCACATTTATCGCACACTTCGTCGGTTGGTTCGTCAGGTGCTTTTTGCGCGACAACAGATTTTATTTTTTCTACTAAATTTTTTTTGAATGGATCGTAAAAAGCGTGCAGCACCGGCACCATTTCTTTTTCACCATCCGCAATTTCGTCCAACTGATTTTCTAAATCTGCGGTAAATTCGTAATTGGTGATCTGCGGAAAATGTTCCACGAGCATGTCGTTCACAATGAACGCAATTTCAGTCGGCTTTAATCGACGTTCTTCGCGTTCAACATAGCCGCGATCAATTACCGTAGCGATCGTTGGCGCGTATGTAGATGGGCGGCCGATGCCATGCTCTTCCAAAATTTTGACAAGCGTTGCATCGTTGTAACGCGCCGGCGGTTCGGTGAAATGTTGCACGCTCAAAATTTCGCGCGCATCAACCGCGTCACCAACTTGTACTTCAGGGACGATTGTTTCTTTTTGTGCATCCGGATAGACCGCCATGAA
This sequence comes from Candidatus Magasanikiibacteriota bacterium, assembly GCA_023246755.1. GTDB lineage: Bacteria > Patescibacteriota > Patescibacteriia > Magasanikbacterales > 2-02-FULL-50-9b > 2-02-FULL-50-9b. Next base: position 30,917 of record JAHFHU010000005.1, read on the forward strand.
ACCTGCAAATTTAATCACTTGTCCATTTGCGCGAAATGTATATGTTTTTTTGTCGACAGCACTCGTTGCTTCGATATCAATACCGGTTTGGTTGAATTCGACACCTGCCATTTGCGACGCAAGCGCGCGACGCCAAATGAGATCGTACATCTTCATCATTTTTGGTTCCATGCCCGTCGACGCCAATAATTCTGGAATTTGACGGATATCGGTCGGACGAATTGCTTCGTGCGCTTCTTGCGCTCCCTTTGATTTATTTGTGTAGGCGCGTGGTCCGGTTGTGTAATCGGCGCCAAATTTTTCGCGCGCGAACGCAACTGCATCTGTCTGAAAATCCGCGTTTAAATTCACGGAGTCCGTACGCATGTAGGTGATGTAACCCTGTTCGTATAATCGTTGCGCAAGCATCATCGTTACTTTTGCGGTCGCGCCGAGACGTCGGTTCGCTTCTTGTTGCAGCGTTGATGTGGTGAACGGAGGCGCGGGCTGACGCGTGGCAGATTTTTTTTCAACATCAGCAACCAAAAATTTTGCACCACTCAAATTTTTTTCAATCGCGTGCGCAGCGCTCGCGTCCGTGATCGAAAATTTTTCTAATTTTTCACCGGCAATTTGCGATAATTTTGCGTCAAACTCTTTTCCATCCGCGGCCATTTTTGCGTCGATGGTCCAGTATTCTTCTGGTTTGAATGCCAAAATTTCACGCTCGCGTTCAACAATTAAACGAACTGCAACACTTTGTACGCGTCCGGCTGATAAACCACCGCGAACTTTTTTCCACAAAAATGGCGAGAGTTCGTATCCAACAAGACGATCAACGATGCGGCGTGCTTGTTGCGCGTCGACCAGATGCAAATCTAACGTTCGTGGATTTTCAACCGCGTGTAAAATTGCCTTCTTCGTGATTTCATGAAAAGTGATGCGTTTGATTTTTTCCGGTTTTTCACCGAGCACTTCGGCCAAGTGCCACGAAATCGCTTCTCCTTCACGGTCTTCATCAGTCGCAAACAAGATTTCCGTCGCATCAGCTGCGAGCGCCTTCAGTTCTTTAACGCGTGCTTTTTTTTCACGCGGAACGAGGTATGTTGGTGTAAAATCATTTTCCACATCGACACCGGTTTTGCTTTTTGGGAGGTCACGAATATGGCCGAATGATGATTCGACCACGTATCCTTTACCGAGGAATTTGCTAATAGTTTTTGCTTTTGTGGGGGATTCCACGATAACGAGTCGCGACATATGTATTTGAAAATATCAGTTTTAGGCCAAATTGTCAAACCTATGGCTGATTTTCTATCGCGTTTTGATAGTGACGCCAGACATTGTTCACATAATCGGGATTGCCAGTTTTCCATGCGCCTCCATTATAAAAACTCGCAAATCTCTCAAGTTTTGCCGGCGTAAATGGGAAAAAATCGGCAGGATCTATCGTCGATCGGTTGCTTTTTTGGACGATGTACGCTAAGAATAATTTTGTCGCGTTTGCAACATTATAGGTTTGCCCCTCGGTCATTCCGAGTTCGCGCCGAACTTTGAGTCCGATACCGCTCATCAAAATATGGAATATTGAGAATGAAAATTCATGGTGTCCGTCATGGCCCTCCCATCGATGAAATTCGAATTGTCCGAGCGGTGCTCCGCCGGATTCTTGCTTCGCAATTACAAGAAGCGCGGCAACGAGCTGATCTTTGTCCATGCCCGTTTTGTCTAAAATATGTTGAACAGTTGGTCCATACAGCGGTTCATTTAAAATCTCATCAATACCGATGATTGTTTGTTTGATAAAATCAGATTTTTCTATAATCCGTGTCGTGCGCTCGAGCGGAATCGGGATCCACTGCGCGAGATGAAGGTCATGTGCGGGGATGCTGAATGTTTGCAAATGACCGGTTTGGTTTTTGAGGTACGAAAATTCTGAAAATTGCGCTAATTTTTCACGAATCGACGATATCGTATCTTCAGGACACACCTTGTAAAAAAAAATTCCGGCATCTTCTAAAACAGTTACATCGTGTGCGAGATGAATTGTGCGGTCGTGTAACTCTTTGGGAGTGTACATGCCATTTTTATGGAATGCAAAAATTTCTGGATCAACAAGTTGGTCGGATGGTTTGGTCTCGAATCGAATACTTGGCGCTGGTTTAACCGCAGGTGCTATTATTTCTGGCCGATCGATTTTTGCTTGTGGTGTGCACGCATTCAACGCAACCGTGCTGAATAAAAATTTGTTCAATAACGATGATCGAATTTTTTCAAACGCAGTTCGTTCGTCGGGTTCATGTGGCCACGGAGCGGGCGGTGTAAAAAATTTTTCTGGCATGCCGATAATTATAGCAGACTTACATAGATCGTGCAGATAAATTATTTGTACTCCGTGTGATAATTCCGCGCAGTTCTAATTCTGAAACGATCATAATTGCTTCGCTTGGCGTCAAACCGGCAAGCGTGATGAGATCGCTCAGTGAACATGATGTTCGCGCGATGATGTCATAGACATGACGTTCAGATCGTGAGAGTAATAGAGATTGTTGGGTGGGTGCGTGATCAATTCCAAAGACAGTTAAAATATGCGCAGAGCAGGTAACGACATGTGCACCCTGATGCAATATTTCATTGGTGCCGGCGCATAATTTTGAAAAAATCGATCCGGGCACCGCAAACAATTCACGATTGTAGTCGAGCGTGAGGCGCGCGGTAATCATGGTTCCTGAGTCGCGCGCAGCTTCGGCAATCAATACGCCGAGTGACATGCCCGCGACGATGCGATTGCGCGCCGGAAAATATTCGGGGCGGGCGCGTTCACCAATCGGATATTCTGAAACGATGCAACCACCAGAATCTAAAATGCGTCGTGCCAGCGCTATGTGCGAGCGCGGATAAATTGATTCGTCATCAACGCCACAACCGAGCACCGCGATGGTTGGTCGGTTATTTTCGAGTGCAGCGCAATGAGCAGCCGCGTCAGCACCGAGGGCCATGCCGGATACAATGGTGAGGTGTTCTGCAACAGGCGGCACGATCGTTTCAATTGCACGACGGCCATAATCGCTGACATCGCGCGATCCGACAACGGCAAACATTTTGGTTTGCAGAAGCGTTGAATTGCCCCGCACAAAAATTTTTGCGGGTGGATCGTTAATTTGTGCAAGTAGCGGAGGATACGCGTGCTCGCCTCGATGAATTATGGTCCAGTCAGTCAGGTCATTCATATATACACTGGGTTCCACATTTTGTTTTGCGTGTCAAGGGGTAGGTTATCCACCATTTGTTCGCAGCTGTATTGTTGTGTACAATTCTGCCTACATATATATGATTGGAATTTTTGATTCGGGTAGCGGCGGATTGTCAGTTTTGGCTGCGCTCCATGCGCGCGCGCCCGAGCTCGACGTCGTTTATTTTGGTGATCTCGCACATGTGCCGTATGGATCACGCGCGCAAGCCGACGTTCGGCTGCTGACGATCGCGGGTTTTAAAATTTTGCGCGATGCCGGAGCAGACCACCTTGTCAGCGCATGTAACACCGTTTCGACCGCAGTGATTCGGCCGTACATGCGGGGAGACGGAATTATTGAGATGGTGGGTGCAGCGGTTAGTGCGGTTCAAAAATTCAGCACACCGCACGTTGCAGTTGCGGCGACGCCCGCAACAATTGAATCGGGGATGTATCAAAAAGAGTTTCAGCGTGCAAATATTCGTGCTACGATGATCGCGTGTCCGAATCTTGCGGCAGCGATTGAATACGAGGATGTGGCGGCGACACGAACTGCGGTTGATGCCGCGGTTGCTGCGATGCATGCGGCGGGTGCCGACGTTCTTTTGCTTGCGTGCACGCATTATGCACGTGTTCGCGAGATGTTTGCCTGTTCGACGATTGATCCTGCTGATGCAGTTGCTCAACAAATTATTGCGAGTTGGGGGAGCGTCGGGAATGGTACAAAGAAATTTATCGCTTCAAAAGATTCGCCAATTTTTGCGACGCGCGTTCAAAAATTGTTCGGGCCGCGAGAAATTATTTTAAAATAATTTGTTGAACGAGTTCGCGCGCGGCCGCACATGATTTTTTCATCTCGATCAGCTCGTCGCTCGAAAATTTTTCCAGCACAAAATCGCGCCCATCAATTTGTTTCGGACCAATGCCGATGCGAACGCGGTGG
>JAHFHU010000005.1:35080-67604 GCA_023246755.1 Candidatus Magasanikiibacteriota bacterium
TTTGTCCCGAGACAGTCGATCAAATTTTGAACACCGTTGTGACCGGCTGCTGTGCGATCAAATTGCGCACGTGCATCGCCCAAGTCAAAATCCATATCATCGTGTACGGCGATAATGTGGTCGGGTGGAATTTTATAAAATGCAGCGAGGGGCGCCGCGACGGTACCCGATAAATTCATGTACGTGTGTGGTTTCACGAGTAAAATTTTTTCGCCACCCATCGATCCATCGGCGATTTCCGCATCCAATTTTTTATCAACGCGCCACGTCGCGTCAATTTCATTCGCCAAAAAATCAAGCGCCATCCAACCTGCGTTGTGCCGCGTCGCCACATATTCTTTTCCCGGATTGCCGAGCCCAACAATGAGCCACATAAAATTACTGCTTTGTTTTTTTAGTATACAACGAGATCGGTGTGCCGACAAAACCAAAATGTTCACGCACCGAACGCTCGACAAATTTGATGTACGATTGCGCGAGAATTGATTTCGCGCGAATGCTCATCTGAAAATATGGCGGGTCTGTTGCAAGCTGTTTCAAACCGTAAATTTTTGGCGGAATATTTCCACCCCCACGTTTAGGCGGATGCTTTGCGAGTAATTCGTGGATGAAGGTGTCGAGGGTCAATGCATCGATAATTTTGTGACGCGCGCCCCAAGCCGCAACAATATTTTCATATAATTGATGCACGCGATAACCGGATTTTGCGGACAAAAAGACGATGGCAGCGTGTTGCAGATGTGGATAGAGTCCGTACAGCAATTTGATAAATTCTTTTCGGTTTTCTTCGCTGTGATCTTCGATCAAATCCCATTTGTTCACGACCAAAATAACGCTTCGACGTTTTTCTTCGATCAAACTCGCGAGAATTTTTTCTTGATTTGACACCGGCTCGGTCGCGTCAATCATCAAAAGCACGACGTCTGCATTTTCCATGTGTGCGATACTTTGCGACACACCAATTTTTTCAAGTCCTTCGTCAACATGTGACTTGCGACGAATACCCGCCGTATCGATAAATTCAATCACGTGCGCATTCCATGTCACCATCAAATTAAACGTTTCGCGCGTCGTGTGTGCGATCGGGGAGGTGATCACCATGTCTTCGCCGGCAATTTGGTTGAGCAGTGTTGATTTGCCAACATTCGGTTTGCCCAAAATCGCAACGCGAATATCGGGTTTAACGGAAACTTGTTTTGGGCGACGTTTTGCTTTGTTAAATAATTTGAAAATTTCATCCAGCACATCGCCGACGCCTGTTCCGTTTGACGCTGATACCGGGCGCGGTTCACCCATGCCGAGTTTCAACCATTCCGCCTCATGCGCGTTCGCACGGTAGCGTGGCGAATCTGCTTTGTTGCCAACGAGCAGCACCGGAACTTTTTCTTTGCGAAGTAATTTTGCAATCTCGCGTTCTTGCGGCATCAAGCGATCTTGCAAGTCAACTAAAAATAAAATTACGTCGGCTTCAGCGATCGCTTTTTTTGTTTGCGCTAAAATTTCTTCTTCAAAATCAGCCGACTCATCAAACGTCAAACCGCCTGCGTCAACGATACGTGATTGAACACCACGCCACGTGAAGTTGCCGATGTTGCGTGTGCGTGTCGTGCCGGGCACGTCGGAAACAATCGCTTGTCGCGTTTCCATGATGCAGTTGAACAGGGACGATTTACCAACATTAACACGGCCGACGAGGGCGACGGTTGGCAGGCGATAATCAACTTGTTCAGGGCGTCGTTCTGTTTGCATAAATTTAATCGGCTATATCAGGCGCATTCTCCCCCAAAATCACAATTATGTCAACCGTTGGCGCGGTTTGTGTTGTATCGTCGACCGCAATCGATGGCCGCATCACAACGACTTCGGCGTTGTAGATTTTTTTTATTTTCTCAAAAACCTGCGGATTGCGTGTGTTTGTCGGATAAATTTGCGTAAGGGGGATCGGTCGCACCGGTGCATTTCCAACGCTCACCACACGGAATCCTTGCTGTTCGAGCTTGCGTTTTTGTCGCGCCGCAAAACCTGGACGCCACGTTCCATTTTGAATTTCAATTTTTGTATCGGTGAGTTGTTCTGGTTTGAGCGGCACCTGATCGATGAGCGTTTTTGCACTTTCAGAAACTTTTTCATCAAAAATATTTGTCGCGATGTAATGAATTTGTTCAAGTGTCGGATCGCGCGGTCGAAGATAAAATGCGCCGCTCGAATTATCTGGATACAAAACACTTGCGGGATCATCTGAAAAAACAATGTTGGTCACTTTGTTCGTATCAACATCTTTTGCAAGAGCGGCGAGTTCGAGTAATTCCGTCACACCGATATTTGTTTTGATGTGCGCATCGAGTGTTCCCAAAATGTCAGTGAGACGAGATGGATGCAGCAGTGTTTCAGTTGACAGCAGTTTGTCGCGCGCCGCGACTAACATTTTTTGTTGGCGATGTGCACGCGCAAAATCAGAACCCTCGAAATTATTTCCGTGGCGTGAGCGCGCAAAATCGAGCGCGCGCGCGCCGTCAAAATGCGCCCAACCTTTTTGAAATGAGATGGTGCGATATTTATAGTCGTTGGTTGGGAATTCAGAATCGCTAAAAGTTTTATCAACATAAACATCGACGCCGCCGATGTCATCGATCAATTTTTCAAAGCCACCGAAATCGACGCGTGCGTAGTAGGGAATATCGATGCCAAGAAAATTTTGGAGCGTATCGAGTGCGACATCCGGACCACTGCCTGGATTTTGCATTTCGGCGAGCGCGTTTGCTTCGTTGATTTTTCGAAAGCCGAAGCTCGGGATATTCGCAACGGTATCGCGGGGAATTGAGATGAGCGCGACTTGTTTGGTCGATGGTTTGATACTTGCGATGAGAATGGTGTCGGTGAGTTGCGCGCCATCGTGTCCATCGCCGCCAATGCCGAGTAGCGCGATGTTGACGCGATCGCCATTCACGATGAGCGCCGATCCAGTGCTCGCGGTAAACAACGCTTTTACTTTGCCGATGAACGTTGAGGTGTCAATTGGCTTCACGCGTTCGATGGTTTTTGGTTCTGTTTTTTTTCCAAAAACTTGCGCACCAACCCACGTTGTTCCGGCGAGCGCGCCGCCGATCAATAAACAGAAAAAGATGACAAGCATCATCTTTTTTCGCTGGGGGCCTTGATACGGATATTGTGGCTCGAGGAGGTTTACGTACATAAAGCGAGTCGAAGGTGAGTATACTACGAATACGAAAAGTGTTCAATCATAAAAATACCTTATCCGCATACCTTGCTCGTTTGCGGGAGTGTGCAGTCAAGCCTTGTGTGGTTCGGGTTTTTTGGTGAGGTGCGGGTGGGCTACTGAAATGATTCTGTCACAGGCTTTATTCGATTAAAAATTTTGGTATGCCCTTGCGTGTTGGGGTGTAATCCGTCAACAAGGTCATCGTTCCGAAGAACATCGTTCATCAAAACGAATTTTAACCTATTGTTTTCGCAAAACTTCCCAATAGCCTCATCAAACCGCCTGATATTTTTGTTGAAATATGATCGATCGTGTTTCCATTGACAAGGAATTGTTTTTGACTCGTCTACTGTGGTCAGACCAACAAAAACGATTTTATCGGTAAACTTTTTGGCAATAGAAAGAAGTTTCGCAAGATTTTGTTGAAACTCATTAATCGAAATTCGTAAATCATTTGTAGACTTGATAAATTGAGCATCGTTAATGCCAATGGCAAAAATTATCAAGTTCGGCTCGCGAGGTTTTGCTTCCACCTCAATTCTTTCAAGTAAATCAGTCGTGGTTTCACCAGGAATACCTAAGTTGTAAACATCAATGTCGTTTTCTTGTTCCTCAAAATAATTTCTTAAACGAGTAACCCAGCCGCCCTGCTCTGGGTCATATGCGCCCCAAGCTATACTATCGCCAAAAACCAAAATATTCATAAAATATTTTTGATAAATGATTTAATATTTTTAGCCCAACTCTGTTTGCATCAATGGTGGACGATACTGGGTTCGAACCAGTGACCTCACGAATGTGAATCGTGCGCTCTAACCAACTGAGCTAATCGTCCGAAGGATTGGTGTTCGAATTTTACGTCTTTGGCAGTCACCCGTCAAGAAAAAACTTGAGCAGCGGCCGAGCAGCAGAGCCGAACACCATTTCAATACAAAAACCGCCTCGCGGCGGTCATTGCGATTTAATTGTGGCGAATTATTTCAACGCGTCCTTAAGATTTTTGCCCGCTTTGAACTTTGGAACGGTTACCGCAGGGATTTGAATTTTTTGTGTTGGATTTTGGGGATTAACACCGGTGCGGCCCGCGCGTTGTTTCGCGCTGAACGTGCCGAAACCAGCGATCGTGACCTCGCCACCTGCTTTGAGCGTCTTAACGACAGTCGCGACGAAGCCCTCGACCACATCCTCGGCCTGTTTTTTTGAAATTCCGGTCTGCTCAGCAAGTTGTGAGATAAGTTCTGCTTTGTTCATAAACAAAAAATAGATGAGTAATCTTCTAAGATTATATGCATTTCGCTCAGAATGAGCAAATAGTTATGAACAGGGCAAAATTTTGACAATGTCACAAACTTATTTTAAAATCTCAACAATTAATCAACGTAACCAAGGAGGGTATGTTTGAAATCATTGATCGTTTTAGTTTGTGGTGCAAACAAAAAATCAGTTTGCACGCGGTCGCTGCTGCCGAATCGCAGCGCCAAAAATTTTTCAAGCAGGGCGAGGTGTGGTGGTGCCGCATCGGGATGAATGTCGGCGATGAAATATTTGGGAAGGGCGATGCATTTGTTCGCCCCGTTTTTGTGTTCAAAAAGTTAACGGGCAACACCTTTTTGGGTTTACCAATCACAAAACGAGAGAAAGTTGGTTCGTGGTATGTTAAATTTCGTGTCGATGGCGATGATCGTTGGGTGCTGTTGAATCAAGCGCGCGTTTTTGATTCTCGTCGACTACTCGGGAGAGTTGGTGCCGTAAGCACTCGAGATTTCAATATAATCAGAGGCAGATTCGTTACGTTTTACAGCTCTTAAAAAATTCTACCCCGCCATTGCTGGCGGGGCGAGTGGGAAATCCCAAATTATGCGTGGACTATAGCTTTAATTTGTAGCAATGTCAAATCACCGTTTACCGCGCATATTCAATCACCCGACTCTCTCGAATCACCGTCACCTTGACTTCGCCCGGTACATGCAATTCGGTCTCGATTTTTTTCGCGATGTCTTTCGCGATGTTGTATGCACCGTAGTCATCAACGTCTTGCGGGCGAACAAACACGCGCATCTCACGACCTGCTTGAATCGCATACGCTTTTTCAACACCTTCAAACGACGTCGCGACTTTCTCCAATTCCTCTAATCGGCGCACATATTGCTCATACGAATCACGTCGCGCACCCGGGCGCGCGCCTGAAATCGCGTCCGCCGCTTTGATGATGCAGCCGAGCAAAGTTTTTGGTTTGTCTTCGTGATGCGCGATCGAGCAATACGCGATTTCTTCCGGCAATCCAAATTTTTTCATCAATTGATAGCCGAGTTCTGGGTGTGAGCCTTGTGTGTCGTGATCGATTGCTTTGCCAACATCGTGGAGCAAACCTGCTTTGCGCGCTTGAATCGGGTCAACGCCGAGTTCGTCCGCGAGCATCGACGAGATGTGTGCGACTTCGATCGCGTGCAACATCTGATTTTGTCCGTACGATGTTCGATATTTCAAGCGTCCAACAATCGAAACTAATTTTGGATCGATTCCTGCGATGCCAAGTTGATAGAGCGCGTCTTCACCGGCCTTGCGCACATCAATCGCTAAATCCTTTTTTGCTTCCTCAATCACTTCTTCGATGCGCGCCGGATGGATGCGACCGTCAGACATTAATTTTTCGAGCGTCAATTTTGCAACTTGGCGGCGGATCGGCGAAAAACCAGAAATCATAATTGATTCCGGCGTTTCGTCGATGATCAATTCACAGCCCGTCAATTTTTCGATTGTCTGAATGTTGCGGCCTGCTTTGCCGATGATGCGACCCTTCATTTCGTCGCTCGGCAATTGCACCGTCGTGGTCATCGTTTCGGCTGCGTGTGATCCGGCGTACCGATAGACGACGGTGGTCAGAATTTTTTTAACCTCTTTTTCGTAATAGTCGGATGATTCACGTTCGAGTTTCATGATGCGCGCGCTGAGCGCCTCGGCTTCGCTTTCCTGAACGAGCTTCAACATGCTCTCGACTGCCTCATCTTTGGTGAGTCCGGCGATCGATTGTAATTTGGCGAGCTGCGTTTCTTTGAGCGCCTCGGCTTCGGCTTGCACAACTTTTACGCGATCCGCTTGTGCAACCAACTTTGCGTGGCGATCTTGAATTTCGGCGAGCTTTTGGTCAAACGTCGTTTCGCGTTTTTCAAGTCGTTGCTGCTGCTCTTTGAGTTCGCGGCGCAATTCGTCCTGCTCTTTTTTGGATTCATCAATTAATGCGATTGATTTTTCGCGTGCTTTGAGCAGAAGATCCTGTTCTTTATTTTTTGCGTCCGTGAGAATTTTTTCTGCGTGTGCTTCTGCGGAATTAACTTGCGATTTTGCGACGGACTTGCGAGCGAAATAGCCAATAGCGACAGATATAACCGCGACAAAAGCGGTGATGATCATGCTGAATAACATAGCGGGAAAAAGTTAACCCGCTCGAGTTCGGATCAGATATGTTGGTGTGTGATGTGTGATGACACAAACGATGGAGGGAAGATGGATAACATAAGCTGCCGTAACGCGCGCGGTTTCTGGAGTATATATTAAGGTAGAGGGAACAAAATAACTATAGCGTGTTGGGCACGACTTGTCAAAATAAAAAACCAGTTGTAGGTTCGGGACAACTGGTAAACCCATTTGCTTATTGTTCAAACAGTGCGCGGAGCAGGGGAAGCTGGCTCTCGTTCCATGCAATTTTGTCCGGACGACGCATGTATTGCAGCAGAGTGATCCGCGGGTGTAGGCCATTGGATCCTGCGATGGTGACGATGACGTCGTTGACGCGCTCGTTGAATGGACGCACTTCGTGTGGAGTCCACGAGACCGTGTAGACGACGACGAGTTCACTGCGCTCCACGCGACGCGGAAGTTTTTCCACGACGGTGAGTGTGCCACGTTCAGTTGTTTTTCGAACCGAAAATGCGCGTTGTGGGGAGAAGTCAGGGATAAGATGTTTTGCAACGAGTTCACCAAAGGTGACCAGATCCCGACAATTATCAAGCACTTCTTTGTATGGATCCCGTTTCTCAAGGGCTGATGCTAAGTTACTCATCAATACTCCGGTGATGGATTGTGGAGTTTGTATACTAAATAAAAATATTCTCCCTGTCAATTTTTGGATTTATTGTGACAAAGTGTTACAATAACCGACGAATATGTTTTTAAAACGTGTAGAAATTCAGGGGTTTAAATCTTTTGCAACAAAAGTTGCGTTCGATTTCCAGCCGCCAACGGCTGCGGCGCGATCAATCACGGCGGTGGTGGGGCCAAACGGATCGGGTAAATCCAATTTGGCAGATGCGATTCGATGGGTGCTCGGCGAGCAATCGATGAAAACGTTGCGCGGGAAAAAATCCGAGGATGTTATTTTTGCGGGTTCGGATAAAAAAGCGCGGCTCGGGTATGCGGAAGTTTCGGTGCATCTGGTTAATGAGGGCGTTGTCGCGGGAGCAGCGGGCGACGAATATGATTGGATGAATGTGCCGGAGATTGTGATTGCGCGGCGTCTCTATCGTGATGGCGCTGGCGAATATTATATTAATGGAAGCAAGGCGCGATTGAGCGACATCCAATTGTTGCTCGCGAAGGCGCATTTTGGACAGAAGACCTACACCGTGATCGGTCAGGGTTTGATTGATCAAATTTTGCTCGTGTCTCCACGTGAGCGTAAGGAGTTTTTTGATGAGGCCGCGGGCGTCAAGGAATTTCAACTGAAGCGACATCAGGCGTTGCTCAAATTACACGCAACGCGCGAAAATATTTCGCAGGCCGAAAATTTATTGAAAGAAATTGAGCCGCGGTTGCGGAGTTTGCAGCGCGCGGTCAAACGATTGGAAGAGCGCGAAGCGGTCGAAGCGCGGTTGCGATCGTTACAAAAACAATATTATGGAACGTTATGGCATGATTTGAGTACGCGGGTTGGCGAGTTGACGACGGCGTGCGGGGGCGATGAGACAGCGCTCGGCGAAATTCGGGCGCGCTATGATGCGATGCTCGGGTCACTCCATAAACTCGAAGTCGAAGAGACGCAAAGTGAGGTGATCATCGGTTTGCAACGATCGTATGAGGATGCGTCGAAAAAACGGGGGGCGCTTCGCGAGGAAGAGTTGCGTTTGAAAACCGCGCTGGAGGTTTCGCGCGTGCGACGCGAGGTGCGCGCGGAGTGGGCGCCGTTGCCGCTGTCGAAAATTATCGATGAGCTGGAAGAGATGAAAACGGCGCAGCGTGAACTTGGTGCGCGGTTGCGCAGTGCAACGACGATTGAGGCGGTCGTTAAAATTTTGGATGCGTTTGATGCGGTTGTTGATCGAACTGAACATTTGGTCGCGCGCTTGCAGCGTCCGGCGCCCGAGGTCGCGCCGCAAGAAACCAAAGCAGATCCGAAAATTCAGGCGCAACTTGATGAATTGCAGGAGTCGGTTTTGTTGCTTGATGTGCAGCTCAAAGAATTGAGCGCGGCGATGCACGCCGAATCGCATCGTGAGCAGGAAAAAAAATCGGAATTTTTTGCGGTGCAGCGACGATTGCAAGATGAGCAGCGTGCGATGCATGAGATTGAATCGCGGTTGTCGGGGCGGAAAATTGAGCGCGCGAAATTTGAGACGCGGCTTGAAAGTTTGCGCGAGGAGATGCAGATGGAAGTTCCGCACATGGTTGCGGAAGTTTTGGCTGCGCGACCAGCGGAAAATTTGGCGTCGGCGGATCAGGCGCAGCGCGAACTGTTTTCTTTGAAGCATCAGTTGGAATTAATCGGCGGCATCGATCCGGAGGTGATGAAGGAATATGACGAGACGAACACACGCTACACATTTTTGTCCGAGCAGCTGGGTGATTTGTCGGGTGCTTTGGCGAACACAGAGACGACAATCAAAGAGTTTGACGAGATTTTGAAAACGCGGCGCGAAGAAGCGCTGACGACATTAAATGTTTTGTTTCAGGAATTTTTTGCGACGCTGTTTAAGGGTGGGTCGGCAAAATTGATTCCGGTGTATGTTGATCCGCGCGATGAGTTGACGGCGCGCGCGGGCGATGACGACGGCGAGACCGAAGAAGATGTTGCAGAGGCGGCCGAGGAGCGCGCCGAGGGCGTGTCGCGCGAGCCGGTTTTGGTTGGGATTGATATTCAGGCGCAGCCGCCCGGTAAGCGCATCAAAGATATTTCGGTTTTGTCGGGCGGCGAGCGCGCGATGACGTCGGTGGCACTTTTGTGTGCGATCATGGCGAGCAATCCGTCGCCGTTTGTTGTTTTGGATGAGGTTGATGCGGCGCTGGACGAAGCAAACTCAATTCGTTATGCGGATATTTTGGAGCGGTTGGCCGAAAAAACCCAGTTCATCGTCATCACCCACAACCGCGCGACCATGGGCAAGGGCGACATTTTGTACGGCGTGACGATGGGCGACGATGGCGTGTCGCAATTATTGAGCGTGAAATTTGCGGAGGCGGAACGGTGGGCGAAATAAGTGCAAAATTAAATTATTCAGGAGACCACCTTGCATTTTCTCAGCAGAAAATGCTCGGCTTCCTCAGCGTTGCTCGTCGCGCGTTGCGCGACACTGGCCCGCAACGCTTGCGCAGTCTCCCTCATAATTTATTTTGCACTTCTGGTATATGTACAAAGAACTTCCGCATTGTTGACTCGCTCACGCAGGTACGATATAGTACCCAGTCGTCAGAATCCTCTGACGCCATGAACGATACGGAGGAATCATGGAAGGGAATCAGGAAACGATTAAAAAGTATTTTCGACTGCGTCGATTCGTGTGCGCATCGAAGTTTACGTGGGACATCGAAATTTTGTCGCTCATGACCGCGGCATTACTGGTGGTTGATCTGTTCGTGCGGCTGGTGTTTACTCAAAAGCTGAGCAGCGACGTGTTTGCGTCTATCGTGCTGGTGCTTGCAGTCCGTTTGATCTTTGGAGTGCATGGGCTGGCGCGGCGTGGAGTAATTCCGTGTGATGCACGTCAAATTGAACAGGGTCTTCGGTATAGGATTTTTCTTTTGAAGAATGGATATTTCCGCGCTCCGATTAAGCATTGGGTGCTTGTGCGTGTCGGGCTCATGTCACGGAGTAGAACATGGGGGATCGACGTCGTTCCGCTTCTCGAGAAATCGATGCAGGAATTTTTCCCTGAAATTTCGTCAGGATTGTCACCAGATGCGGAGATTGAGTTGGTTTCTTGGACATCATCCTTTCATTACGATGTTTTGTTTGCAGACGTAATCATCCAGCGATGGCTTGACCAGAAGATTGAGCAGATCAAGACCGAGCTGCATCTTCCACTCGCGCAAATCGAATTTCGGATTGCAGAAGGAGCGGCGCTTGAAACATGTGTTCGACAAATGGAGCTCGTCGTGCAGTTTGAGTCAAGCATTCGTCAGGCGCGTAAAGCCATACTCAAGGAATTGCTGCGCCCCCCTCATCGTGTGGTCACGCCCGAGTCAATCACGGCCTACGTGAAATCGGTTCGTGCGAAGGTCATAGAGGTGTGTGTGCTCGAGAAAACTTGAGAATCGCAGAGGTTGTCTTCCGCAGATTGTTTCGTCGCCACCACACGAGTGTGCGCGAAGCAGTCTGCGTTTTTATTTTAGCGTATGCCTTGTTTGATTTCCCGCATCTCTGTCACTTCAGTCGGCAATTCAAGGAGCGATTTTATTTTTTTGTGTTCGTATCGTGACAGGTTCATGTTGTGTGGTGATTCTGGCCGTTCGATTAAATATGTGTCAACAACATCAGGCTCGTGCACATCACGCACGCGATCCAATTCTGCTGGTCGGTCGTCAACAAAAACAATCGGACTGCCAAAGCGTTTGAGTAATTTTTTTATAGCATCAGCTTTTCCAACCATCGGAGACACAACAAACACGCGGTCTGTTGGTAAATTAACCGCTTCGATTTTTTTCACCTGCCACTCTTCGTTACCTGCAGTGATGATTGCCCACGGCAGGCCACGCGCTTCAATTGAAATTAAAAATTGATCAACGTCCGGATAGCGTGCGAGTCCATCGTGCTCAAGCCATCCGCACACATCGCGCTCGAGTTGTGGGGCGTTAATTTGATTATGTAGCTTGCACAGCGCTGCGACAAATGTTTTGTGAGAAAAACCGACATCAGAATCGACCACCGCATTCATTACACGTACGGCCACATCGCGCGGCACACCATATGTTGCAACGATGTCGATTAACGCATCAGTACCGCGCGTAAAATAGGTGAGCGTATTGTCCAAATCGCAGGCGTAACACGTGTAATTCATATGTATGATTGTAGCCTGTCGAGTTTCCCTTGACAAGGTACAAAAAAACCAGTATCCTGCTGCTATCCGTCAATCGCGCTCACGATTAGACACCGGGCTGCGGCCCAAACTTCACTTATGTTATCACTCAAATTATCACGCGTCGGTAAAAAGAAACAACCACAGTATCGCCTCATCGTGACCGAACAAGGCCGCGATCCATGGGGTCGCGCGGAAGTTATCGGACACTACAACCCGATGATCAATCCAAAGACGTTCACCGTCGACAAAGATCGTCTCGAGGTGTTGCTTAAAAACGGTGTGCGTCCAACGACGACCGTCAACAATTTACTCATCAATTTCGGCTT
The DNA here is from genome assembly GCA_023246755.1 of Candidatus Magasanikiibacteriota bacterium. Taxonomy (GTDB): domain Bacteria; phylum Patescibacteriota; class Patescibacteriia; order Magasanikbacterales; family 2-02-FULL-50-9b; genus 2-02-FULL-50-9b. Next base: position 46,915 of record JAHFHU010000005.1, read on the forward strand.
CATGAAAGGCGAGAAGATGCAGAAAGTTCATATCACCAAGAAACGTGCAGCAAATATCGCTAAAGAGGCGACAAAGAAATAATTTTTTGCTGTCTGTTTTGAAAGGCCGCCCTTCAGGGGGCGGTTTTTTTGTGGCGGCGGGTGAGTGTCTCGACGCATGGTACAAAATTGTTAAACATTTTGATCTGATTTGTTAAACAATTTTGTACACACCAGCAAGACATATGTCCAATGTTCGAAACTTGACTTTTTGGGCATAATATGATTTACTTGCATCCAACAAATAGGCCCCTTGAGTGGGGAAAGGATACGAACATGGACGCAGGGATTTCAGTTCAAGGAGTGGCCGACGCGCTTCGTCGCTCGGAAGCTGATGGCACGATTAGCACGCTGCAGGCAAACATTCTGCGCATGCGAACAGGCATCGTGGTTCAGGACGGCGAGCAGTTGCAGACCAGCTACGGTCAGCTTCCGCCCGAAGTGGCGGCGGATCTCGCGACTATGGAACAGCGCGCGATCGGCGGCGTAATCGCTGCGGAACGTGTTCGTTCCGGAAGCCGCGGGCTGCAAATGCTCGCGCGCACGATTGCTGGCGTGCCACACAGCTCGGCGGCCGAGGCGCGCATGCGTTACGGCCACGGCTGCAAAGGCGGCAAGTAGTCGGAACGCGACGGCGATCTATCATGCGGCAGGGTTGAGACGGAAGCAATTCTATCACAACTCTCGCCGCGTTTTTATTATTAGAGTTTGCGGTTGTAAAAAATTTTGTTATACTTTTACTTGAGTAGGACTCGAAAACATGGCGAGCCTCATACATTCTATTCAGCTAATCAGTTTTTATTGTTTTGATATGCAGCAGACAGATCAAGAGTTTGTAGAAATGCTTGTTAAGGCAGTCGTTGCGCATCCGGACGATGTTCGCACCGATCGTATCGTTGATGAACGTGGTGTGCTTATCACGCTTCATGTTAATCCGGAAGACATGGGTTATGTAATCGGCCGACAGGGTCAGACCGCACGCGCGATTCGTACACTCGCGAAAGTCGTGGGCGCGAAAAATAACGCGCGGGTCAATCTTAAAATTATGGAGCCAGAAGGTTCACGCGGTCCACGTCGATATCAGGATAACGACAATGGTGGGGGCGATGCACGACGTGCGCCCGAGCCAGAGCGCGCGTTCGACGATATCGCATCAATCGATGATCTCGGTATCTAAGATTCGCGGCGCGACAATTAAAAAAACAAAATATATGACGCCGAACCCTTGAAATAAGGCCGGCGTCGTTATATTTATGATGAAGAGCGCAAGCGCACCGGCGACGAGTCCGCGTGCGAGGGGTGTGTGTGCCATGCGTGAGAAGTTGTAGATGATTGCGCCGAGTAGTGCGAAGTACGAGGCAGCACCAAGCACGCCAAGTTCAGCGATCATTTCAAAATAACCCCAATCAAATTGCGTGCGGGTTTGCGGTGTGTGCGTGATCGGGTCGGTGTATGTTACTGTTTGTCCAAGGCCCGAACCGAAAAGTGGGTGCAGCGCGATGATGCGCTTGATGTCGGGGAGGAGCGCGATACGAATCGCACCGCTCGGGTCGTTTTCGGGTTTCACGCCTGCGACGCGCACGCCGAGGAGTTTAAGGCCGATCGATTGACCGCGGCTTGCGATAAAATGCGTGCTGAAAAAAATAAGTCCGGCCACGCCGAGGGTGAGTGCGGAAACTTTGAACCATTGTTTTGCCGGTGTGCGATAGAACAGCAGAAGCGCGCCAGCTGCGAGACCTACAAAATAAATGCGCGTGAAATTTAAAATTACGACGATGAGAGAACACACGAGTAGTGCCCAGATTTTTTTGTTTGAAATTTTTTTAGTGAGCATGCTGAACAAAACCAAAATGATGGGCACGAATAAAATTTGTTCGGCGGTGACGATGCGAAAAAAATGTGCGCCGAGATCCGTGATTTTTCCGGCCGCGACATCGCGAAACCAGTGGTAGTATGGATCTTGTAAAACTGAAATATTGAGTGAATAAAGCGCGAAGGTGATGAGAGAAAAAAGTGTGGTGCCGAAAATAAAAATTTTGATCGCAGCGACATAGAGCGGCTCCGGCGCGTGTTCGAATTCGAGCGCGGGAATTAAAAGCAAAATAAATAAATAAAGGATCGTATCTTGGATAATAAAATTTGGTGCGTGGTGATTTAGAAATCCATTAACGATTGACCACGCTAAAAATACACCAAAAATTCCGAGTGCAACGCGAATATTTTTTTGTGGCACTGAAAATTTTTTTCGTGTGCGAATTTTTTTGATGAGCCACAGCGCGCCAAAAATTCCGAGCACCCATGTGCGCAGAAGTAGGCCACGCAGCTCAAAAAAATGCCCCGCGCCATCGAGAATGAGTTCGAGCACAAGCACCTTCCACGCGAGCGAGAGATTTTTGATGCAGAGGTACGCGAAAAAACCAACGAGCAGAGCGGCGATGATTTCTTGGAGGACCGCGTGGTTTCTTAGAAGAAAAGAAAGTGTGCGGATCGCGATATAAAATATAAGCATGCTAAAATGGTAGCAGCAACCGTGGAGCATTGCAATTTTTATCTGTATAATCTATAGTCCCTCAAAAGTTTTTGTATGGAAAATGTCTGTAACATCCACGTATTCATAGACGCTGCGAATTTATGGCAGGCGCAAAAAGCTAAAGGGTGGTTTTTGGATTATCAAAAAATAGTTGATCGGATTAAATTGGCATATCTTGCAACAAGTATCCGAGTTTTTTATTATACGGCTTATCCTGCTGATGGTACGCGACCGTATGATGTCGCAGCCAAACATAAATTTTTTATTTATTTGAAAAAAGGTTTGAAATTTGTGGTTCGAAAAAAAGAGCTCAAGCGAATTAAGGTCGTTGATGAATTAGGGGAGTCCGTGCATGAGAAAGGGAATATGGATGTTGAAATGACAATAGATGTTATTCATCACGTGCAGCATTTTGATACAGCAATTTTTTTTACGGGCGATTCAGATTTTCTAGCATTAATTAGTTATTTAAAAAATGCGGGTAAAAAAGTTTTTGTTTATTCTTCAAAAAATAATATTTCACAAGAGTTGCGTACAGCGGCTGATGAGTATGTCGATATTTTAAATCTCGATGAAGATGTGTGGGGCCGTCCGCTTATTCATCGACGAGTATAAATAAAACACCCTCCGCGAGGAGGGTGTTTCTTGGATGTGAAACCCTATAAGTCATCACAACTCATAGATGATGATACTGTATACTATATCAAACCGTCTGTCAATTTAAACAATCTTTATGAAATTCACCGCCATCACACTTTTTCCTGACATGATCACTGCGTATGCGAACGTGGCGATTTTGGGGCGCGCGCAAAAAGCGAAATTAATTACGGTGGCGACGATCAATCCGCGCGTGTTTGCGACGGATGTGCACGGAACAGTTGACGATAAGCCGTATGGCGGTGGCGCAGGGATGGTGATGAAAATTGAGCCGCTCTACAAAGCGATCAAACAGGCGGCGCCGCGGGCGAGTAAAAAACGCCACGTGATTTTAATGTCTGCGAGTGGCCGACCATTCACCCAGCGCGTCGCGGAAGAATTTGCACAGAAATATTCTGACATAGTTTTTGTGTGCGGGCGCTACGAGGGCGTTGACGCGCGCGTCGCGGAATTTGTCGACGAAGAAATTTCTGTTGGGCCATTTGTGTTGACCGGCGGCGAACTGCCGGCGCTTGCAATTATGGATGCGGTTGCGCGTCTCGTTCCCGGTGTTCTCGGGAATGCCGAGTCGCTCACCGAAGAATCACACAATGCGGATGGCGAAGGCGAGTATCCCCACTACACACGCCCCGAAGTTTTTAAAAAATTAAAAGTGCCGGAGGAGTTGCTTTCCGGGAACCACCAATTGATTGCAGCGTGGCGAAAAAAGAATATAAAATAAAAACACGCACCACAGATCTCGGTTGAGTTCTGTGGTGCGATACCACCCCATTTTTTGTTGTTGAGTATTAGTTGTCGCACGCGCTTGCAAAGCGCAAATTTTTTGGGCCGTTGCGTTCGTTGCGGTGAATTTTTTTGACCACCTTTGGATCAAGAGCGCGTGGCGCTAAGTTTGCGACGAACTCGATGATTTTTTTCGTTGCGTCGCCACCGCCGCGTTCGAGAACTGCGACGAGCGCCGATGCGCTTTCGACGTCAGCAATGTGATGCGTCTCGTGTTGGGTGCGATCCGTTGTCATCGACATCGTGTCGTGACCGATCACGACCATGAGTGCGGTGGCGTCTGATTCTTGCAGTTCCCAACGCCGATCACCGCACCGGCACCATCGATAGATAGCACCCTCCCCCCGACATCCGAAGTTGAACAAACATTCGGCGATTGCACGGAGTAGATCGCAGAACACGAGTGATTCGAGGTCGCTCGTGGGATCGATATCGGCGATGTTGAAGTTCAGACTCTTAACCACGCCTGAATTCTTGTTGTAGCGCAGCTCTCCATTCATGTAGAACGTGCGGCGTTGCTCATAGCTGCCAAGCGGTTCGCTCGTTGTAAGGCACGCGCGGCGCGCGTTGTCTGGTACGTACCATTGAATCAGGACTTGTGTTGTCATTTTCTCTCACATGCAGAGTTGGTCTGCTGGGGCCTAGGATATATGCGGGGGATGTAAATGTCAATTTGCCCTAAAGGTTATCCACAGTTATACTCTTGACATATATTTAAAATTGTTATAAGAGAAAATTTTATGGTACCCGTAGAATTCAAACATATGAAATTTCCAGTCATTATCGAAAAAGGTCACGATGGTTATTATGTTGCGGAATGCACAATTTTTACCGGTTGTTACACGCAGGGTACAACGATCGATGAAGCTTTAAAAAATATTCGTGAAGTTATCGAGCTCTGCCTTGAAGAGGAGGAAAATCAGGAGCGTGCACGCTCTATTAAAATTGAAGATTTTGCGTTTCATGCAGTAAGTTTATAGATATGAAATTACCACTTGTATCAGGGAGGGAAGTGGTTAGGGTGCTTGAACGAATCGGCTATTATATTGAACGTCAACGCGGAAGTCATATTCGTTTGTATCATTCAGACCGCACGGCTGTGACTGTCCCTGATCATTATGAAATAGATCGCGGTATGCTTCGAAAGATTTTGTTTGACGCGGGACTTTCAAATGAGGATTTTTCGAATCTTTTGTAACCCAGCTGAGGCTAGCTTCAACAGCCCCGATTTACCCACAGCCACAAGCCCTTGACAGATATTTTGCGTCCATATACAATACCGACACGCGAAAAGAAAACGTCCGTAAAACAGTCGGCAATTCGCGCAAATCACCAGCTCGTTTACAATTCAAGATGTGACAACTAAACATGCCGTGGATTGTGCTATCGATTGGCGCAGGAAACGGTGGTGCTAGTGGTCCTTAATTCTATTCAATAAAAAACCAATCGTATCATTACTGAGAGTTTGATCCTGGCTCAGGATGAACGCTGGCGGCGTGGCTAAGGCATGCAAGTCGAGCGAATTATGTGATGTAGCAATACTGATCATGATTAGCGGCAGACGGGTGCGTAACACATTGGCAATCTTCCCTCGAATCGTGAATAGCCCAGCGAAAGTTGGAGTAATACACGATGGACATGTGGGGTCATAAGACATTCACATGTAAAGCAGAAATGCGTTCGAGGAGGAGCCTATGGCCTATCAGCTTGTTGGTGAGGTAAAAGCTCACCAAGGCTATGACGGGTAGGGGGCGTGAGAGCGTGGCCCCCCTCACTGGGACTGAGACACTGCCCAGACACCTACGGGTGGCTGCAGTCGCGAATATTCGGCAATGGGCGAAAGCCTGACCGAGCGACGCCGCGTGAAGGATGAAGGCCTTCGGGTCGTAAACTTCTTTTGCTAGGGACGAATTTTGACGGTACCTAGCGAATAAGAGGTTGCTAACTCTGTGCCAGCAGCAGCGGTAATACAGAGACCTCAAGCGTTATCCGGATTTATTGGGTGTAAAGGGTCCGCAGGCGGCACACCAAGTCATTTGTTAAATCGTTGGGCTTAACCCAACGGCTGCGAGTGGGACTGGTGAGCTAGAGACTGGGAGAGGCATGTGGAATTTCAGGTGTAGTCGTAATAAGCGTTGATATCTGAAGGAACACCAAAGGCGAAGGCAGCATGCTAGAACAGTTCTGACGCTCAGGGACGAAAGCGTGGGGAGCGAAAGGGATTAGATACCCCTGTAGTCCACGCCCTAAACTATGATTACTAGATATTGGAAGTATCGACCCTTCCAGTGTCGTCTAAAAAAGCTAACGCGTTAAGTAATCCACCTGAGGAGTACGGTCGCAAGACTAAAACTCAAAGGAATAGACGGGGACCCGCACAAGTGGTGGAGCATGTGGTTTAATTCGACGGTAAGCGAGGAACCTTACCCAGGCTTGAACTGTAACTGCAAATCCTATGAAAGTAGGACTTCTTCGAGAGTGTTACAGAGGTGCTGCATGGTTGCCGTCAGCTCGTGTTGTGAAATGTACCCTTAAGTGGCGAAACGAGCGCAACCCCCATGCTGTGTTAAATGTACACAGCAGACTGCCCGCGTAAGCGGGAGGAAGGCGGGGATGACGTCAAATCAGCATGGCCTTTACGTCTGGGGCTACACACGTGCTACAATGGGATGGAACAATGGGTCGCCAAACCGCAAGGTGGAGCTAATCCCAACAAAACATCCCTCAGTTCAGATCGTGGGCTGCAATTCGCCCACGTGAAGCCGGAATCGCTAGTAAACGCAAATCAGCCTCGTTGCGTTGAATACGTTCTCGGGTCTTGTACTCACCGCCCGTCAAGTCAAGGGAATTGGTAATATCCGAAGGTCCCGCAAGGGAATTAAGGTAGGACCAGTAACAGGGACTAAGTCGTAACAAGGCATCCGTAGCGGAAGCTGTGGATGGATCACCTCCTTTCAGGGAGTTTTCTTCCTAGTCGAGCGCCTGAACTTCGGTTCAGGCCGGGCCCTAGTACCGTTGTCACATCTTGAAATGTAAATGAGCACCCGCGCAAGGCGGGTCTCTGAAAAATCGGCGAAAGCCGGTTTTTTGTTTTGTGTAAATTGGATGTGCTATAATCTTTTTAATTAATTCGTTCTTCATTGAAATGTATGGTTAAAAATCGTTCTGTTTATGTAGGAATTTTGATCGTCGGTCTTCTGGCGGTCTCTGCAGTCAGCGCTTATTTCTTGGTAAGTGCAGCGCCCATAAAGGTGCCGAAGCAGGCGTCACAGCCGGTGATTGCAAAAATTGGCGTTAAAGCCAACACCGCACAGGCGAATGGTAACTTACAAATATTTCCATGGGCGGGCGCTGCAGTGAAACCTCCTGTCATTCAGATTTCTCCAAAACAAAAAACCGTTGAGTTCATCGTGCAAGTGAATGGTGTGGAAAATGTTCCGACGTGGTACGCATTCGACAGTTTTATTATTTCGAAAGTAATGCCTGCACAAAGTATTGAGAAGATTGTAAAAGGCAATGTTCCGAGTGTCGCATCTGACGTTTGGAAAAAAACACGTTCACAGCTCGTAAATGTTGAGGGTTATAATGACCAGAACAGCGTGGTTGTTGTGGCCTATGTGATGAACAGCGATCCAATGGGTGGCGCAGGGCTCGGAATTGTTGATGATGTCGCGTATGCAGTTTTGAAACCGACAGATCTAGCTCCAACGGTGCCGGCGGCCGTAGTAATAAAAGAAGGCGTGAGCGTTGCGGAAGCGGCTGATGATGTGATGGGGACTAATTTTGTCATGGGTCAAACGAATCAAGCTGTATTTCGTTTCAAGGTTACCGCAGCGGCAGCGGATAGTATTTTTGTGAAGCAAGTTCCGATCACGTTTAATGTAAAGGGTGATTCCAATTATCAAGCGTCTGATAAATACCTCGGTGCATTGAAGAATATTCGGTTGTACGACGGTAATGCGCAGGTTGGTTCCGCTGTTGCTGCATTATCAAAGCCAGCGCAGGCAGAAGCGGGAATTGGGCAAGCGGTGTTTATGCAGTTGAACATCGCGGTGCAAAAGGGAACGAGCAAGACTTTGACGGTTGTTGCCGATGTTTCTGCAAGTCCGGATACATATTCGGGTGTACAATTTACCCCACAAATCAGCCCATCGTGGAAATATACCCCGGATGCTCCGGTGATGACTGCGGTTGATGGTGCGGGCACACCCATTGGAATTTCAGGTACCGTGCAAACGAATATCAAGGGTAAAATGCACAACATTTACAAGACCGGAATTTCCGTTGCGCATGCAGCGAACGCGCCGTCAGGGGCGGTGTCAAAGGGTAATGATCAGGTAGTTGCACGGTTTGTGGTTTCGAATGCTACAAATGTAAATAATCAATCAGCCACGATTATTGCGATTGATCCGCAATTAACGACGAGCATTGCTTTGCCTAAGACGGCAACGCGCATGCTCAAGGTGTTTAGCGGCCAACAATTGATGAGTTCGAAGCTGCTCGGATCAAAGGCGTATTCGGGGGGTAACGTGAGTGCGCTTGAAAAAGGTGCGGTCGATGGAGCGATGATCGAATCAGGGTCATCCCAGTTATTTACGGTGACGTTTGATTCTGTTGACGCATCGTCTAATGATTCGATAAATGTTGGGTTAAAACAAGGGAGTGTTGTGTGGTCTGACGGGGTGTCGCCCGCGATCAATTGGACGACGTCGCTGCCACTTGCTGGCAAGACATTGGTTTACTAAGAAAAAATCAATCCGGCTTAGGCTCAGCGCTGTCGCGTCTGTGCTTGGGCCGGATTTTGGTGTCGATGGCCGCGGGCGTCGTCAGCGTAAATGGTGCTTCAGGGGAGATTTGACGCGTTCAAAAAAAACAGATAGAATAGGGGACGTTCCCTGTCTTTTTACTGCGGGCGATTAGCTCAGTTGGTTAGAGCGCGTCACTGATAATGACGAGGTCCGAAGTTCGAATCTTCGATCGCCCACCACTCCACTATGGATGATTTTGCACCTGACAATCTATTGGCCCCCGAAGATTTAAAACAGTATCCGCTGAAAGTTTTTTTTGCTGAATTGTTCAAAGTTTTAATTCTCGGTGCGTTTGCTGTTGTTGCAATTCGCTACTTTATTTTTAAGCCGTTTGTCGTTAAGGGCGCGTCGATGGAGCCGAATTTTCACGAAAAAGAATATTTGATCATCGATGAATTGTCCTATCGGCTGCATGATCCGCGTCGAGGCGATATCGTTGTGCTTCGTCATCAAGGGTTTGATGAAAAAGATTATTTTTTGAAGCGGATTATCGGATTGCCGAACGAGCGGATTGTGATCACCGGCGGACGGGTCAAGATTTATAATAAGGCAAATGCAGAGGGTGTGTATCTCGATGAAAGCTTGTATCTTGCGTCGTCGATCTTGACATTTGGCGACACAGACGTTACGCTGACGGGAGATCAATACTTCGTGCTCGGAGACAATCGGCCCGCGAGCCTTGATTCGCGCCGCATTGGTCCGATTCCAACGTTTGATATCGTGGGGCGCGCGTTTTTTCGTGGGTGGCCGCTCGATCGACTTGAGGTGCTCGCGAAACAATATATTCGTCAATAATTTTTCATATGGCTATTAAAAAAAAGGTTGTTGTAAAAAAAGTAGTGGCACGGCCCGCACCAAAAAAAGAGTTTTCTAAAAAACCGATCGTCGCGGCAAAAAAAGATACCGCGCCTGCTGTTGCGGGGAAAAAACAGATTCAATTACTCCGTGGCATGAAAGATATTTTGCCGCGGGATCAGTATTATTGGAAAACAGTTTTCGAGGCGGCGCAACGCATGTCTGAAGATTTTGGTTTTAACCGAATTGAGACGCCGTTGCTTGAAGAGGCATCTGTGTTTATGCGAGGCGTTGGCAAGCAGACTGATGTCGTTGAAAAGGAAATGTACGTATTTGAGGATCGCGACATGGAGAAAGTTGCGCTGCGTCCTGAAAATACCGCGGCAGTCGTGCGTGCATATTTGCAACACGGAATGTGGAACCAGCCGCAGCCGGTGAAACTTTGGTATTTTGGTCCGTTTTTTCGACATGAGCGTCCGCAAGATGGTCGGCAACGACAGTTCCATCAGTTTGGTCTTGAGGTCATCGGCGACGCATCACCCGTTATCGATGCGATGGTGATTCAGATGACATATCTTTTGTACACCGAGCTTGGAATTCCGGTGAGCGTGCAGATCAATTCGATCGGCATGCCCGAAGATCGCACGCGTTACAAAATGGAACTCGTGCAATATTATCGTTCGCATCGCGCAACGATTTGTGAAACATGCAAAGCACGGCTCATGAAAAATCCGATGCGTGTTCTTGATTGTAAAGAAGATTCGTGTCAGCCGATCAAAGCAAACGCGCCGCAAATTGTTGACTATCTCTCAAACGAATCGCGCGATCATTTCATGAAGGTGCTCGAATATCTCGACGAACTCGGCATTCCATATTTCTTGAATCACACGTTGGTCCGCGGCCTTGATTACTACACAAAAACTGTTTTTGAAGTCGTGACGAGCGATGAAGAACAGGGTTCACAAACTGCGCTGTGTGGCGGTGGTCGCTATGATTTGCTTGTGGAAGAATTGGGCGGTAAACCAACGTCTGCCTGTGGCGTTGCTCCCGGCATCGAGCGTTTAATTTCGCAAATGAAAAAACGACAGGTTCCCTTGCCGGCTCGCCGCACGCCGCAAGTTTATGTTGCGCAGCTCGGGGATTTGTCGCGCCGGAAAGCGATGGTGTTGTTTGCGCGTTTGCGCGCCGAGGGCGTGATGGCTGATCAAGATTTTTCAAAGGGTTCTTTGAAAGCCCAGCTCGAGAGTGCGAATGCGAACAAAATTCCGTACGCGTTTGTGATCGGTCAAAAAGAAGTTCAGGAAGGTACGGTTATTATGCGCGACATGGATTCGGGTGTGCAAGAAACGGTTGACTTCAACAAAGCACCTCAGATTTTGAAGCGAAAATTGGGGCTTGATAAGTCGGTTGAATAATTGGGCGGCTGAATTTAAGCAGAAAAACAGAGCTTCATGGCTCTGTTTTTGATATTGACAATTTTTGAAAATTACGCTATCATGTTTTGTCGTCATGAAAAGCTGAACGACCCGCACGGCGCGGTGAGCTGTTCGTTACAAGGAAGGTGTGATATGTAGACGTAAGGTGTTTGATCTAACCGTACACAAAAAAATTGACATGGTGTCCTTTTTCCTCTGTGTGCGGCAACGCGCACAGTTTGACCTTCGGGTCAGGCAAGAGGAGAGGTCAACATGCCAGTTCGTCTCAAGCAAGAAGAGGTCGTGAACCGTCGCCGCAGCGCGAACGTCACCTACCACGATTCATGGGGTGGGAATTCGTTCTGTATGTGGTGGAAGACGGCGCACTCTCTGCGCGACGCGGCAGACGCCACGAAGCGCATCAACCTCTCGATGGAGGCAGTGGCCGAGATCGACAAGCTCATCGTGCTTCGGCGCGAGATGGAGGATTGCGAACAAGATTGGGAGGGGAGGGAACGGCACTGGCTGTGCCTGACCGCCTCCGTCGAGGAGCTCAAGAAGGTGATCGCTGACGGCAAGATGTCGTTGGGGCAGATCTGTGCGGTGATCGCTTCCTGCAAGAACTGGGTCTTCGGTGGTGAACAGATGATTCGTCCGCTGCGCGCGAAGGCCAACGAGCGCCGTCGAGAACGCGAGCAACTCGAAGAAGATCGTGCACGCGCTTCGGCTCGTCGCGTTTCGGAGCGCGAGGTGCACACAGAGCAGAAAGCGCAGATCGAAGAAGCGAGGCTGCGCAAGCAGACTGGGCCTCTGTCTGGAGTTCTGCTCGATCGACGTCTGCGCGCCGAAGCTCCGCCTGTGTTTGTGTGCTACCAACGGGCTATTCGCCAAAATCCCGGCAACAACCGTCGGTGGTGGTTCAAGCAGATCTGACAACCAGCCGCTCGGTTCCTCTTCAACGGGGGGATCGGGCGGCGAATTTTATTTTTATATGGCACCACGAGATTTTAGATGTGCTTTGCCTGTGTGATACAAAAATGCTAAACAATTGATGCCGAAATGTTAAACATTTCTGTACCCACCACAAAGACAGATACCCCCGCCCCCACCATTAAGAATCCGTGTCGTAAATCCTGATTTGACGAAATCAGCAATCCTGTGCTAATATTCCGCCCATAAGAATCCTAACTCACCGGGAGGTGAAACTAACATGATCGAAGTTAAGAAACGAAAAAACGAGAGTTTTGAGTCATTGATGCGCCGCTTTCGCAAGCAGGTTCAGCAGAGTGGTGTTGTATTGCAGGCAAAAAAAGTGCAGTACCGCAAATCTCACAAAAGCAAGAACATCGTGCGCGCAAGCACACTCATTCGCTTAAAGCGAAGAGGCACGATGGCGTATCTCGAAAAAATCGGCAAGACCCCGTCAGAAAAATAATTTAGTTCAATTTTTACTCTCGTAGAGTTTGTCCTATGGGAATTAGTCAACAGATTGAACACGATGTAGCCGAAGCTATGAAAGCGCGCGATGAAATCCGGCTTTCGACGCTTCGGCTTGTTCGTGCCGCAATAAAAAATGCAGAGATCGAACAGCGCACCAAAGGAGATTTTGACGCGGATCAACTTGCAGTCACGGTGATCAAACGACACGTCAAACAAACGCAAGAAGCGGTGGAAGATTTTAAAAAAGGTGCACGCGTCGATCTCATCGCGAAAGCGACACAAGAGATTGCGATTATGAACGCGTATCTCCCCGCGGAACTTTCGGATGCGGAGATTCAGGTGATTATTTTAGAGGCTGTTGCAGCTGCGGGCGAAGCGCCGCACGTCGGAAAATTAATTGGTGATGTGATGAAACGGATTGCGGGTCGCGCGGACGGTACACGTGTGCGTAACTTAGTTGAACAGAATCTCAAAAAAGTGTAAAATAGAAACGTGGTATGCTCGACACACGTTTCTTAAAACGATTCACATTTTTTTCACGTACACAGATGGGTGTGTTTTTTATTTTTGCGCTTTTTGCGACTGCAATTTTTATTGTGCAGCCTGTTTATGCGGCGGGAAGTGCGCCCGTTGTTCAGAATTTGAACGCAGTTGGAAAAGAGGCGGGTCTCGGAACCGCGTCACTCGGTCAAATTATTGCAAAAATTATCAGAGTTTTTTTTGGAATACTTGCGGTGGTCGCGCTCGGCCTCACGATTTTTGGAGGGTTCAAATGGATGACCGCGGCGGGAGACGAAAAAAAAGTTGGAGAGGCGAAAGATATTTTAAAAAATGGGGTGATCGGCCTCACGATAATTTTTTCAGCATTTGGTATTTCAGAATTCGTGATGTCGAAACTGTTTAATTCCGCAGGTCTTAAAAATAATGGGGGGATTTTGAGTGGGGACACGAACGGCGAAAACGCATTACTTTCGGGATACAATGGAGCGAGTGCTATGGGAACGATTGTGCAATGGCACGATCCGGTTCGTGACGCGATCAATGTGAGCCGCGCGTCGGTGATTCAGGTGAAATTCAAATTTCCCATCGAAGTCGCAAGCCTCATCGACGGGACATCAAAAGATGTGCAGAAAAAAGATGGCGTTGTTATTTCTGGCCCGCTTAAAGCCGGAAGTGTTTTGATTTATCCGACAGCGCTCACGGAATCAGAGGCGCTGAAACCGGATCAGGTGTGGGTTACGGTCGTTGCGGACGGAACGGACACGATGTTCGTATTTGACCCGGTCCCATTTCTTGGTTCTGCTTCACAAAACACCCTTTATACTGTTAAGCTCGCGTCATCCATCACTCGACAGCAGCCGGCGGGCGCAAGTGCGTTCTCGAGTTTTAGCGGCGGATATTCGTGGCAATTTACCGTTGGCACAAAAATTGACACAACACCGCCAACGCTTGTTTCGATTGTTCCGGTTGCGGGTGGAACGTATGATCGTAACATCACTGTCCAGCTCACATTTTCAGAACCGCTCAACCTTGCATCAGCTGTCGGGCTTTTTGATCCAGCGAAAAATAAAACGTTTCAAAATATTGTTGCCGCCGTTAATGCACAACCGATTGCGGGTGTGTGGCGTGCGGGTGACGGTTTCAACATCATCGAATTTACGACGCTTAATAAGTGCGCGACCAATTCATGCGGGCAAGACGTTTTTTGTTTGCCCGCGAGTTCTTCAATCGAGGTGCGCGCGAAATCGGCAATACTGCTGAAAAATGCTGCGGGAGTTATCGAGAATGCCCAGCTCGATCCAAAGTTTGGATACAGCGGTGTTGCGGATACGTCGAATAACGCGCTTGATGGCGGTGGAAAAAATTCTGAAAAGCCGTGGTCGCTCGCGCAGGGGGGCACGCCACACGGCACGCCCGACGACGATTTTTTCATGAACTTTACGACAACGGATGCAACAAAAACGAATGCGCCATCGATCATTTCGCTCGAGCCGAAATTTTATGCAAGTGCAAAAAGCGATCCAATTTTTGATGTGAAATCACCGGTAACCGCAACGTTTGATACCGTGATGAAAATGACAACATTTGACGATGTGGCGCTACGCGCAAAAAATCCAAAAGCGCAGTCGGGCTACTGGAAGATGGGAGCGAACATCAAAACGACGATTAATAAAGTTGAGCAAACGGTCACGAAATTGACGATTGATCATGTTAATTTTGCAAAAAATTCTGCGTACGCAGCTTCGGTTCCATCGTCGGTACAGGATATTTATCAGAACTGTTTTTTGCCGGCGGGTGGTCTCCAGTGTGCACCGGATCCGAAATCTGGGTTATACTCTTGTTGCAACGGAGTCGCCGCAGGGCAAGCCTGTGAAAAAATAAATTATGGCGCACAATAAACAAACAACTCGATTAGTGATGCTCGCACTTGCGGTGTGCGCGTTTGTTGGCGTGCTTATATTTTCTGGAATTCCGACGCACATGGTTCATGCGCAAGACGCGGGTCAAGCGCTCGTGCAGCCGGGGGATTTGGGTTTGGATCAGGTTCAACAAGCATCCGGGCTCGGCAAATCATCATTCGGGGTGATTGTTGGCAGGATCATTCGGGTAATTTTATCGCTGCTCGGCATCGTTACCATCGGTTTTATTATTTTTGGTGGATTCCTCTGGATGACATCGAGCGGAAATGAGGAAAATCTCGATAAGGCAAAAAAGACGATCACGAACGGCGTCATCGGTTTGATTATTACGCTGTCAGCGTTTGCGATCACGCAATTTGTGATGAGTGCGCTGACGAATGCAACGGGAACACAAACAGGTTTTGTGAGTTCTGGCGCAGATACCAGTGGTAATATCGATCTCGGCCCCGGAATTGGCGGTAGTGGAAGCTCAACGAGTGGTGGACTCCAAATCAAAGCAGTTCTTCCAAAGGGTTCGCAAAATTTTGCAAATTTAAAAGTCTCTGTTTTGTTTACGGGAATCATTGACGAAACAACGGTTGCAAATAATTTTAAGGTTACGAATGCGGCGGGCGCGGTTTCCGGTTCGGTTGTTGTTAAGGGCGATAGCATTTTATTTACCCCGTCAACCGCATGTCCGGCGCCACACGCTGATAAAAAATGTTTTACATCGGGTACGGAATATACGGTGACCGTGACCGGCGGCAAAGGCGGAATTGTTTCCGCAACAACAAAGCGTCCGCTCAATTGTGGCGCGCAAAATTGTGTGGTCAAATTTGTTGCGGGTGAAAAAGTTGACGATAAGGCTCCGACAATTTCAAATTTTGAACCGAAAGACAATGATAAAATTCCAACTGATCAGGTCGTTTTGATCAAGGCGCTGCTCAGCGATGATAATGCGGTTGCGCTCGGACGAATTTATATCAATGGAGTTGTGCTTGAATCGAATGCGGCGGTTGCAAGCGGCGATGCGACGCTGCAAGAATTTTTGTTGCAGACAAAAAAGTTCAACACAAAAGGTGATGCGGTAAAAAAAGAATACGAAATTGGAATTGAAGCGGAAGATGTTTCGGGGAATGCGACGATGCTTAAATATAAAGTTGTCACTGCTCCGCAGCACTGTTTCAATAAGAAAAAAGATGAGGACGAACTTGATATCGATTGCAGTGCGCCGGAAGGTTCGTGTTCGCTTTGCACGAACATCGCCTGCAAAAAAACGATTGATTGCGCGAATGGTTCAAAATGCGATGCGGGTAAAAATATTTGTGTCGCGTCGCCACTCATCAACTCGGTTCAACCACAAGACGGCGCGCCGGGCACCTACGTGACCATTGGCGGCGAGGGTTTTGGAACGCAAGCAGGGTTTGTTGCGTTTTTAGGAGATCCAAATAACACAAAAGATGATGTTGAGGCGGGACCGGCGTGTAATGAGGGTTGGTCTAATACACAAGTGGTTGTTCGAGTTCCGGATGCGGCGGTGAGTGGGGCGATTCAGCTCAAAAATACGGCGGGCTCGAGTGACACGACGGATGATGCAGATGGTTTGAAGCTCACGGCTTTTGATGTTAACGAGGTTCAGCGGCCGGGGCTGTGTTCCATCGCACCAACGTCGGGATTGCCCGCAAAAACAAAAATTACGATAACTGGAAATGAATTTTTGAGTAATGCTGCGCTTGAGCGCAAGCTATTTATTGGCGGATTTTTCGTGGATTCCGCGAAATGGGGAGAGGCGGGGGCGAATACCGTCACCGGCATCATTCCTCCGTTTGATCCCGCAAAAGTTTCGGTTCAGGTTACGATTAAAAGCATCGCAAGCAATCCACTCGAATTGGTTGTTGATGACCCAAACGCGGCGGCTCCCGCTTCGTCGATAGGCAGTTTGAATCCGGCCGCGGGTCCAACAGGGCAATACGTAACGATTAAAGGCTCTGGTTTTGGAACGACGCCGAATAAAGTTTATTTTGTGGTGCTCAATGCGGCCGGGAAATTAACGGACGATCAAACGCCTGCAGGATTTAATTTTCCGCAACAATGCGCGAAAACTTTTTGGAATGATGGGCAAATTGTTGCAAAAGTTCCTGCGTTGCCGCCGGGAAATTATGCCGTTGTTGTTCAACCGTTTGGAAAATCGAAACAAAGTTCGTATAAAATGTTTACGGTTAATGCGGACACATTGGGGCCACAGGTTTGCGCGCTCGTGCAAGACACCGGTCCGGCTGATGGGGTGATTAAGGTCGCGTTGTACGGAGAAAATTTTGGAAAAGATTCGGGCGTTGTCATTTTTAATGATAAATTTGTTGTCAAACCTGCTGCAGGCGCGGGGAATTGGAGCAACAATAGCGCGGTCGTGACCGTTCCGGTTGGCGTTGTGACCGGAGACACGACGCTTGTGCGCGCAGCGGGTGTCGTCGCGGCGGACGTGTGCGTGAAAACTCCGGCAAGTTGTAGCAATAAAATGGTTTACACCGTTGCAGATTGTCGACTCAAGACAAATAGTTGTGGCGCGGGAACTATGTGCTGCGGCGATGGAACGTGTTCGGCACAATGTGCCGCAGTATCCGGCCCGAAACCGGTAAAAGGCGTGTTTGCGTGGTGTTTCTCAACGGGTGATTCGTGTGATGTGATTCAGCCGCCGCGCATTGTCGAGGAATGTGTGGCAGGTTCGGGCGTGTCAAAATCGGTTCCGTCGCCAACGCCATCGTCGATCTGGGCATCGACCGCGACGGGTGGCGCGTGTCCGAACGCGATGCTCACGATTAAATTTACACAACCTGTTGATCCAACGACGGTTACGATTAACGCAGGATCGCAAAGCTCAATTCAGGTTGAAGAGTGTACGGGCGGCGAAACCGAAGATCCTACATGCGAACAGGTCGCTGCACAACCGATCACGCTTGCCAATCTTAAAGTTTTAGATCAGATCGATGAAAAAAATGCGGGCGCGCTCGTTGTGCCGCATTCGTTGAAAACCGCGACACGCTATAAAGTTACGCTTTCAAACGCAATTACCGGCGTTGATTCGGGATTACCGCTTGCGGCTCCGGACAAACCAAGTGCAGCGAATAAATGTAAAGCTTCGGGCAGTGGTGTGTACTGCTATTTATTCAAAACCACAGACAAAGAAGGTGTGTGTTCAGTTGATTCGGTTGGTGTTGCGCCTGCATCCTACATCGCCGAATCGCTCGGAGTCATCAAAGGACCAAAGGGCGATACCGTTGCATGGACACCGCTCGCATTTCCTGCGGACAAATGTCAGGTGCTCGATCCGAGCGGGTATGCATGGGGTTGGGCGCCGGCAAAAAAATCTGATAAAAATTTTGAATTTGCCGAATCGTTGAGCGCGGCGGGAACGGAATCACCGTTTCTCGCAAAAGCGCCGACTGCAGCAAAAATTCCGACAAATATTATTGCGACTGAATTAAAATCGGGGAAATCGGGGAGTGGTGATCTCACGATCAATCCGGGCATACCAAAAGTTACGGAAGAGTGCTCGATCAATGGTCCGCGTAGTCCAAGCCCATCGAGTCAGTGGGGTGGCGAGGTGTGCGTTGACGCGCCGATCGTCGTTGAGTTTAATCAACCGGTAACGAATAAAGAAGCAAAAGGTGTTCTGGACTCCTCATTCAAAGCGCTCGTCTCGGAATGTTCGGGAACCGAAGCGGGAAAAGAGTGCACGACGCTCGTAAAACCAAACGTCATCACGGATTCGGCCACATATAAATTCAGCGAAATCCGCCATGCGTATATTTTTCAGCCCGCTCAATCGCTTGCGCAAAACACCAACTATCTGGTTGAAATTCCGGTAACGACCAAGGGCGTCGGCGAATTCGGAAAGCAAATGGTGCAAAATAAAAATTGTCGACCCGGCGTTGCGTATTGTTTTACGTTCAAAACGTCGGCGAATTTGGATGATTGCAAAATCAAAAGTGTTGAAGTCGCTCCATTTGCATGGAAGGCGATTGACTACGGCGTGCAACAATCGTTTGATATCAATGGCGACGCGGTCAATCAGATTTGGCACGCGCAAGCATTTGGAAAAAATCAGTGTGTGTGGCTCAAAAATTCGTACAAGTGGAGTTGGGGAATCGATGCGGAGCACACGGGTTACGCGATGGTAGATCCATCGCCAGATTTTGTTGGCGCGGCGGGTGACGCCGGTGGGCTAATCGGCGCATATTGGGACACGAGTCCGGATCAGATAATTGCGGCATACAAAGAAACAAAACTCGATGATCCGGTGTATGTGCAAGCAACTGCCGAGGGCGTTATGGGCGCGAGCACCCTTGATATCGCATTTCCAAATCCGACGCTCAGCGAGTTTGCGCCATCGGGCTGTGGATCGAAAAATGTGTGCACAAACGCGGCGGTTAAGTTGAAATTTTCCGTGAACATGAATCCGGATTCGTTCAAAGATGCGGTTTCACTTTTGGAGTGTCCGATTGCGGGGCAAGACGCGATTGATGCGGCGGCAAAATTTTTGCAAGCAGCGATTGATGCGGACAAAGTTGCAAGCGTGGCGGATGCGGTGGTTGAAGCAGACAAGTCAGCGCCGCAAACTGCGGACACACAAATGTTGATTACCGAGCACAAGAGTGTGGCTGCTGCGGCACATCTCGCTGCAACGAAGGCGCACGATACAGCGAAGAAAGCGCAAGATATCGCGGCGGTTGGTTCTGTGTGCGCGTACACAGCAGGCAAGCCGGTGATCAAACTCGTTTTGGCTCCGGGCGCGATTGATAAAAAAACAAACAAACCGATTCCAACGAACGAATTTTTGTTTGGAATGCCAGACGGCAAGATGCTGACGCCGAATGTGCAGTATCGCGTTTTGGTTGGCGCGGGGCCGCGTTCGACCGCTGAGAAAAAATTTGTTGGGTTTAATTATCCAGAAAAAAATTCAGAATTTTTTAGCTGGACGTTTAGTGTTGGTAAAGATCAATGTGCGGTAAATTCGATTAAAATTCATCCGGTGAATCCGGTGGCGCACGCACAAGGTGACGAACAAGAATTTATTGCGAACGCATACACAACGCCGGATGCGTGTTATCCGCAGGGTCAACTTTTGTATCCGAAAGCGTTTTTATGGTCATGGGCGTCGAGTGACATCGCAGTTGCAACACAAAAAGCATCCTCGCTCACCAACACGCAATCGTTTGTCATGAAAGGGAACGGGCAGGTGATCAACAGCATGCAGAGCGCGGATATTGCTGCGTCGACCGCGAATGTGACGGGAAAAAGTACGTGGAAACTCGAGTGCAGTTCGCCGCCGGTTAAATGTCCGATCGGTAAATGGCCCGGGAGCGATCACTGCTGTCACACACCACCAAACATTACGGCGACATATCCAAAAAGTAGCGATGTGGGCGTTTGCCGAAATACGCTCGCGACCATCGATATTTCTGATTGGGTGAAATCAGATTCGATCACGACATCATCCATCAGACTTGGATTTGCGACAAAGGATCCAAATGAATGTCCGGGTGTTGATAGCGAGATCGAGGATGGATATTGTTTTGATCATATTCCTTTTACGACGACCGTCGTGAATACAAAAAACAAGTCCGATGCTCATACGGGCCGCATCGTGTTGAACTTGGGGGCGCTCTTGCCGGCGGATCGCAAAATCATGATCAAAGTTCGGCCGATTGCAAGCGAAGGCGATAATCCGGAAACAGTCAGTGTTCGTTCAACGCTTAATGTTCCGATTGTCGGCGAAAATATCAAATTTACGACGAGCGCTGGCTTTTGTGAATTAACCGATGTG
>JAHFHU010000020.1:0-14419 GCA_023246755.1 Candidatus Magasanikiibacteriota bacterium
AGACGCTGAGCGCTGCGTAAATTGGCTTCACAACCCAGAAACGACGCGCTATCTGCTGCGTCAGTACAATGATCTCACACTCGAAACTGAAATCGAGTGGATTAAGCGGGTGATCGCGTCTGATACAGATCTCGTTGCGGCGATTTGTGTGTTGGGGAGTGACGGTGTGCTCCGCCACGTTGGCAACGTCGGCATCCACCAGATCGATCGGGTCAATGGTCATGCGGAAATCGGAATTTTCATCGGCGATCAGCTGGACTATGGCAAGGGCGTTGGTCGGGAAGCGCTGCGCGCCATCATCACGCACGCATTCAGGCCAATTGAACAAAACGGTGTTGGTCTCGCGCGTGTTTGGGCGCGAGTGTGCAAGCCGAACAAAAGGAGCCGTCGCATGTGCATGCACTTGAATCTCAAGCTCGAAGGCGTTTTGCGTTCACACGTTCTGCATCCGACAGAAGGTCGTCTTGATGAGTGCCTTTATGGCATTCTTGCGAGTGAGTGGAACGACTGACAGCAGGTTGTCGTTCTGTCCGTCAACTCTGGCGCCGCATCTATGAATACATTTCATGATGCGTGCGCCGTTTTTTATTCAAGTTTGATTTTTGTTTTGATTTCAATTAAGCTACCACTATATGAAAACGATCGGTATTATCGGCGGGCTTGGTCCGGAAACAACGGCAGAATTTTATCTTGATGTTGTTTTTTCGTGTTACAAAAAATCGCACGAAGCTCGACCAGGGATTATCATCGCCAGTGTGCCATTGCCGTATCAAATCGAAGAAGATTTGATTACGCAAAATAAAGGCTCGGAGCGCTACATCCTATTTTTGATCGCCGAAGCAATGCGCCTCGAAAAAGCGGGCGCGGATTTTATCGTGATGCCATGCAACTCGCTGCATGTTTTTATTGAACACATTCGGCGCGCGGTTAACATTCCGGTATTGAGCATTGTCGAAGAGACGGTTAAATTTTTGAAGAAAAATAATTTTAGTAGCGTGGGCATTGTTTCAACATCGGCCACCATTGAAAATAAATTATATCAAAATGGGTTCGCCGAGCAGGGGATTAGATACGAAACACCCGATGATTTTCAACAAGCAAAGATGGGAAAATTTATTATGAATCTTGTGATGGGCCAACAAAAAAATAGTGATCGCGAGGAGTTAATTACGATCATTAATGATTTCGAAAATAAAAATGTTGATTGCGTCATGCTTGCATGTACAGATTTGCAGCTTTTAATTCCGCAGCATCCGCGCTTGAAAATTTTTGACACTATGAAGATTTTTGCGGATGCGTCTGTTGAAGAGGTGTTCAAATAATGAGCTGGTTAGGGTTTTTGCTGTGCATAACCCCTCTTGACATTCGGTTTCTGTTCGGGTATACTCCAATCAAGATTCAACAAGGTTGGGTATGTTACAAAAACAAAATGATTCGCAGAACGATTTAATTTTATATACGGACGTGGGCGGTGAATTGAAAATTCATGTTCGCGTAAGAAAAGATTCTGTTTGGCTTTCACAAAAACAGATGGCGGAAATCTTTGGTTGTAGTATTGATAATGTGATGTTGCATTTAAAAAATATTTATACGGAGGGTGAGTTGATTGAGTTGGCAACTTCCGAGGAATCCTCGGAAGTTCAAACAGAGGGCGGTAGGCAGGTGAGGCGCACAACCAAACTCTATAATCTGGATGCAATTATTTCGGTTGGATATCGCATAAATTCTCATCGCGGCACGCAATTTCGTATCTGGGCAACTCGGCGTCTGCGCGAATATATCATCAAGGGGTTTGCCATGGACGATGCGCGCCTCGCGAATGGCGGTGTGCAGTCGGACTTTTTTAAGGAATGGCTCGCTCGCGTGCGCGCCATCCATGCGTCCGAGCGCAACCTTTATGAAAAAATGCGCGATGTGTTTGCCACGAGTGTTGATTATGATCCACGCGTGGAATGCGCCAAAGAATTTTTTGCAACCGTGCAAAACAAATTTCATTTTGCAATCACCGGATTCACGGCCGCCGAATTAATTGTTGCACGCATTGATGGTGCCGACGAACATTTAGGACTCACAACGTGGAGTGGTGATCGACCAACCCGAGCCGACGCGCAGATTGCAAAAAACTATATGATCCCGACCGAGCTGCGGCAGCTCTATTTACTTGTTGAGCAATTTCTGTCACACGCTGAATTTCAAATTGAGCGCCGTCGTCTCATGCACATGGAAGATTGGAAGCGAAAGTTGAATGCATTTTTGCAACTCAACGAAGTTGATGTCTTGGATGGTGCGGGGTCTGTGTCTCACGCACAAATGGAAGCGCGGGTAAAAAATGAGCTGCAGAAATTTTTGACGTAACCTCTTAACTTGGACAACTCACTATGCAAGACACAACACACATCGCGCTGTTCAGAGGCAAAAATATTCGCAAGGTCGTTTTTGAAAACGAGTGGTGGTTTTTTTAGAAGATATTGTTTTTGCTCTTACAGATTCGCGAGACTCAAAGCAATATATTCAAAAAATGAAACAACGTGATCCAGAATTAGATAAGGGGTGGGTACAATTTGTACGTGCCCTTGAAATTGTGACAGATGGGGGCAAACAAAAGATGAATTGTGCCAACACCGAAAGCTTTTTTCGTATCATCCAATCAATTCCGTCGCCCAAAGCAGAACCGTTCAAAATGTGGCTTGCCAAAGTTGGTTACGAGCGCGTCCAAGAAATTGAAGATCCAGAACTTGCTACCAAACGTGCTCGCGCGCTGTATCGCGCGAAAGGTTACACTGATGAATGGATTGAAATGCGTTTGCGCGGCATCGCAATCCGCGAAGATTTGACCAATGAATGGGATGAGCGCGGCGCCGAGCGCACCAGCGACTACGAATTATTGACCGCGGAAATTTCGCGTGCAACATTTGATGTGACTCCGCACGAGCACAAAAATATCAAAGGACTTGCGCACCAAAATCTTCGCGACCATATGGACAACTTTGAACTCATTTTCACCATGCTCGGTGAAAGCGCCACCACCGAAATTCATCGTGTTGAAAATTCTCATGGCGTACCTAAATTAAAATCAGACGCGAACGCGGGTGGCATCATCGCGGGGGACGCCCGTCGCGCGCTTGAAAAACGGATCGGTCGCCCAGTGGTGAACAAACAAAATTTTTTGAGGCAGCAACAAAACAAAAAACTCAGCAAAAAACCAAAAATTTGAAAAACGATTTTATAACGTGATCTAAAAAAAACACCCAATAGCAAAGCTTGTTTTTGCTGTCGGGTGCGGGGCGCTTAGGTTGACAAGCGCTACTATTTTTGTTATTATCATCTGTCTTGTCTAACAGGTGGCAAGACACAAATACAGAAGAAACATTCGCTTTTGGAGGTACACACCATGGTCAAGCCTAGGAAAATTAAGGTTGGTGGAGCCTTTTTTTATTACCAAGTTGGTTTGGAATCGACTGATTGTCTTGAAACGAATAATTACCGCCGCTCCATTGATACTCTGTGGAGTCCTGACGGTTCGGCTGAAAATGCTCGAATAGACGGACCTTTCGTTGGTACGTACACCGAGCAAGTGTTTGAGCAAAAAGAAACTCGTTGGCTTGTCCGGCAGATGCTCAAATGCCTTCACCCTCGTGAAGAAGCTGTGCTTAAATTGCGATTCGGTATTGGCACTGACGAAGAGTTAACACTCGAAGATGTCGGCTCCCTGTTTGGTTTAAGTCACGGACGCATTCATTGTATTGAGCGTGTCGCGCTTATCAAACTCGCAAAACATATGCACGAACATGTGTTGCGAGAGCCGGATTCAAGCGACATGGAAAAGTGTGTGTTGCTCGATAAGCTTGACACTTCTATTCGTCAGCGTGAACCCGCACAAAAGCAGCCGCCAACAGCGAAAGAACTTAAAATCGCGGCTGAGCGTAAACTTCAGAAGTCGGAAATAATTCCGCCTGAGGAAAAGCTGCTCATTGCTCGACTTTTCGGCTGGTATGGGGTGAAATGTCTTTCGTTTGATGCGCTCGCACAATCACGTGGACAGACGACACGTGAGCTTGCGGTGCTGGTGAACGCGAGCATGCGCCGATTCAAGCGGCTGAACATCTGGCCCAATCCGCCGATGTATCCGGAGAAGTAACTGTGTATCCGCCCCGTATCAACCTTTGTTGATGCGGGGCATGTTTTTTGTGCTATTTTTTCGTTCATGCTAAACTTTCTAAACCACCTCATGTTATGAAAAAAATTTACAAAAAATATCTTATTTTGAGTAGCGTGCTCATTTTTATTGGTGCAGGGTGCAGTGATTCACGCGGGCAATCCAGCAGCACAAGCGACGTAGAAGTTAAAAATACTGTAATAAAAATGGACGCTGTTGTGCAAGCGGCTCCGCCCGAAGTGCCAGCTGCGGCACCACTAAAAGAGCGGGCTAAGGCACCAGCGATCAAAACGTTCAAAATCACGGGAAAAAATTGGGAATGGAGCCAAACAATGATCACGGTTAAAAAAGGTGATCATGTGCGCCTTGTCATCACCGGCGCGGACGCTGATCACGGTTTTGCGATGAAAGATTTTGGGATCAATGTAACAGTTAAGCCGGGCGAAACAAAAACGGTTGATTTCGTGGCTGACAAAGTTGGTGAATTTGGATTTCGCTGCTCAATTCCGTGTGGCGAAGGACATCGTGATATGGTCGGTAAGCTTGTAGTTGAGTAAGATTGATCAGACGCGGCCGAACGACCCCCCCTATATGATTGAACAATTTTTTGAGTCACTGAAAAAAACATTGCGCGCTGCAGGCGTTTCCGACGCAATCGCGGCGAAAATTCAATTTTCCGAACCGCCTAACCCCGCGCTCGGCGATATTTCGATTGCGTGTTTTGCGCTCGCGGCGGAGTGGGGCATCAAACCGCCGGAAGCCGCAGTCCGAGTACAATCTGTACTCGAAGCCGCGCACATCCCAACGATCGCGTCAGCAACCGTTGCGGGCCCCTATTGCAATATCAAACTCGCGACTGATTGGGTGACGGCCGTCGTCGCAAAACCACCGCGCGTCAAAACAGCGACCCGCCCCCGCATCATGGTTGAATATTCTCAACCGAACACGCACAAAGAATTTCATATCGGTCACATGCGCAACGCGTGTTACGGCAACGCGCTCGTCAACATCTGGCGTGCGGCTGGTCGCAACATCACCGCAGTAACATACAACAACGACGTCGGTGCGCACGTTGCGAAAACGCTCTGGGCGTACAAAAAATTTCATGCAGGCGAAAAAGCGCCGACCGAAAAAGGGCGGTGGCTCGCGGGGATGTATGTCGAAGCAACGGCTGCGCTCGACGCACACCCGGAATGGAAAGATGACGTGAGCGACGTGTTGCGCAAACTTGAAACGCATGACAAAGCATGGTTCAAATTGTGGAAGCAAACGCGCAACTGGTCGCTCGATGAATTTCATGCGATCTATCGTGAGCTCGGTCTGAAATTTGACGCATCGTTTAACGAAAGCGATGTCAAAGAACGCGGTCACAAAATTGTCGATGAGTTGCTCACGCGCCACATCGCGCGCGAATCAAATGGCGCGATCATCATGGATTTCGAAGCGCAAAAAAAAGGTGTTTTAATTTTGCGTAAATCCGACGGCGCGGGAAATTATACAACAAGCGACCTCGCGCTCGCGCAAGAAAAATTCAAACGCACAGCGGTCGATGAGGCCGTAATCATTACCGATAATCGACAGGATCTTTATTTTCAACAACTATTTTTGACACTCCACGCGTTCGGGTTCACACAAAAACTCACCCATCTTTCATACGACTTGGTGACATTGCCCGAAGGCGCGATGTCGAGTCGCAAAGGAAATGTTGTGCTGTATGAATCGCTTCGTGATGACGTTGTTGACGCCGCCATCGCGGAAACAAAAAAACGTCACACAGATTGGAGTGACAAAAAAATTCGCGCAACCGCACACACACTCGCGATCGCTGCAATCAAATTCACGATGGTGAAAACATCGCCGAAAAATATTATCGTGTTCGACAAAAATGAGATGCTGTCGTTTGACGGGTACACCGCGCCCTATCTCGAATACACACTCGCGCGCGTGAACAGTATTTTCAAAAAATCTCGCATCGCGCCGCGCGCGCAGCCACCAAAAAAATATTCGTGGACCGACGCCGAACAATCGCTCTGGGTTAAATTACTTCGCGTCAC
This sequence comes from Candidatus Magasanikiibacteriota bacterium, assembly GCA_023246755.1. Taxonomy (GTDB): domain Bacteria; phylum Patescibacteriota; class Patescibacteriia; order Magasanikbacterales; family 2-02-FULL-50-9b; genus 2-02-FULL-50-9b. The sequence continues at coordinate 6,211 of JAHFHU010000020.1, forward strand.
CGAAGCCATCAAACGTGCGGCTGAATCAAACGATCCATCCGAGCTCGCAAAATATTGTTTTGAACTTGCAAAAAACTTTGCGAGCTACTACGAAAATACGCGTGTCCTCGATGATGACAAACAAATTCGCGCCGCGCGCCTCGGGCTCGTCAAACAAATTGGCGCAACGCTCGAGCGCGCGATGAAACTGCTTGGATTGCCAATTATAAAAGAGATGTAGTACAATCTTCCATATGGCTCTTTTCCGCGACACCCCCGAAGAAACTCATTTGACTACAAAAAGTATGCAAAACACAACTCCACACGAAGTGGAAACAATTGTTGGCCCCAGCGTTAAAGTTGAAGGCGATTTTAATTCGCAAGGAAACGTACTCATTCAAGGAATTGTTTCAGGCAACGTTAAAACAGATAAATATCTCCAAGTTGAAGTAGGCGCGAAGATTATGGCGAGTGTGCGCGCGGACAGCGTGAAAGTTTCCGGCGAAGTACAGGGGAATATTCGCGCAAAAACAATCATCGAGCTCACCTCGACTGCGCGGGTTATCGGTGATATTGAAGCGAAGACGCTGATCATCGCTTCGGGCGCGATTTTGCACGGCAAATGCGCGATGCTCAATACCTCTGAAGTTTCGGACACAAAAGCAAAAGCAGGTTCAAAACGCCGCCTTGAATCAGAAGTTGATTTTTCTTTCCCGAAATCATTAGTTGACGAAGAGGCTACAGCGTAATTTTTTACCGCCTGTATGTATCTTTATTTGTATGACGCGAGCTTAAAGGCGCGTCAATATGAGCGTGTCGTCAGCAATCTTGAAACACAGATGACTGATCTTGGAATTGCAGGCAAAATTGTGCGCCTGTCTTCTTTGTTATCGCCCAAACAAATTATCACCGAAGAATTGCGACGCACCAAAGAATTAAAAACCGTTGTGATCGTCGGCGATGACACGGTATTTACAAAAATTATTCAACAGGTCGCGGATTTGCCCGTTACATTTGGATGGGTTCCGGTTGGACCGAAAACGGATCTCGCCGAGCGGTTCGGTTTGCCGTATGGCGCTGCATGCGCGCATGTTTTATCGCGTCGACGGGTGATGAATCTCGATGTCGTCGCGTGCAATCAATTTTATTTTTTAGATTTTTGTCACATTCCACTCACCGCGTTATCGATGTGTATCGACAACACAATTTCGATTACGGGCGCGGCTGAAAAAATGGAATGTTTTATTTGGAATGTGCCGCCGTCGAATCGGGGACAGTTGCCGCCGGGGTACACACCGTCGCCGTTTGATCGTCAGCTCGAAATTGTGTTGCAGCCCGTCGCTCGAAAAACAATTTTTTCATCCAAGATGGCGCCACCCAGTATTTTTCCGTTCAAAGAAATTCGTTTGAAATTAGAAAAACCGGTTGCTGTTGAAATAGATGGGAATATTTTAAAAGAACGGCAGATGACGATTAAACTGTTAGATGTACCGCTCAAGTTGATTGTCAGTCGGCAAGGTGCTTCGGCAAGCGATTGACGCTCGCGAAGTGGTGTGGTATAGTTTTGCACACAAAAGTCACGTGCGGACGTGGCGGAATGGTATACGCGTCAGCTTGAGGTGCTGGTGGGGGCAACCCCGTGGAGGTTCAAGTCCTCTCGTCCGCAAATGGGTGAATACTTGTTTAAAAAATATATAGCGGACGCCCAGATACTTCACACGTTTCACGTGCTCGTGTCTGCGCGCCTCGCTCGCAATCGTGCAGCTCGCGCGAGCGCGATGCACGTTGACTCGCTCGGACGCAAGATCCTTCGCATGTGCTCTGCACATGCTCGGGGCTAAGCATCCTCGCTCGGAATCAAACCCGAGCGCACGCGCTCAGTTTGTTCCTCGCTCGGACGCTTAGCTCAGTTGGTTAGAGCACCTCGTTTACACCGAGGGGGTCGCGGGTTCGAATCCCCCAGCGTCTATAAAAAAATATCACTCGAAAGAGTGGTATTTTTTTATAGACATTGTTGTGGGGGATTCGAAGGGCACAAAGGAATTGCCAGTCGGCAATTCCGACTGCCCAGCCCGAAGCGGCCTCACGCCGCGCGGGAGAATCCCCCAGCGTCTGCATGGGGTGGAGTCGCGAGAGTCAACAGCGAGCGAAGAATCCCCCAGCCTCACAAAATTTTGAATTTCTCCCTCCAACCCGCTATACTGTTCCCATGACAGTCCAAAGTTTTTTTATCGGCCTCGCGCTTGCCGCAACTGGCTTCAGCATGGTCTACAAAACCGAGTGGTATCTTGGTTTTATGGGGCTCAACGCATGGGCCGAAAATAAATTCGGCGGGGGCGGCACGCGCCTCATGTACAAACTCATCGGAGTATTCTTTTGTTTCCTGGGCATCCTCGGAATGACTGGCCAACTCAACGGCCTCCTCGAAGGCAGCGCGGGCCTCGTGTTTGGTTCACGCGTACAAAAATAATTTTATGCAACACGTCGGCCCGAGCATAACTCCCAACAACGGCACCGTTCTCGATCCGCTCAATGTTTTGAAAGCGTGCGGCGTCCACACCGGCATGCGCATCGCGGATTTTGGATGTGGTCACGGTCATTTTGTGATCCCTGCGGCGAAACTTGTCGGCAATCGTGGCAGCGTTTATGCGATCGATTTGCAACATGAGCTCGTCAAAACAATCGAGAGCAATGCAAAATCCGCGAGTCTCATCAACATCGAACCGATTTGGGCAGACCTCGAAGTTTTAGGCGCAACAAAAATTCCAAACAACGTTCTCGACGTTGTTTTGCTCATCAACAATCACGTCGACGCGGCGGTGCAACGCAAAATGTTGCGGGAAGCGGTGCGCGTGTTGCGACAGGGTGGGCAAATTTTTCTGTTTGACTGGCTCGACGGCAACACCGTTCCATTCGCGCCCGCGATCACCGAACGCGTTCCAAAAGAAACCGCAATTGCGAACGCGCAGGCGCTCGGGCTCCGACTTGTTGACGAATTCCGTCCGAGCAGATACCATTATGGCCTAAGATTGCAGAAATCCTGAAATTATTTTGACGGCCTATGTATTTCGCTCAATTTTTCAACTTTGATTATTGGTTTGCTTTTCCGCGTCCGATTTCGCTCACGTGGATGATTATTTTATTGGCGGTGTTCGGGGCTTTGTTTATTGGTGGTGTGCTCGCGCTCATGCTCTATCCAAAAATTGAAAATCGCTGGAAGCGCCAAGTGATTCGTCACTCGGGTCGCGGTGCGAGCTGGATTGGTTTGTGCGGTGCGTTGCTCGTGTTCGCACGCAACGAATTTATTCCGGTGTTCATGTTGCGATTTTGGTTTGTGATTGTTGTGGTGTGGCTCGTGGTTTGGGCGATTCAATTGTATCGATATGCACAGCGCCGCAAAGAAAAACTCGATGAAGAAACGCGCGCGTATCAAACAAAGCAAAAATATTTAACGCACTAAGCTCATGCGTGAAAGGGGGGACAGAGGAGAGGCTGCGGCTCGGGGCGTTCTTGAACGCGCGGGTTATTTTATCGTTGCTCAAAATTTTTCGGTGCGCGGTGGCGAGATTGATATCGTTGCCTGCGCACCAGATGGAACGCTCGCATTTGTTGAAGTTAAAGTGCGCGGTTATGAGCCGATCGACCATCGGGCGGTGTTGCCACGCGCAAAGTTGTCGCGCGTTCGATTGGCTGCCCGCCATTTTTTGTTGTCTTACAGCGGCCACGCGGCGCGATTGCGATTTGATCTGATTTTATTGGTGCCGGTTGTTGGTGCGCGGCGGGCGCATGTTTTTTGGTATAAGGGCGTTTAATGACGGGCGGTATGGGTCTTTGTACCACACACTTAGAGCCTTCCCATGCTGTAAACTTGACATTTTTGCTAAATTCTGGTATGATTTTTTGTTCATTATCCAACACAAGGAGGTGATAAATGGACTTGTTAATTGGTTTCTTGGTCGGCAAAGCCGGCCACGTCATCGCATTGGCGGTGATGGTTTGGATCCTGTTGCTGGTGGCGAAGAACGCCCCAGTTCTCAAGATAATTGGCGGCCCACTGCATGATGCGTACGTCGCGGCGATCAAACATGCCGCGACAATTGGTGGCAAGGGCATCGGCGCGATTATAGCGGCGACGGCGAAATTCGCTTGTAACTTGCTCGCGACGATCGCCGCATACGTGGTGTGGGTGATCGTGTGTCTCGCGGTGTACGCGTGGCACGGCATCCGGCAATGGCGCGCGAGCAAGACTGGCCGTCGGATCCCACCCGTGCGGTACCCAACGCCACCCGGTTGGGTCAACCTTTTCCCCGCACCAGCCAAAAAGAAAAAAGGCGGTGGCGGCAGCAGCGGAGTGGGCGGACACTAGCCCCGCGTGCGTACGCATGCAAAGGTGTCAACACCTGCCCACATCATCTCGGTGATTGTGCGGCAGGTTTTTATTTATGCACAGGTTGTGAATACTTGTTCGGTTTTTATTCGTGTGATATAAAATTAAACATGAATGGTAAACATTATCTTAAAAATGAAGCAATCATTTTGCGTCAGCAAGGGTGGAGCTATCCCATGATTGTGGGTAAGTTGGGTGTGCCCAAGGCAACGTTAAGTGGGTGGTTGGCTAAATTAAAACTTAAGCCAGAAGTGCAAGAAAAAATTTTACAGCGTAAACGTGAGAATTTGATCGTAATTCGTAAAAAAGCGTGCGCGGTTAACAAGCGGAATCGAGACGCACATCTCTTTGAGATTAAATCAAAATGCGTCCGGATGGTTAATGATTTTAAAATTGATGCGCACCAAAAAACAATGCTGCTCGCAGGTTTATTTATGGGTGAAGGCTTCAAAAATTTAAGCAGCGTTGGGTTTGGTAATTCAAACGCTGAAATTTTATGTGTGTATTTGAGTTTATTGCGAAGTCTCTATCAATTAAATGACGCGAAGCTGCGTTGCTTCCTTCATTTACGAGCAGATCAGAATGACGCAGCAGAAAAACGATATTGGTCCAAAAAACTCGGTATTCCTTTAGAAAAGTTTAGAAAAACTGAATTTGATCAGAGAACTATTGGCAAAAAAACAAGGATCGGGTATCATGGCGTCTGCACGTTGCGTTATTATGATGCGTCTATAGCAAAAAAGATTCATTTTACCGCACAAGCAATCACAGATCGTTTATTGGGCAGTTAGCTCAGTTGGCTAGTAGCGCTTCGTCGACATCGAAGAGGTCACTGGTTCGAATCCAGTACTGCCCACCAAAAATATCCACACACGTGGATATTTTTGTTTCGCGGGTGTATCATGGGCAGTGTTAAAAAACACGCATATGAAATATATTTTTGTAGTTGGCGGTGTCATGTCGGGAGTTGGAAAGGGCGCAACGACGTCAAGCATCGGCGCCCTTTTGCAATCTAAGGGTTTCAAAGTCACGAGCGTAAAAATCGATCCGTACATCAACGTCGACGCGGGCACGATGAATCCGACCGAGCATGGCGAAGTGTTTGTGACAACGGACGGCGACGAATGCGACCAAGACATCGGCAACTACGAACGTTTTTTGAACACGAACATCACGAGCGTCAATTACATGACGACGGGCCGCGTCTATCTCTCCGTCATCGAACGCGAGCGCGCGATGGGATACAAAGGCCGCAATGTGCAGGTCGTGCCCGATGTGCCGAATGAAGTGATCGCACGCATCGAACATGCGGGATGCAACGCGCGCGCGGACGTCGTGCTCATCGAAATCGGCGGCACGGTTGGTGAATACGAAAATATTTTATTTCTTGAAGCGGTGCGTTTGATGAAATTGCGTGAGCCAAAAAATGTTGCGTCAATTTTGGTGAGCTATCTGCCGATTCCGTCGACGCTTGGTGAGATGAAAACGAAACCAACGCAGCACGCCGTTCGTTTGCTGAATGGCACGGGGATTCAGCCCGATCTCATCGTATGTCGCGCTTCACAGCCCGTCGATGCGGTGCGTAAACAAAAGATCGGTATGTTTTGCAATGTCGCGCCTGAAGATGTGATCAGCGCGCCACATGTACAGACGATTTATGAAATTCCGCTCATGTTTGATGAGCAAAAAGTCGCCGAGCGCATCATGAAAAAATTGGGGATGCGCGCGCGGGCGAACAATTTGGCGCCGTGGAAAAAATTGGTCGCAACAATTAAGGGGGCGAAACGTGAGGTGAAAATTGCGGTGCTCGGAAAATATTTTGCAACCGGCGATTATATTTTGTCCGACGCGTATATTTCGGTGATTGAAGCGATCAAGCATGGCGCATGGGCGCACGATGTGAAACCGATTTTGACATGGCTCTCGTCCGAAGAATTTGAAAATAATCCACGCAAGCTTCGTGAGCTCGCAAAATTTGATGGCATTGTCGTGCCCGGCGGATTTGGCACGCGCGGTTTTGAAGGCAACATCGCGGTGATTAAATTCGCGCGCGAGAAAAAAATTCCGTATTTTGGTTTGTGTTATGGGTTGCAAATGGCGGTGATCGAATTTGCGCGACATAAATGTGCAATTAAAAATGCGCACACGGTCGAAGTCAGTCCACAAACGCCCGATCCAATTGTACATTTCATGCCCGGGCAAGCGGAAAAAATGAAACACAAAAAATACGGCGGTACGATGCGGCTCGGGTCATACGATTGCGCATTGGCGGCCGGATCAATCGCGCGTGCTGCATATAAAACTGATCTGATCAGCGAACGCCATCGCCACCGCTTCGAAGTTAACAACGACTATCGTGCGCGGCTCGAAAAAAACGGGATGGTTTTATCCGGCGTGAATCCGGAACTCGACCTTGTTGAAATCATCGAGCTTCCACGCGCGGTACATCCGTTTTTTGTCGGCGTGCAATTTCATCCTGAATTTCAGTCGCGCCCACTCGCGCCGCACCCATTGTTTCGAGATTTTATTGGCGCGTGTTTGACCTGATTCATCCACAGGTTTTCCACTATTGACAATATTTTAAACGCATGGTGTAATTAGTTTCTAAGCCCCCCCCGTATAGGGCGCGCAAGCGGACTATCCGGGGGTCTTTCAAAAATTTATGAGCACACGGAGGGTGCTGGTCGTTATCGACGGTAGCAATTTATATTTTTCATTGCGTCAAATGGTTGGGCGAACAATTTCTCTCACCACATTTGATTACGCCGCATTTGTCGCGCGGGTAGTTGGCTGTGAGCCACAGCTTAAAGTGTATTGTGTTGGAGAAATTTTGCTTAACGCGAAAAATCCAGCAGAAAATAAAAGCTACGATGCGCAACGACGGTTTTTCGCGCATATCCAATCGCCGTCGCAAAATTTTGAGTTGAAACTTGGTTATTTACTTAAAACCAAAACAGGTTTTCAAGAAAAAGGCGTCGATACGCTCATTACCATGGAGCTGCTGATCGGTGCGTATGAAAATACATACGATGAGGTGTATCTTTTCTCCGCGGATTCTGATTTTGTTCCTGTGATAAAAAAAGTTCGCGCGCTCGGCAAAGCCGTGGTGTACGTTTGTTTCCCTGAATCACGAAGTCAAGCGCTTTTGTTTAGCTGCAGCCGATACGTATTTGTAAAACATGCGTGGTTATTTATTGGCGCGTGTTTGAAGAAGTGATATAATCATCTCCATATATGAGCATGGAGATGATGCCGCAACGAGCGTTCGCTCCGCGTGTTCCTGAACAACCTAAAAAGTCGGAAGATCCAAAAGATATTTCGCTCGAGCGAGCTCAAAAAATTGAGCCCTTGTTTAATTTAAAAATGGATCAGGCGCGCGTTGTTGCGTGGCGTGCATATCTCACCAACATTCTCAATGGAAACTGGACAAGCAAATTTGGAAAAGATGAGCTCGCAATTAGGTTTACTGGAAAAACTGATAGCTCAAATTACAATTTTGTTGATACTAGAGGTGTGTTTGCAGGATTTCGTACAGACGGACAAGACAATATTCAACCAATTACAGATCCCGTTATTCAAGAGGCACTTTTGCGAGTGTTCGCAGACGACGCTCGTTTTAAAAAAGAGCGCCAAGATGCGCAAAATCGAGAGAGCAAAAATACGCCGAAAAGCATCCGTAGCTATCTCACCAACATTCTCAATGGAAACTGGACACGCGAACGTGGAAAAGATGAGCTCGCAATTAGGTTTACTGGAAAAACTGATAGCTCAAATTACAATTTTGTTGATACTAGAGGTGTGTTTGCAGGATTTCGTACAGACGGACAAGACAATATTCAACCA
>JAHFHU010000020.1:14519-16427 GCA_023246755.1 Candidatus Magasanikiibacteriota bacterium
TGGAAAAGATGAGCTCGCAATTAGGTTTACTGGAAAAACTGATAGCTCAAATTACAATTTTGTTGATACTAGAGGTGTGTTTGCAGGATTTCGTACAGACGGACAAGACAATATTCAACCAGTTGCAGATCCGGTTATTCAAAATGCACTCCTTGAATTTTATGATTTGGTCACAGAACCACGCATGGCCGAATACAAAAATAGCATGGGTGAAATGATGGCTAGTCAATTAGATGACCAATTGATGACATTAGTTCGTTTTTTTCAAAAAGGTGGTGACGCTGAGTTAGCGGCGCGAGTGGAGCGAGTGGTGAGAAAAATCTGGGACGTTCAACGCGTGCAAACGATTGAATCAAGATTGGTCACTACGCTTTTTGGAAATGGCGATATCCCGAAAGCGACCGAATTGCTCGGAACGTTCGACCAAAACAATGAGGATGATCGCGCCCGCGCACAGCAGCTCGGACGCTACATCGTGACAGAGCGAGCGCGACAGTTTTTCGAGGCCTTTGTTAATCAGCCCAATCTTGAAACCGAAACAGCGCTCAAAAATATTCAAGATTTTGCAAAAACAACCACTGTCGAAAATCAAGAGCTTGCCATCGCGCTTACGGTGCTCGTGTATAAAAAAGAAATTGACGGGTTCACACAGAAATTTTATAAACTGTTTGGTGACCAGCGGCCTGCGGTTGAAATTGGTCAATTTTTGAATACGCTGCCGGTGCGTCCAACGGTTGGGGGCGTTGATTATATTCAGACCATCGAAGCGTTGCGGGAAAAAATTCAACTGCTTCCAACCGAGGATAAATTGTTTCAAGTAAAAATCGATCGGCTACAGGCCGCGAATCGTGCGCGAGCTCTATTTGGTGGACCAACTGATAAGGTTTTGGAGGCGATTCAAAATTTATCCGAAGAAACTATTGAAGATATTGCAGTTAAAATTCAGGTGGTCGAACAGTATAAAATTAATTTAGTTGGAAGCGATAGAACTAATTACGAAAAAGTTTTTGGCAAAAAAGTTGCGACGGAAATTGAAAATGAATTGCGAGAAAGATTTAAGCGTCCGGATTTGGGGCGCAATGAACAAGGGTTTGCATATATGCGTGAGCGGTTTATTGCCTCGCTTTATCCGCTCGTTGAGATTCTGTCTGACGATCCTGAAACAAGAGAAGAGATGCTCTCGTTTCGTCCGGGCCAAGACAAAGGACGGGTGCAGCGTATTGAACGCGAGGCGTACGAGCAGCAGCGCGCGCTCACCGATATTGAACGTGCGTACCTAGATTCTGTTGAGATGCTTTCATTTTACAACAACAATCTCGTGGGTGCGGCGTCGTGCGCGCCGGGTGTTGTTGATGAATTTTTGCGGCATCATTTCGATAAACAGTCTGAGCGCACCATCGAATCACTACGCGATGGCGCGTATATTCCACTCATTCAAATCGGATTGGGACCAAATGGTCTTGCGGCGGTTGGTGAAGTTGTGCGTAATAACGCGCAGCTTGCAGACAGTATGTTGATCGTAGATTCGGGTGAGCAGCCGGGTGGCCCTTTTGCAATTCCGTGCGGACCCGCATGGGAGCTCAACAGCGCGAATCGTCGTGGTACGGGGCGCAAACAGTTGCCAAGTTTTCCAAATGGTAGTGAGTTAAAAACTGTTCGTGCGTATGGTAGTCCACTTCGATGGTATCCCGGAGAACGGTCGGCGCAGTCAAAAGATGTGCGACAAGGAAGTATCAACACGACGGTTGATTTTTTGCCAACACCCGATGACTTGTCGAGCGCACGGTATCCAACCAATGAGGAGTTACAGCGTATTCTTGCGCTGCAGTCTGCGGTGCTCATTAAAAATGTTGCACTTAAAACACGAGTGGTCAAAGTTGAAAAAAACCCTGATCCCCATGATGTGGG
>JAHFHU010000006.1 GCA_023246755.1 Candidatus Magasanikiibacteriota bacterium
TTGATAAACAACGATTCATTATTTACTTTAAAAACTCGATTTTTAAATTGGAACGTCGCAATCGAGGCGATTAAACAGCGCCCGTCATTCGGATGGGGTTGGGGAAATTATCGAAGTGCGGTTGATAAAAATTTCGATTCGCGGTTGGCGCAGTACTCGTTTTATGAAACGAGAATCGATAAACCGCACAATGTATTTTTGGAAATGTGGGCGACAACAGGGACGGTCGGGTTTGCGATTTATCTTGGTTTTCTCGCGAGCATATTTTATGCAATACGACGCGTGCAGGCGTCCGGCGCTGTGAGTGCGCGGGGCGCGTGGGTCATCGGTGGTTTTTTTGTCGCGACGTCTATTCAGAATTTTTTTACCTTTGATACTCCGCAATCACTGTTAGTTTTTTTTGTGGTGTGCGCTTTTGTTGCGACGCATGACCCGCACATAGTTTTTGAGTTTTCGGAAATAAAATTTTTGCAGCGTAGATTGCTTGCGGGTATTTTTTTGATTCTGATGATACCGATCCTCATTTATGGTGGTTTGGGTGTCGCGCGCGCGGGATTTTATATTCAAGCAGGACAAGATGCGGCGATGGCACATGATATTGATGCAGTTGATCGTTTGTACCGATCGGCGATGTCGGGGGTGCGCGGGCCTTATTATTTCGAAACGTGGCGATGGTTTGCGCAAGCGTTTCTGTATGATTATGCGGCAGGAACACGAAAAATTTCTGAGATGAATCCTGATCAATTGCGTCATTGGAATCAAGATGTCGATCAAATCGCGGCATCGCTCACAGAATATACTGCGCAGCATCCCACATCAGTTGATTGGCAAACGTTTGGTGGCAAAATCGCATACTACATTGCAATTGCGCGCGGCGAAGATCGTTATTTGGGTAGTGCTGAACGTTTGTTTTTGCGTTCGTATGAACTATCTCCACGTCGGCAAGAGGCTCCGGTGCTGCTCGGCTATGTTTACGGTCTTAAAGGTAATACACCTGCAGCGATACAGTGGTATGAGATTGCAGCTACGCTGTCGGGAACTGATGAGAACAAGCGGCTGTTAAATTTTTTGCTTGGTGGTTTTATCAAAACAGGGGACGCAGCGAGTAGTGTCAAAATTCTTGAAATTGCGGTACGATATCAGCCGGACGCGGAGACCTTCGCGCAACTTGCTGCGGCGTATGCTGCCCAACATCGATATTCAGAGGCCCAAACTGCTGTTGCTCGCGCCGTAGAGTTGGATGCATCATTCGCTCCAGACGCGCAAAAATTTCTCTCAACATTTCCATCGCATAAATAACTATGGCTTCAACGAATGTAATGACATCAGACTCGGCACGCGAATATTTGGTTCAGATTTTGATTTATGCAGCGATGCTCACCCCGCTGATCGTTGTGTCGACCAACACAATTTTTCCGTTTATTTTTCCAAAGGCCATTTTTTTTGAATCAATTGTCGGATTGCTCGCCGTGATTTTGGTTCCGATTTTGCTGAGCGTATCCACCTATCGCATAAAAAATATTTACACGTATGTTTTTGGTGTGTATGCAATTATTCTTGTTTTGACCGGAATTTTTGCATTAAATCCAACCCGAGCATTTTGGAGTAACTTTGAGCGCATGACCGGAATTGTTTACATCCTCACCGCGATGGCATTCTCATATTTTGTCGCTGCTTTTTTTAAGGCACACCCAAAGCGTGTCCAATCATTTTTGTCTTACATCGTCGGACTGTCTGTTATCGTTGATTTTACTGGGCTCTATCAGCGAATCGACCCGTCATTTTTGATGAGTCAAAGTTCGCGTGTCGCGGGCACCTTTGGCAATCCGATTTATTTGGGTGGTTTCGCAGCGGAATGTATTCTCGTTTCTGCCTATTTGATCTATGTATATCGAACGTCATCAATTAAATGGTGGTATGTTGGCGCGCTTGTCATCAATTTTATTGCACTATATTTAAGCGGTACGCGAAGTTCGGTGCTTGCGCTCGGTGTCGCCGGCGTCTTCATCGGAATTTTTTTGTCGAAACAATTTTTTCATCAACACAAAAAAAGGGTGATTTCGGCGTGGGCGATTATTGTTGTAGCGACAGCCGCTCTCTTTGGAGCGCACTACATTTTCCCGCAAACATTTGATGCGACATCGCTTTTATTTCGCTTCACGGATGTTCGATCAATTTTTGAGTCAACCGGTTCGACGCGTTTGATTGCATGGAAAATTGCGATCAAAGGATTTACCGTGCGTCCTTTTTTTGGATGGGGACCTGAAAATTTTGTGTATGTTTTCAATCAATATTATAACGCAAAAATTCTGACGTTTGGTGTGTATGAAACATGGTTTGATCATGCGCACAACGCGTTTTTCGATGTGCTGGTCACGCAAGGCCTCATCGGGATTCTCGGCTATCTCGCGCAATACGCCGTCGTTTTATGGATGTGTTTTAAAACACGCGTCGCTTCAATTGAAGAAAAATTTTTATCCGTCGCACTCGCGTCGATTTTTGTCGTTCATTTTATTCACAATTTTTTTGTCTTTGATCATCCGGCGTCTTACATCATGTTTTATGCGTTTGTCGGTATCGTTGTCGCGCGATACACGTATCGTAACCATCTCGCTGACGGCGCGCAACAACCGCAAAAGACCGTGCCGATCGCGTTGCCATCCTTATCAAGCACACGAAATTTATGCGTGATGGGTGGCATTTTAGTGGTGACGGGAATGATGGTGATTCCTGCCATGCGTCAAAATTATTTAGATTATCAGGGTCAAGGCTTGGCATCCGTCGATCTTCAATTAAGTCAGGAAAATTTTCAACGCGCGCTCGACATTGACGGGCCGTTCACCGCAGATGTCGTTATGGATATTGGGCGTGTTGCACAACGAATTCCGGTGAATACAGGAAATGATGCAACGCCATTTTTGAACGTGCCTAACTTAAAACAGTTTTTTGATTTTGCAACGAATAAACTTGATAACCATCTCGTTCATGTCGATCCGTTTAATGAAATGGTCGCCTTGATGGAAGCGCAACTTTTTATGAATGCGACGCAAGCGGGGGATCGACAAGCGGCGCAAAAATCAGACGCGGCGTATGTGCTTGCAACTCGTTTGAGTCCGGATCGACAACAAGTTGCGTATTCGTGGGCACGACTTAAGATGCTCATGCAAGATGCAAAAAGCGCTGAAAAAATTCTTGTCGATTCGATTAATAAAGAACCGGCGATTCCGATTGGACATTGGTATCTCGCAATCACGCTACTCGATGTAGATCCGGAACGTGCTGCGCGCGAAATTGATGTGGCGGCGCAATATGGTTATGATATTCATTCACCTGCAAATCGTTTGTTGACGGCGGTCATATTTGGACGCGCCGGAAGAATTTCCGAAGCGGCGGATAATTTTGAGCGCGCGCTTGAAAATGCTTCAACAATTCCGTGGGATGAAGCCGCCGTTAAGCTCGCTGACGAAGTGTTTCAAAAAACAAATCGAACGACTCAGCGCGATTTGCTCCACGCAAAGTTTTCATCGCCGTTTCTGAAAACGACACATAAATAATTTTACATGCAACCCGATTCCCGCCCGCACATCATCGTTGTCACAACTGCATTTACTCCATTTTTGGGTGGTGCTGAAATTGCGATGCAAGAAATTATTAAACGCCTCGGTTCGCAATTTCGTTTTACCGTTGTAACCGCGCGTTTGAAAAAAACAGTTCCGAAACATGATCAGTGGGCCGATGCGCGGGTGATCCGTGTTGGATGGGGCTGTGCATTTGATAAAATTTTTCTTATTTTTGCAACGCCGTTTATCGTGGCGCGACTTAAAAAAACGGAATCTGCGAAACTTGTGTGGGCGGTGATGGCAAGTTATGCGGGTGCTGGCGCGTATCTCGCGCGGATTTTTTCCGGTGTACCGTTTGTCCTTACGTTGCAGGAAGGTGACGATTTGAAAACCATAGAGCGGCGCGTTGGCCCCGCGATGCCGTTATTTCGAAAAATTTTTGTACACGCAGCGGGCATCCAAGTTATTGCCCCATTTCTTGCGGATTGGGCGAAGAAAATTGGCGCGCGCGCTAATCCAATCACCGTTCCAAACGGCGTAAATCCGGAATTATTTGCAATGAATTCAGAAGAGCGCGCTATCTATCGAAAAAAAATTCGGTCTGATCTTGCAATCCCGGAGCAGGCGCCGGTCGTTCTCACTATTTCTCGACTCGTTCCAAAAAATGGCGTCGCAACTTTAATCGACGCGGTAGCCAAGACGCCGCATCATCACGCAATTATTATCGGCGACGGATCGTTGCGTTCTGAATTAGAGGCGCGTGCCACAACGGCAGGCGCTCGTGATCGTGTGCATTTTGTTGGATTTCAAGAACAAAACCAACTCTCTCGTTTTGCTGCAGCATCTGACATTTTTTCGCGACCTGCCGTGAGCGAAGGGCAAGGAATCGCATTTCTCGAAGCGATGTGTATGGGCTTGCCGATAATCGCAACGCGTGTTGGTGGAATTCCGAGTGTCATCATCGACGGCGAAAATGGAATTTTAATTGAACCAAACGATGCCGCTGCCCTCGCACAAACGCTACTTGCCTTGACGCCCGGAAATGAGCGGTGCGAACAGTTGGCATCTCATGGACGCGAGCATGTTAAAAAATATTCGTGGGACGTTTTGGTTCCGCGCATCGAACAGTGGCTGCAAACGTGTCTTGAACAGAGTTCTCAAATTTGACATACGTCGTTTTGATTTGATATTCTTTTATTCACGTTATAATTATATGCAAAATAAATCTACGATCGGTGTTATCGGCGCGGGCATGGTGGGCGGAGCGACAATTCGATATTTTGAATCAATTAAATCGCCCGTTGTTGTGTACGACCCTTTTAAAGGTTTTACCGACAAAACTGTTTTGGAGCAAGCTGATTTTATATTTATTTGCGTGCCAACTCCTTACGAAGAGGCGAGCGGTGGTTTCAGTTTGACCTACGTGCGCGATGCGCTTTCGATCACGCCACACGGAAAAATCGTGGTGATTAAATCAACCGTTTTACCGGGAAGCACCGAGGCGCTTCAAAAAGAATATCCGGAGGTTAAAATTTTATTTAATCCGGAATTTTTGACCGAAGAGTCTGCGGATCAAGACATGCGATTTCCCGATCGTCAGGTTATCGGATACACAAAAGAAAGCTACGGTGTTTCGGCGGATCTGATGCTGCTTTTGCCGCTCGCGCCCTTTGGTCGAATTATGCCGGCAACGGAAGCGGAAATGGTTAAGTATTACGCGAATACATGGTTTTCGACAAAAGTTGTTTTTGCAAACCAAATGTACGATGTGTGTGAAAAAATGGGAATCAATTACGATACGGTTAAAGAATCTGCGGCCGCGGATAAACGGATTGGCCGGTCGCATCTCGATATTTTTCACAAGGGTGCGCGCGGCTATGGCGGCAAATGTTTGCCGAAAGACACACGCGCGATGATTCAACTTGGCGAACGAATTGGTGCGCCGCAAGATTTGCTTAAAGCCGTTGAGCAAATCAACAACAAATTAACGGAAGATGGCACGAAAAAATAACGTGCCGGTTTAGCGCCCTTTTCTGTAAAGCACGACGTGCAAGGTTTTGAGAATAACCGTTACGTCCAGCAACAGTGATCTGTTTTTGATGTAATACACGTCGTATTGAAATTTGGTGAGTTGTTGCTCAACGGTTTCAGCGTAGGGGTAGTTAATTTGCGCCCAACCGGTGAGGCCGGGTTTGATTAAATTGCGTATCGTGTAATACGGCATGTGTTTTTCAAATTGATTAACAAATTCTGGTCGTTCGGGACGCGGCCCGATGATGCCCATTTCACCTTTTAAAACATTGATGACTTGGGGCAGTTCGTCGATGCGTAATCTGCGAATGATGCGGCCCGCGCGTGTAACGCGGGGATCGCTTTCCGTCGTAATTTGCGCTCCCGTTAATTCTGCGCCACCGTCTTTTGTTAGGGCGTGCATCGTTCTAAATTTAATAACTTTGAAATGTTTGCCGCGTTTGCCGACGCGTTCCTGAAGATAAAATAAGGGGCCGGGCGATGTTGAACGAATGGCAAGTGCGATAAATGGAGTGATGATTCCGAGAATGATGAGGCCTAAGATGCTTAAAATATAGTCGATGCCGCGCTGGATTGTTTCGTAGAGCGGCATGTGTGTTGGGCGAATATTTTCGAAAAACCACGAGTCGTTCAGTGCGCTGAGTGACACGCGACCGGTTAATGATTCAAAAAAACTTGTTCCGGGAATCGTGTAAATGTTCCAAAATAAAAGCTCGTACAGCTCGGTATTAAGTCTTGACGATGTATCCGGCATCAAAGAAGGCACGGTTATCGTGTTGATGTGATATTCGGATGCGATCGCTCGAATTGGTTGTGATTCCGGGAATCGTTTGATATCGGGCGGAAGGATCCGGTCAGCGGGGGCGACGACGCCGACGATGTGATAACCAAGCTGCGGGTTTTTTTGCAATTGTTCAAGCAGTTCGATAAGATCGTCCGTTGGGTTAATCGCAAGAACACGAATTCCACCGTGTGCGCGATTGCTGATGATGAAGCGCCACAGAATAAAAAAAGCCGCGAAAATAACACTTAAGATGAAGAGGTTGGTGCGTGGAGCGATTTGAAAATAGGGCACGAAGTAAAACAGTACTGCCGCGAGCCCGACCGAGACAAGCCAACTCTCACTAAAACGCTTTAAAAAGGATTGTGAAACTTTTGTGTTGTAGAGATCGTATAAACCATTGACGTACATGACGACGAGCCAAACCATGAAAATCATGGTCATGGGGATTGCGTGGAGTCGGAGCTGGAATTCAAAGTCTGCCAGTTTGTAACGAAATAACAGTGCACACACAAGCGCGGCGTATAAAATCGTCAAATCGCCGGTAAGAAGAAGTATTTGTCGTACTTTGACAGCGCGCATAGTTTTTCGTTATAATTGTGCTTGTTATAACATAAAATCAGAAATATTTCAAGTGATGCTATGCAAGCTGAAAAAAAGCGTTTATTTCTTATACTTATCATCGGTATTTTGGTCTGCGCGGCAATCGCGTTTTTTGTTGCTCGTTCGCGGCCGGTAGCCGTGCCGGATCGTTCGGTTTTGAATGGAAAATCCGAGCTACAGTCGGCGTACGATCAGGCGCGCGAGTATACGGGGAAAATATCAAAAAATCCTCAAGAAGTTGTGAATTACGTCGTTGCGGGGAACGCGTGGAAGCTTATTGCGGATAGCGTCCGCGAACCAGTTTGGTACCGCCTGTCACTTGAGGTATACGATCAGGGCATCGCCGCAACGCAATCAAAAAATTCGTTGCTCTTAACAAACGCAGGACAGATTGCCGAAGAGCTCGGCGAGTTTGATAAAGCAAAAAAATACTATCAAATTTCGATTGATCTTGCGCCGGGCGATGCGAACTATCATCTTTTATATATCAAATTGTTGAAAAATAAATATCACGCGTCGGAGCAAGAGGTACTGCGGGCATATGACATTGCGATGTCTCGTGTCGTTGGGGGGGCTGACCTCGTATCAAGTCGGCTGCAATATTTGAAATCGATTGGTCGGTACCAAGACGCCATCGACGATCTTGAATTGCTCTACAAAAATAAAATAATTACTTCAGAGCAATATGCGGGTGAGCACGCTGAAATCGAACAGTTAAAATCCACACATAAATAATTTGTTTGTGAAAAGAAAATTCTCGCACATTTTTGTTGCATGCACCGTTGTGGCCTCACTGCTTCTGACATCAGACGCGGTGTTTGCGATGGTTACGAATGATCCGCAACTTAATTTAGTCGGTGGCGTTGAAACAATACAATTGCCGCAAGCATGGGATATTACCCAAGGTTCTTCGGACGTTGTCGTTGCAGTAATCGATGCGGGCGTCGATATTTCAAATCCAGATCTGATCAACAATATTTGGCTGAATCCGAACGAAAAATCTGACGCTGCTGATAATGACGGCAATGGATTGGTTGATGATATTCATGGGTGGAATTTTGTCAAAAATAATGGCGATGTGCGCCCATCGCCCACGTCGGCAAATGCAAGTCGAATTGGGTTAAACCATGGGAGTGTGATCGCGGGAATTATTGGTGCGGAAGGGAATAACGGAATCGGCGGCGCAGGGGTGAGTTGGCATGTGAAAATTATGCCGCTAAAAATTTTAGATGAACGCGGGGATGGCGATACGGATTTGGCGGTTAAAGCGATTGACTACGCGATTCAAAAAAAGGCAAATATTATTAATTTGAGTTTTGTGGGGCCAACGCCCAGTTTAGATTTTATTCAAGCGGTTCGACGCGCATACCGAGCGGGAATTTTGGTAGTTGCTGCTGCGGGAAATGCACCGGAAGGCGGAAGTGGAACAAATCTTAATTTTGTTCCGCAATATCCGGTTTGTTTTGACGATCCGCTTAAAGAAGAGAATTGGGTGCTCGGCGTTGCGGCGCTGACTGATCTGGGTGCGCTCGCGCCGTTTTCAAATTTTGGAAGTAAGTGCATCGATGTTGCGGCGCCCGGGTTTCGTTTGCCGTCGACAATGTTGTTTGATCCGCCATCGGGTAACACGGAAATTTATGGCGGTGCGTGGTCCGGAACATCGGTTGCGGCGCCGTTTGTGAGTGGTGTTGCCGCGCTCATAAAAAGTATTCAACCGACGTGGGGGCCTGATGAAATTCGAAAAGCAATTCTTAATACGGTGGATCCAATTCCGGGCAACACGGATCACGCCGCAGGTTTGGGTTCGATAAACGCATTTAAAGCAGCGCAATATGCGAGGCAAGGTGGCGACGGTGGGTTGCCGGAAGGTTTTTATGTAGCCTCGGTTACGACGTCACGAGGAGTTGTCGCCCATATTTTGAACACACAGTTTGATGAAATCAAAAATTTCATCGTGGGGCCTGCGCGCGCGGGTGAAATTCATGTCGTCACCGCGGATCTACACGCATCCGGCGTCGCGCAAATTGTTGCAACGGTTCCTGATCGAAGAGGCTCGCTCGTTCGAATTTTTCAACGAGACGGAAAATTGCTGAAAGAATTTCGTCCATTTGGCACACGGGAGCGAGGCCCCTTGTCAATTGCAATACTCGACATCGACAGCGATGGTTTTGATGAACTCGTCGTTGCATCGAGCGCCCAGAAACGCGTGATGATTTTGAACGGGGATGGTACGGTGCGGGGAAATATCATGATTCCTGAAACAAAAGGAGTCGTAACCGTTGCAGCACATCATTTTGTCGAGCGATCGATTATCACAACAGCTGTGCAGCAGGGCAAAGCGGTGATCGTTTATGAGTGGGACCCGATCGGAACGTATATTTCTGATTTTTCAACAACGCTTGATGCGCCAACACCGCTGTCGTTTGGCTTTACAAATGCAAACGGTGGTGTGGCACAAATGTATATTGCCCAACAGTCAGCATCTGGAGTTCATGTGCAGAACTTTTCTTTGCGTGGCGAGTTACTCCAAAGTTTTGATGCGCGTCCATCCGCCGGACAATTATTTGGATTTGCGTTTGGGCGTGTGAATGCGGGAACTGATCCACATCTCGTGCTCGGGGTATCACAAAATAACACTCCGCGATTTGAGGTTATGGATGCAGCGGGCGCATCTGCCCTTACGATTAAAAATAATAATTTGAAATCTCAAAAATTTATCAACCTATATTTTGGAAAATAATTTTCTATGGCAACATCATCTGAATTTCAAAAGAAGAATTCGATTGTAACGGGAGGCGCTGGTTTTATCGGATCGCATTTGTGTGAGGCGTTGCTCGAGGAGGGTCGTGTAATTTGTATCGATAATTTGAGTAATGCGGCGACGGATAATATTGAGCCGCTGTTGAGCAATCCGGATTTTGTTTTTTTAAAACACGATGTCACACAGCCGTTAAATCTTGAGGCGTTGCCCGAGCTTGAGCGATTTCGAATTGGTGTTCAGGGGGTGCAAGAAATTTTTCATCTCGCGTGTCCGATGAGCGTTCGAAATTTTCACGACAATCGAATTTTAATTTTGGATGCAAATAGTTCGGCTGTTAAAATGACGCTTGATTGGGCGGTGAAATATAAATCGCGCTACATTTTTGCGTCGAGCGGTTGTGTGTACGGTCCGCGTGTTGATGAAAAACCAGTCGTTGAAAAAAATGTGGGGCTCACCGATCACTTGTCCTATCGCGCGGCATACGACGAAGGTAAGCGCTTTGCGGAAACGGTTGCGGGGACGTACATGGATGCGCTCGGCGTTGATGTTCGAATCGCTCGAATTTTTCGCACGTACGGTCCGCGACTTAAAATGTACGATGCTCAGATGGTGACCGAGTTTGTTGCGAGCGCGCTTGACAATGCTCCACTCGTCATTTACGGTCAGGAGGGAATGAAAACGACGTTGCTGTATGTGGGTGACGCGGTTTCTGCTTTGCTCAAACTCGCAAAAGCACAGCCCGGAATTGGGCCGGTCAACATCGGAAGTCAGGAAGAATATTCGTTCGCGCAAATCGCCGAAAAAGTTCGCGAAATTGTTGGGGGGACGTCAACTATTGCGCATGAAGCGCCGCTCGAATTTTTGTCGGAACATGTTATTCCAGATATTTCATACGCAAAACAAGTTTTAGGATGGATGCCGCTCACTCGACTTGAAAATGGTTTGCAACACCTCACGGATTATGTGAGCGCAAATCGTCACAAGTTGACATATTCGCTATGAAAATTCTTGTCGTTGTACCCGCGTACAACGAGGCGAATGCAATCACCTCAGTTCTTGTTGCTCTGCGAAGTAACAAATACGATATTCTGGTTGTTGATGATGGTTCGAGCGATGCGACGGGAGATGTCGCACGTGCGCACGGCGTGAGCGTGGTTCGTCATCTGTTTAACCGCGGACTTGGTGCGGCGCTCCGAACCGGATTTGCGTATGCGGTGGACCATGATTACGATGCGGTCATCACACTTGATGCAGACGGACAACACAGCCCCGTGGAAATCTCGCGATTTTGTGCTGCTCTTGATCGGGGTGCCGACGTTGTCATCGGCCAGCGTGAACGAAGCGCGATGCCGCTGATCCGACAAATTTATACGGCGTGCGGGGCGCTCGTGACCAGTGGTTTGTTTGGCGGGCCGCTCATCGATTCGCAATCAGGTTTTCGTGCGCTTCGATGTAGCGTATTAAAAAAATTCAATCTCACAACTTCGCGCATGGAAATTTCGTCTGAAATTCTCGCCGAGGCACATCGTGTGGGCGCGTCCGTTGAGCAGGTGCCGATTTCTGTTAAATATACGCAGTACTCGATGAGCAAGGGGCAAGGTTTTTTTGAAGGCATGCGAACCATGTGGCGATTGTTGCTCAAAAGTTTTAGTTAACGCGATTAATCGAATACGCCGATATGTCACAACAACCATTGCTCATGCAGATTATATTGTCAGCGATCGCGCTTCTCGGTTTTGAGCGCGTGCTCAATCGTTTGCGTGCGCGGCAGCTCGGAATCGGCATTGTTGTTGTGTGGATTTTTGGCGGGATTATTTTTTTATTATTTGTGTGGCAGCCGAATTTGGCGACGAGTCTTTCACAAAAGCTCGGGATTGGGCGCGGTGTTGATGCAGCTGTTTATGTTTCTGTCGCGGTTTTATTTTACGCAATTCTTCGAATTTTTTTGCGTCTTGAGCGACAAGAGAATCATATCACGACGCTCGTGAGCGAAATTGCGTTGCTTCGAAACGAACGTGAGTCAAAAAAATAATATCGAGTTATGCGTGTTGCATTTATTAGCGCGGTTTTTCCGCCAACGCAGGGCGGCATGTGTACCGTCGCTGGCGCGGAAGCACGTGCGATGAGCCGCTCGGGCACGCATCAGATTGAAATTTTTACTTTGCAAACAGACGATTCGCGGCAAAATTTAGTTATCGATCGATCATGTGATGCACCCGTTATTCGTCTGCGTGGTTTCCCGCGGATTTCTCTTAGTGGTTTTGTTCCACAGCTTTTATGGAAACTTCGAACATGTGATGTGGTTTATGCACATCTTCCCGCATACGGTTTCATGGAAGTTTTGATATTGTGGAAAATTTTTACGCGTCGACGATTGGTAGTCACTCTCCATATGGATCCGGTTGGTACGGGATTTTTTAAATATATTTTTAAAATTGAGCGGATTGTTTTGCGAGCGCTACTTCGCGTGGCTGATCGAATTCGTGTTTCAACACAAAATTTTTCGCGCGAAAAAATTTTTAAAAATATCAAACGCGAAAAAATTTCTATTATTCCATTTGGTATTGACCTCAAAAGATTTTATCCCGCAGCAAAACCAACAAACAAAAATATTTTTTTATTTGTGGGACGATTGAGTCGGACACATTATTTTAAGGGCGTTGAATTATTACTCCGCGCATTTCACGTGATTGTGCAAAAAAATTTTGATGCGGAGCTCTGGATTGTTGGCGACGGAGATGAACGCGCGCAATACGAGCGTATCACTGAAAAATTACATATTTCAAAAAAGGTGCGTTTTTTTGGAGCGGTTTCGGATGACGCATTGCCAGAAATTTATCGTCAGGCGCGTGTCATGGTTTTGCCTTCAACGGACAGCTCGGAAACGTTCGGTCTCGTGCTGCTTGAGGCGATGGCGTCGGGTGTGCCGGTGATTGCGAGCGATGTTCCGGGCGTTGATCAGCTCGTGGTGCGAGACGTGGTCGGAAAACTCATCGATCCCGGGAATGAACAAGAGTTGGTCGATGCGCTCGTTGACGCATGCACATTTCCCGAGGAGTGGTCACACCGGGCGATCGCCGCTCGTCGCCACGCGGAACAATTCGGAGACTGGACAACCATTGCGAGTCGTGTGAGCGATCTGCTATAATGCGACCCATCAGTCATTTTTTTATACGTATGCAAGAACAGAATGAATCATCATGGATGAGTTCAGTGCCTCCCAAGACACTGTTCATCGGCGGAATCGTTGGGGGAGTTTTAGTCCTGTGCACCATCGGCTTCTTTATTTTACTCGGCATCACCCTCAAGGGCGGTTCGAGTGGATCAGTCGTATATCCACCAACAGACGCGCCGAGCGCGGGCAATCCGAGTGCAGGGCAGCCCGCACCCGTTGGCAAGCCTGCTGCAGTTGGGTCAGACGATCACGTGATCGGAAGTGGAAAAGTTACAGTTATCGAATACTCTGATTTTCAATGTCCATTTTGTCAGCGATTTCATCCGACAATTCAGAAGCTCATCAGCGAATATAACGGTAAAGCACGCTTTGTTTTTCGTTCATTTCCATTAAACTCAATTCATCCACACGCACAAAAAGCTGCTGAAGCTGCTGAATGTATTGCGAGTTTGAAAGGAAATGATGCGTTTTGGAAATATGCAGATTTGCTGTTTCAAAATCAAGATGCGCTCGGCGATGCGTTGTATGCGGATCTTGCGGTGAAAGTTGGTGTGAATAAATCAGCGCTTCAGGGTTGTTTGTCGAGTGGTAAGTTTACCGCAAAAGTTAAGGCATCGGAATCAGAAGGCGAGCAGGCGGGTGTTCAAGGAACTCCAGCGACCTTCGTTATTGCTGCGGATGGTTCAACCGAATTAATTGGCGGCGCACTTCCGTATGAGCAGGCAAAAGCATATATTGAGCGTGCTTTGCAGAAATAAGAATAGGCTAAATCTATGAAAAAGAAATTTTTGAAAGGCGTTGCTCTCGGCGGATTGCTTGCAGGCATCGCTGTGTGGGCGCACACAACGCCAAAAGGACGGCAATCTAAAGCACTTGCGGAAGAAAAGTTAAAAACAATCTGGGGAAAACTCGAGAAAGAGTATCATGGGATTGACCCTGATAAGATTTCTGATATTAAGAAAGACGTTCGGGCCGCGCTTAAAACATGGAAAAGTTCGAAAGAGATTTCCGGTGATGTTAAGCGGGCGCTCGGGTGGGTTGCAAAAAAAATCTCGTAGGCGGTGACGAAAAATCAAAAGTTATCCGGATATCCACAAGGATAACCTGCGGATAAGAAACCCTTGCAAAGTGCAGGGGTTTTTGTTACGGTGAGTGTGCTCCAAAACACTTTGCGTGTGCGCCAATGAATGCGCCAAAACCAGAGGAGGGGAGTTGTTTGACAGCGTGAGGAGCGCTGCAGTATCGCCGAGGACGGTGCGCATGGAATTTTTGGCATGGGAGGGGGAACTCGCGCTGAAAATACCCTGGTGACAACTTAAAGTTGGGAGGGATTCTCGCATAAAATTAATACGTGCGGCCTCGGGACTGGAAAATCTCGGGGCTTTGCGTTATAATTGCGCCATGAAAATTTTGATGATCATCACCGAGGGGGATTTGGGTGGCGCGCAGCGGCACGTGCTTGATGTGTCGCGCGAATTACATCGGCGGGGTCATGACGTTCATATCGCCGTCGGAGGGGTTTTTTCTGAAATGGAGCGGGCAGCCACCGAACAGGTGCCCGCGATTCCTGTTGTGCGTCTACGTCATCTTGTTCGTTCGATTAATTTTGCGACGGACATTCGTGCTTTTTTTGAGATTTATCGTTTGGTTCGAAAAATGCGTCCGGACATCGTGCATTGTCATAGTTCGAAAGCGGGTGTTATTGGTTCCATTGCGGCGCGATGTGCGGGTGCGGGAGTCGTATATACGGCGCATGGCTTTGTTTTTCGTGAGGAATTGGGGTTGCATACACGTTTTTTTTATGCGTGGATTGAACGATGTGCGAGTTTTTTTCGGCACAAAATCATTACCGTTTCACAAAGCGACGCGGATGCAGCGCGCACGCGTCGAATTGCTTCGTCAAAAAAAATACAGGTTATCCCGAACGGGATCGATCAGGCGCTCGCCTCCGAATTACTTGATCCATCCGAAGCGCGCCGTACAATAAGTTCGTGGTGCAGCGCTGATTTATCCAACGCAAAAATCGTTTTATCGATTGCAAATTTTTTTACGGTAAAAAATATTCCACTGCTCATTCATGCGTTTGAGTCGGTGATTCCGCGTGTGCCGGAGGCGCGGCTGGTTTTGATCGGTGATGGAGCTGAACGCGCTTTGTGTGAGCGAATCGTGAGTAAAAATGAGAAAATAATCGATCGCGTTTTTTTTGTTGGCAAACACGCGGATGCATTTCGTGTTTTGCGCGGTGCCGATGTTCTGTGTTTGACATCAACAAAAGAAGGTATGCCGTACGTTGTGCTCGAAGCGAAACTCGCGGGAACGCCGATTGTAGCGACGCGTGTTGGCGGAATTCCTGAAATGGGCGAGGGAGTTGGGCTTCGATTAGTTGTGCCGCACGCTCCTGAAATTTTTTCCGATGCGATCGTTGATGTGCTGCGTGAAGGAAAAAAAATGTCGGAGGGTGGTGCGCTGATGAAACCTGCGTTTACTTTGTCTGGAATGGTTGATGCAATCGAAGCTGTCTATCGATCTGTGCGTTAATAAACTTCAAAATGGATGTTCGCGGGCTCGCAGTTTGCGGCAAGCAAAAGTGCGCGCACATCACGAACCATCTCTGGATTGCCGCACACATACCATGCGGCGTTTTTGTTTTCTGCGATGAGGGCGGGCAGGTGCGCGGTAACGCGGCCGATGAGGCCTGTCCACGTTTGGTTTGGGCTTGGCTGCGAAAGCGTGATGTGCGTGTCTGGCGCGGGCGGGAGGTGCTCGGTCCAAAAAAGATCTGCTTCAGAGCGCACACCAAAGAGTGTTTGTGCGATGGCGCCGTTTTTTAAAAAACTGATGATGGGCGCGATGCCAGTTCCGCTTGCGATGAAAACGCGCGTTTCGTCGGCTGGATTAAGGGTGAACCGGCCGAGTGGCAGGCTGGCTTCAATCATGGCGCCACGTTCTGCGGATGCGAGGTATCCAGAAATATGACCGTCGTCAAAATGTTTCATGAGAAAGGTGAGTTCTCGTGTGCCCGGCGTCCCAACAATTGAAAACGCGCGGGCGAATTTTTGTTCTGCGTGGGGCTGTTTGAGCATCACAAATTGGCCGGGTATGAAATTAAGCGGCTCGTCGACGCTGAACGTGTAAGCCCGGATCGTTGGTGTGAGGTCGGATTTTTTGGTGAGGCGCAAAAACATATACACAATTTAACCACACTTGACAGATTTTGGAAACTATGGAACCTGTGTGGAATGTCGCTGCTGTTTGGCGACGTTTCCCCCAGAGGTGTTGTATGGCTCATGAAGGTTTGGCAATTACGGTTCCGTCCTTGCGCATCGCGCCCGTGCGCGTCGGTGCAACGCGGGTGATCGACGTGCGCGCGGTGCATGCGCGGGTTTTGTGGGATTCTGGTTGGGGCCGCGGTGGCCGTTTTCAGAATTTCGCGGCATACCTCGCGACGATTCCACCGATCCCGCGTCCTCCCGTGGATGTTCGGTTTAATCAGCTCGTGCTGGTTGATCGGTCGGTGCTGCTGACGGCTGCTTGTCGGTTGCTTGGTATTTCGTATGGCGGCGATGACTCGGTGTTTGATTTGTATGATGGCGGTTGCGCATCGGCGCGTTTGCCCGAAGTGTATTGGATTTGGGTCCAGAGCGGCCGGGAAAATCGCGGGCTCACGCCGTACGAATGCGTGCACATGTTTGGAAATCGCGAAATGGGACTCACCGCGTTTGAAGGCGTGAGTTTTTTCGCGACGCACTCTGAACTTCTGAACCATCACGCGATTGATTTGGTTGCTTCGCGGCTTGGTTCATATCCCGCGTACAATGCATGCCTTTTGCTTGGCGACGATGGCGCCCCAACGCTTGGCGTTGCGGAGTACTGCGTTGGCGCAGCGCGCCGCGGCACTGCTTCACGGTTCGCGTACTAACTCGCGCGGCCGAAGTTTGATCGCTGCTTCGTGAAACTAACTTTTCACGAAGCAGCGGGTTTTTAATTGTTGACAGCGAAAATCACTTTGCTATACTCAAAATAATTATTCATATTTTTAAAATCACTATGGGGGTGTTTTCAGATACAAAGATGGTCGTGGCGCCAGAGCCAACTAGCACGTTTGAGGCGTACATGATTCAGTTTGCGCAGCGCGCAACGGTGGAGTTCGTGAATTTGCATCAATCGATCGATGATCTTGCGGAATCGATTGCATTTGTTGCAAGCACAATATTGACTAAGGAAGAATTTAGGAAATGTCTGAATTCCGCTAAGTCAGAATTACGAGAGGACATTGCTAATTCTGAACATTACACCCCACATCGATGACAAAGTCATCACGCAAAACGCATACCTTGACAGTCTGAATTCCCCCTGCTAGTATTTGCATACCTCGACGGTATGCATTTATGGCAATGACCCTCAACCGCCAAACAGACTATGCGCTGCAGTTTCTGTCTGCGCTGGCTCGCCTCCAAACAGGCGAGAGTTTGGCGCTCTCAATTTTTGCCAAAAAAGGGCGCGTTTCTTTTCTTTTTATGCAGCGGATTAGCGCAAAACTTCGCGCGGCGGGTTTGGTGAAGGCAGAAAAAGGCCGCAAAGGCGGGTATCAGCTAGCGCGGGCAGCAGCTACGATCACCGTGCTCGACGTTTCGCGCGCGCTCGAGGGCGACATGGCCGTGGTGCCGTGCCTCAAATCCGGCGACACCTCGTGCCCACACGCAGCCGTGTGCATGACGCGCACGAATTTTCACACCATCAACGCGTATATCCAACAATATCTCAAAACAATTTCCATTCAAGAATTAATTGGCCCTGCCGTATGAAATTACCTGACATTCCAAAACGCATCGTTTATTTAGATCACGCGGCAACAACACCAACGGATGCGCGCGTTGTTGAGGCGATGCTGCCCTATTTTACGGAAAATTTTGGAAATCCGAGCGGATTGTATGCCACCGCGCGCGAAGGGGCAGACGCGCTCTCGGGTGCGCGCGAGCGTATTGCGAAAATTTTGAATTGCGGGCCGAGCGAAATTATTTTTACGGGCGGCGGAACAGAAAGTGATAACCTTGCGCTGTTTGGCGTTGCACGAAAATATGGCGCAAATCCAAAGTGGGGAAAACACATTATCACGTCGCAGATTGAACATCACGCGGTGCTCCTTCCGACCGAAGTTTTGAAAAAAGAAGGTTTTGAAATTACCGAAGTTGGGGTGAATTCTGATGGCGAAGTTTCGGTCGATGCGGTTATCGCGGCGATCAAAAAAGAAACGGTTTTGATTTCGATCATGTACGCGAACAATGAAGTCGGGACGATTGAGCCGATTGCGGAAATCGGTCGCGCGCTTGCTAAATGGAAAAAAGAGAATGGCCGCGGTCCAACCGAACCGCCATTTTTCCACACCGACGCGTGCCAAGCGGCCGGTGCGCTTTCGCTTGACATCGCGCAGCTCCACGTTGACCTCATGACGCTGAACGGCAGCAAAATTTATGGGCCAAAAGGCGTTGGATTATTGTATTGCCGGCGCGGCGTTGGACTTTTGCCGCACATTGTTGGTGGCGGTCAAGAAAACCGAATGCGCAGCGGCACGGAAAATGTGCCGGCGATTGTCGGGCTCGCGTGTGCGCTCGAACTCGTGAGCGAACATCGCGATGCGGAAAATGCGCGCCTTGCCGAGCTGCGCGATTATTTGTGGCGCGAAATTCAGGCGCGTGTGCCAAAAGTTGTTTTGAACGGACACCCAAGCAATCGTTTGCCGAACAATTTGAATTTTACGGTTTTGGATATTGAAGGCGAGGCAGCGCTTTTGTATCTCGACGAGTACGGCATCGCGATTTCGACCGGCTCGGCATGTACGTCGACGTCGCTCGACCCATCGCACGTGATTCTCGCGATGGGTAAGCCGTACGAATATGCACACGGCTCGCTCCGTTTTACTTTGGGACATTCAACAACGCGCGAAGATATTGATCATGTGCTTACGGTATTGCCGCCCGTGGTTGCACTGCTCCGCTCAATCTCGCCGATTAATTTGTCGCTCGATCAAAAACAAGATGATATCGCGATGCGCGGCGCGTTCGTGACTGATGGCACGCCGCATTGGATGCAGAAGTCATCTAAATAATCCGTTTATGGCTCAAATATTTAAAATTTCGGCTGCAACAAACTCAAGACTCAGCGTAATAGTCCCGCTATTCCTTCTCCTCTTTCATTTGTTTCGCTCAAAATTTTAAATATTTGACTCACAAGTGATTATCTAGATGACTTCATAAAAAATAATTATATGGATGATACAAACGCAACACCAATTTCAACAAGCGACATGCAAAGTTCAGATGTCGTGAATCCGCACACCAAACAAAAGTGGGCATATTCGGCGATCGTGAAAGAACATTTTTTTCATCCGAAAAATTTATTGCTCGAAGAACCGGTTGAAGGGCAGTTTGATGCGCGCGGTACGGTGGGTTCGCCAGCATGCGGAGACGTTATGGACATCTGGATCAAA
The DNA here is from genome assembly GCA_023246755.1 of Candidatus Magasanikiibacteriota bacterium. Lineage (GTDB taxonomy): Bacteria > Patescibacteriota > Patescibacteriia > Magasanikbacterales > 2-02-FULL-50-9b > 2-02-FULL-50-9b. The sequence goes on from JAHFHU010000006.1 coordinate 19,399, forward strand.
GTCGATAAAAATTCTGATCGCGTGACTGAATTAAAATGGAAAACATTTGGATGCGGCAGTGCGATTGCAGCAACATCAATGTTTTCAGAAATGGTTACGGAAAATGGCGGCGCAAAAATTGAAGATGCGCTTAAAATCAAACCACAAGATATTATGGAACGCCTCGGCGGTCTTCCAAATCGGAAAATTCATTGCAGCGTTTTGGCCGACAAAGCATTTCGCAAAGCCGTGAACAATTATTTTCATGCAACCGGCCAGCACAGCCGCGTGGAAGTTGAAGGCGCGCGTGTGGTTGATGCGCGCATGAACATCACGGACAAAGACATCGAAGAAGCGGTGCTCGAAGGCGCGCAAACACTCGAAGATGTGCAGAAAAAATTAAAAGTTGGCGTCGGTGATCCAGAGTCGATTCCGGAAATCGAACAGCTCATCCGATTTTACAGCGAGAAGTATTACGGGTAAACTGAATGCATACGAAATAATCAGATCATTATGCTCGAACAACCATTGTCTGACGCTGAAATTTTATTTCAAAAACGTTTGAATTCGTGTGGCCCGTCAATTCGAACACGACTTGCAGAGTTCGTACGGATGACACGCGAGTGGAACGAGGGCACTGGTAAGCGTGACAAAGAAGTTTCAATGAAATACGGAAGGGCGGGAATTGAGGATCTATTAACAACCGACCGCTATACGATCAGCGCAATTGCCATTTCAGATTTTGAAGGGGGAAAACCTGAAGTGCGTGTTACGATCGATGGTGGAGTTGAAATGATTATCCAGGGCGCGAGCGCGCAGCAAATTATTGACCTGACAAAATAATATGGAAGAACCTCCAAAGAAAAAAATCGCAAAAATTATTGTTGATCGCGACGCGTGCATCGGCGCGGCGAGCTGTGTTGCTGTTGCGGGCCGCACGTATTACATGGACGATGAAAATAAAGCAGTCGTAATCGAGCCATGGGGTGATGACGATGAAATGGTACTGCTTTCAGCGCAAGCGTGTCCGACGCTCGCGATCAAGCTTATTGACGAAGACGGCAATCAGATTTATCCGTAAATTGATTGAGTTTCTATCTGCGACGAACAACTTATGCTCGATCGTATGCAACAGCTATTTAAAATAGCGGATGACATGATGAAATTTATTGACTAACTCCGTCATTTGTTTAATACTGAACACATATGAAAAGTTCTTTTGTAAAATTTGTTTTTATAAACGTGAGCTGTGTTTTATTAGCTCTTCCGCTCACCTCATTTGCGGCAGCGCCGGAACAGATGGTTTACAAGAAAAATTTATTAGAGATGCCTTCATATTCAGTTGATCTGGCAACTGTTGGAACACACAGCCCGCGAACGAAGTTACTGCTTGCGGGTGCACAGGTGAATAGTGGACGTGTAGCCGCGCTTTTTGCGCGTGTGCCTTTAGCTTCTGTCGATGCAGCTGTACAGCAAACTAAAAAAGAGTTTGAAAAAGTTTTCGCAAAACATCCTGATATTATAAAGAAAACCACGGATGAAATTCTAGCGTCGTTATCTGATAAAAGTGTCACAGAGACAGAAAGTAAGTACAGGGCCTTCAGTGATGACATAGAGCAAAATAAATTTTTTGATAAGCCGGTGAATCCTATCAGCACACTTACTCAAAGCAAGGGCGTTACCTTTGCTTTTGCGATATGGCCAGTGAATAATCCGAATAATATTAAGATTGTGGAAGTCGCGGATGCCGTAGAACTTGATCCAATATTGGTTGAACAGTTTATAGGTTCACGGATGAAGAAAAATTCGATGCCGCTTCAGCCTCCTATTAGGTGGTCACTCGGCCCCTCATATTTGTTGTGGTCGGTTCGTCAAACAATTGATGGTGAACCACTTGATAGGACTCGGGCGGTTTCATTGCGCCGCTATACATTTGCAACAGAGAAAGCAGAGATCTTGTGGACGAATGACACGGCGATAGCTTGGGTAGGTGGCGAGGAATATCGTGATATTGATGAATTTGTATCTCACTACAATGCAATCGAACTAACCGCGCTTCATCGAGAAAATAACAATAAGGGCACCATACACTTTGTTCCACTTCGATGGAGTGAATCAAAAAACAAAATTGTTGATGTATCTGATGGTTTTAAAAAGCTCAAGTCGTCGTACTATTATTCAAAATACGATGCAATTTTTGGTTCGCATTATATCATTTTACCGGTACTTCGTGGCAATAAATACAGTCACGCAGTAGTGTATGATACACAAACAGGTAAAGATAGTATTTTGCGTGTTCCGGGTGTTAAAGAATTGTTGTTTCCATCTGCGTGCCAATTTTACGGTGAGTCGTTGACATGTCAATTACTTGGTACAAAAGTCGGCACGCAGCAAATTATTGTTTACGATATGAAATCAAAAAGGACACAAGAATTTTCCGCGCCAATACGAAGTTTGCTTCCTGCGGAGAATGAAAAAACAGAATTGATATATCGATTTTATGATGATCAAGTCTCACAAAGCCAAACGGGTATTTTTGATGTGAGTACAAAAAAAATGTATAAAATTCAAACATCCTCTCCGTTATCACCGGTTGCTGGTTTCGATTCTACTGATTATGTAGGTTACACCGCTGGGTATTTTGTGAATGTCTCACAAAAAAGTGCGACTAATTATAAGCCAATTACTGAGTGGAAGGAACCACCTAGAACTATATCGATTCAAGATATGTATGTTGGCATGATTTATTTGAATGATCAAAATAATTTCGAAGCATTGTTCGCAAGTAATCCCGTTATCTCGGTTTATAAATTACAAAAATAATCGTGATTTATTGCGCTTTATGTTTGTTGTGCTATAATTTGGCATCAAATTTCTGTAATGAAACTCTTCATCGTCGCAACGCCCATCGGAAATCTCCAAGACCTCACGGCGCGCGCACGTGAAACTTTATCGTCAGTGCCGCTCGTCTTCGCCGAAGATACACGCGTGACAGCAAAACTTCTCGCGCACATCGGTGCAACGCCGCGTGTCGTTGCGCTCCACCACCACACCGAAGGCGCAGCGCTCGAACGTGCGATTAAAGAATTGGAAAAGGCCGACGAAGCCGCGCTCGTCTCCGACGCCGGCACACCTGGAATTTCAGATCCGGGTAATCAATTCATCCGCGTGCTGCTTGATCGCGGTGTTGACATCGCAATCGTCCCAATCCCGGGTGCATCAAGCATCACCGCGGCGCTTTCCATTTGTGGCTTTGCAACGGACCGATTTCGCGTACTCGGATTTGCTCCACATAAAAATAAACGCAACAAATTTTTTGATGAGGTTGCGGCGACTGCGGAGACCATCGTACTTCTCGAAGCGGTGCATCGCATCAAAAAAACGTTGACCGACATCGCGCGCGTCGTGCCGACACGCAAGCTCGTGGTCGCGCGAGAGCTTACAAAAATTTACGAAACAGTGTATCGTGGAACTGCGGCCGAGATCATAAAAAAACTCGCGCCCGCAGAAACAAAAGGGGAGTTTGTTATCATTATTTCACCACAATAATATGGCAGATGCACATGGCGCCGGTCACGGCGGAGCGCATAAGAAAAAACCAGCGGGCGGCGGCGGTCACGGCGCGGGGGGGCACGGAAGCTCCGAAGGCCCCTCGGGTTGGGTGCTCGTTGTTGGCGCAATCATCGCGGTTGTGATGATGTATCTTTTTTATAGCGGCTCAATTGGTCCGACAGAAATAAATTATTAGGTATGTCAACGCGTGATGATCACTATTACATAACGACGCCAATTTATTATGTGAATGCGGCCGCGCATATCGGCCATGCGTACACCTCGATTGCGGCTGATGTTATGGCGCGATTTCAACGACTTGTCGGCCTGCAAGTTAATTTTTTAACGGGCACTGATGAGCATGGACAGAAAATCGCCCGCGCGGCTGAGGCAAAAAATGTTGGACCGCAAACATTTGTTGATGAAGTTTCTCAAACATTTCGTGATTTGCACGCGGGACTTAACGTGAGCGTCACAGATTTTATTCGCACGAGCGAGCCGCGCCACATCAAAGGTGCGCAAAAATTTTGGGAGGCGGCTGCAGCACGTGGAGATATTTATAAAAAATCTTACGAGGGTTTGTATTGTGTAAACTGCGAACAGTTTTATATTGAAAAAGATCTCGACGAGGGTGGGCTTTGTCCAATTCATCGAAAAGCGCCGGAGCTTTTAAGTGAAGAAAATTATTTTTTTAGACTTTCAAAATACACGGACGCGATCAAAAAATATTTTGATGCGCATCCAAATTTTGTGTTCCCGCACAATCGTCAAAAAGAAATGCAACAAATTTTAGACGACGGCCTTGAAGATATTTCGATTTCGCGCGATGCAAAAAAATTGTCGTGGGGAATTCCCGTTCCCGGGGATGATGCGCAAGTCATGTATGTATGGTTTGATGCGCTTACCAATTATGTAACTGCAATTGGCTACGGCGACGCGGACGAAAAAATGTTTGATGCGTGGTGGCCTGCGAATGCGCACGTGATGGCAAAAGAAATCAATCGGTTTCATTCGCTTTTGTGGCCGGCGATGCTGATGAGCGCGGGTCTCGCACTTCCGAAACAAATTGTGGTGCATGGATGGCTGACCGTCGACGGGCAAAAAATGTCAAAGTCGATCGGCAATGTGGTGAATCCAATCGACGTCATCGAAAAATATGGAATCGATGCCTTTCGGTTTTTTTTATTTCGTGAAATGCCCTTTGGCGCCGATGGAGATTTTTCAAATCTGAAACTCGAACAGCGTTATCGAAGCGATCTCGGCAATGATCTCGGAAATTTGCTCATGCGCACGATTGCGATGTCGGAAAAATTTTGTGATGGTCGCGTCCCGCTCGAAACAACGGGCGACCACCAAGAATTTTGGGATCGCTATCGTGAACATATGTCGCGCTGGGAATTTCAGCGCGCGCTTGAAATTATCTGGGACTATGTGCGCGGGCTCAATCAATTGATCGACCGCGAAAAACCGTGGACCGCACACAAAGAAGGTCGCAGCGAGGATGTTGCGCGGACGCTCTACACGTTGCTTGAGGGTTTGCGCCAGATCGCAATTGCCGTGCAGCCCTTCATGCCCGCGACGTCTGAAAAAATGTTGGAAGCGCTTGGATTTGATTTTTTTGATCCAAAGTTTGATAATTTGATGGAGTGGGGGCTTTTAAAATCTGGCGGGCCGCTGACACCCGCGCCTCCGCTGTTTCCGCAATTAACCGTATGAGCGCCGTCGATCTCGTCTTGCTCGCGTACCTTTTTATTCACACCCTGACCGGTCTTAAACGCGGTCTTATTCATGTCGTCGGATCTCTCATCGGCATGTTTTTCGGCGCGTACATCGCGCTTAACCACAGTTCTGCGCTTGTTGCGTGGTTCGCAAAAATTTCTGGTTTTAATATAGAGCAACTCGGTAAATGGGTGACCTTTTTAATTATTTTCGTTGTCATCTCACAGCTTGTCGGCTTACTATTTTGGATCGCAGAACGATCGCTCGGATTTCTTGTGCGTCTGCCCGGCATCAATTCAATCAACCATATTCTTGGTGGCATCCTCGCGTTTTTTGAAGGCGCGTTCATCGTCGGTCTTGCGATTTATTACGCGAAATATCTTCCGGTGCCACAACTTTCACACGCAATCACTGCGTCGAAATTCGCGCCGTGGTTTGTCAAAACATCACAAATTTTTCTCCCGCTCATTCCGGATGCGATTAAAAAAGTGATGGTTGGAATTTTATGACACCGTTCACACTTGTTGATACCCACAGCCATCTGCATTTTAGTGATTTCAAAAACGACATCGACGCGGTGCTCGATCGCGCACGCGCTGCGGGTGTCGCGCTCATCGTCGTTGGGACGTTGCAAAAAACAAGCACCGAAGCAGTTGTATTCGCTCAAGCGCATGAGCACATTTGGGCAGCGATCGGTCTGCATCCCAATAATATTCACGAAATTCATCCGAACGAAGATGAGGGGTCGGGCTCTGAAAATTTTGATTACGAATTTTACAAAAATCTCGCGCGCAACGATAAAGTTGTTGCAATCGGCGAAACGGGAATGGATTTTTTTCGAATCCCCGACGGGCTCGATCGTACGATGGTGATCGCAGACCAAGAGAAAATTTTTCGCCGACATCTCGATCTCTGTGATGAACTAAACAAGCCGGTCATCATCCATTGTCGCGATGCGCACGATGAGGTGATCGCTGTTCTCACCGAATATATTACAGCCGGAAAATTAGCGCGGCGCGGCGTGCTCCATTGTTTCACCGGCTCAGCCGAACAGGGCGCGCGCTATGTTTCGCTCGGCATGTACATTTCAATTCCGGGCATCATCACGTTTCCTCCAAAAAAATCAGAACACGAAAACTCACTCAACGCCGTTGTTCGCACGATTCCGCGTGATCGACTGCTCGTTGAAACAGACTGTCCGTATCTTACACCCGTTCCGCATCGCGGTGAGCGCAACGAATCCGCGTATGTCATCCACACCGTGCAAAAAATCGCTGAAATTTTGAACGCATCGTTCGAGGAAATCGCCCGGGAAACATCGCAAAATGCTCGCGCCCTTTTTCAAATTGAATAACGCTTGACCACGATCTAAATTTCCTGTATCCTTTACCCGTTGTATGTCATTTTCTGAAGACGAACGTCGCTCATATCTGCTCGGCTTCAAAATCATGGGAGATTTTGGCGCCGCAATTGCCGTGCCGGTCATCATCTTTGTTCTTATCGGCAAATTGTTGCAACAAAAATTTGGTTTCGCGCCATTTGGTATAATAGGGGGGTTCCTCATCGCGGCAGCAATTAGCTTTTTTTCGATTCGTCGAAAAATTCGCTGGTATGACGCGGAATATAAATCTCTCAAAACACCCCAATCAGTTTTTAAGAAAAAGTAACTATGGTCCCGCTCGCTGCTGAACCAATCGCACATTTTGGATCGCTCACGATCACCAACTCAATGATCAACGCATGGATCGTTGGGATCGTTTTGATAATTGGCGCGGCAATAATTCGTTTCACGATAAAACAAAAGCCGGGAAAATTTCAGAACGCTGCCGAAATGCTCTGTGAATTTTTTCTCAAAACAATGGATAGCGTGACACACGATCGCGTGCGCAGCAAAAAATTTTTCCCGCTCGTCACCACACTTTTTTTGTTCATCCTGCTCAACAATTGGCTCGGACAAATTCCGGGAACCGGCACGTTTGGTGTGTGGAAATTAATTCATAATGAGCTTGAGTTGGTGCCTGTGCTCCGACCTGCTACCTCTGATCTCAACCTCACACTCGCGCTCGGCATCTTTTCAATTTTGTGCACACATCTTGTCGGAATCACCACGCTGGGATTTTTTCGTCACGCAGGAAAATTTTTCCAGATCGGAGGAATCCTTAAATCATTGAAAAAAGGCCCACTCGGAATTTTTACCGCATTGATCGAATTTGGCGCCGGCCTCATCGAGGCTGCGGGCGAAATTGCGCGGGCCATCTCGCTTTCTTTGCGTTTATTTGGTAACATCTTTGCGGGTGAGGTTTTGATGACCGTGATGCTCGGGCTCGCGGCATATGCCGTGCCACTCCCGTTTCAAGCGCTCGAACTGCTTGTTGGCGTGATTCAGGCGACCGTTTTCGCCATGCTGATTCTCGTTTTTTTGACGCTCGCAACCGAACCGCCACACGGCGAACATGCCGAGAACCATTGATGATTCCATTGCGTTTCGCTCCACACGTCGTCGAGGAGCGGGTCGCTGAGATTCATTCATGAAACATCTATCTATGGATGCAGAAGCAGTCAGAATATTTACAAAGGGTATTACCATCGCAATCGGTGGTATGTTTCCTGCGTGGGCAGTTGGTAACATCGTCGGTAAGGCGATGGAAGCAATTGGCCGCAATCCAGAGGCAAGCGACAAAATTTTTGTCCCGATGCTTTTGGGTGCAGCGTTCGCTGAAGCTATTGCGATTTACGCATTGGTTGTCGTGTTCGTGCTCTAACTAAAAACTTTTCGGGTGCGCGATGCGTGTTTAATCAATTCGCGCCCCGAAAAGATGAGGTTCCTTTATTTCTATGGCATCTCTTTCGGTCAATTCAGAAACAGGCGTGCCTGAAGCGGCGCCACACGGTATCGTTGACACACTTGGTCTCAAAACCGATGTGTTCATCGCGCAACTCGTCAACTTTCTCATCATTCTTTTTGTTTTGTGGCGTTGGGCATACAAACCAATTCTCAAAGTTCTCGAAGATCGTGAAATTCGGGTCAAAAAAGGTCTTGAGGACGCCGAAGCTGCTGGAACACGTCTTGCAGAAATTGAAAAAGAGCATGCGGCCGTATTGCGCACCGCGCGTGATGAGGCTGCGCAGGTCATCAAAGATGCGCACGGCATCGGCGAGCAAAAACGTGAAGAGTTGCTTGCCAAATCGCGAGAGGAAATCGGCAAACTCGTGACGGATGCAAGAAAAAAGATCGCGGAAGAGCGCGAGCAGGCAGCGCAGGATCTTAAAAAAGAGATCAGCGCGCTTGTCGTCACGACCGCGGAAATGGTTTTGCGTGAAAAAATTGATGGTAAAAAGGATGCAGAGCTCATGGAGAAGAGCGTAAAGAAGGTAAAGAAAACATAAAATTACAGAACCGGAGAATTGAGTATGAAACGGTTGACTGCGCGTCAATGGGCAACAGCACTTGTTGAACTGACACACGAAAAAAAAGAAACAGAAATCGGGCACAACATTAAAAAGTTCGTGCAGCTTTTGCGTGTGCGACGTGCGGGTCGTCAGCTCGGAAATATCGGCCGCATTTACGGCGAATTGATCGATGCGCGACAGGGAGTTGCGCGCGTTGCAACAACCGCGGCACGTGAATTGCCGGCGAGCGTCAAACGAGAATTAGAAAATTTGGCAACCGACGTGATCATTGATCACACAATCGATCCGCATGTTATCGGCGGCATGCGTATTCAGATGGATGGTGTGATCATTGATGGCACGGTCGCCACTCGACTGAAAAAAATCTATGAAAGTTAACATGCGCGATTACGTCATTGAAACATTAACCAAGCAGGTGCAGTCGCTTACCGACGAACCTGAAGTTGCTGAAGTTGGAACCGTGATTGAAGTCGGCGACGGCATCGCAAAAATTGCGGGCCTGCGTTTGTGTCAATCATCGGAAATGTTGGAATTTTCCGGCGGCACGATTGGCGTAGCCCTCAACCTTGAAGAGGACGTCGTCGGCGCCGTGATTTTGGGCGACTACAAACATATCAAAGAAGGGGACACGGTCAAGCGCACGAAAAAAATCCTGTCAATTCCAGTTGGGCCCGCGTTTATCGGGCGTGTTATCGATCCGCTCGGCAATCCGATTGATGGAAAAGGCCCGATCAAATCCGCAGCGATTTATCCAATTGAAAAAATTGCGCCCGGCGTTTTGGCGCGTCAACCGGTTGAGCAACCGGTACAGACCGGCATCAAAGCGATTGACGCGATGATTCCGATCGGTCGCGGCCAGCGCGAGCTCATTATCGGCGATCGTCAAACCGGAAAAACTGCAGTCGCGATTGACACGATTATCAATCAGGCCGGACAAAACATGTTTTGTATCTACGTCGCGATTGGCCAAAAAGAATCGAAGGTCGCGCGGCTCGTTGCGAAGCTCGAAGAAAAAGGCGCGATGGAGTATTCGATCGTGGTCGTTGCGGGTGCGTCGAGTTCGGCGGCGCTTCAATACATCGCGCCGTTCGCGGGCGCTGCGCTGGGTGAATATTTCATGGACAACAAACAGCACGCACTCGTTGTTTACGATGATCTGTCGAAACACGCGTGGGCATATCGCGAAATTTCGCTGTTGCTTCGTCGTCCACCGGGTCGCGAAGCATATCCGGGCGATGTTTTTTATCTTCACTCACGCTTGCTTGAGCGCGCGGCGAAATTGTCGGACGCAAATGGTGGAGGCTCGCTCACCGCACTTCCGATTATCGAAACACAAGCGGGCGATGTGTCCGCGTACATTCCAACCAACGTGATTTCGATCACCGACGGTCAGATTTTTCTCGAGTCGGATTTGTTTTACAAAGGTATTCGACCGGCTTTAAACGTCGGAATTTCGGTTTCGCGTGTCGGCGGCGCGGCGCAAATTAAAGCGATGAAGAAAGTTTCCGGAAAAATTCGCCTTGACCTTGCGCAGTTTCGCGAGCTCGAAGCGTTCGCGCAATTTGCATCTGATCTTGACGAAACAACGCGCAAACAAATTGAGCGTGGCCGTCGCACCGTCGAAGTTTTGAAGCAACCGCAATATGCGCCGCTTTCGGTTGAACACCAAATCATCGCGATTTACGCGGTTACCAACGGATATTTTGATGCGACACCGGCCGATGTTGTGCAGGAAGCTGAAATCGCGCTGCATATTTTTGTTGACAAAAATTATGTTGACCTCATCGACATGTTGACCAAGGAAAAAGCGTTGACCGAACCGGTCGAGACCCGCCTCAAAGATGCGCTTACTGCGTTTTTTGCCTCTCGCTAATTTTCTATGGCACTTTCCGGACGACTCATTCGCTCGCGCATCAAATCGGTGAAGAACACCAAAAAAATCACCAAAGCCATGGAACTTGTGTCCGCGGCTAAAATGCGTCGGAGTGTCGCGGGTGCGCTCCAGTCGCGCCAATATGCGAAATATGCGTGGGAGTTGTTATTGCGTCTCAAAAAAAGTGGTGATCGTGATTTTGCGGCGGAACACCCGCTGCTCATAGCGCGGCCGGTCAAAAAAATTCTCATCATCGCGGTGACGTCGAATCGTGGGCTCGCCGGTGCGTTCAATTCAAATGTGATTAAAAAAGCGGTTGAGCAAATTCGTAATCCAGCGCAGATCGGGCGCTCACGTGTGGGTGCGAAGTGGGTTGAGGCCGCGACGCCTACGCCAAAAATGGATTTTGTTATTGTTGGCAAACGGGGCGAGGCCGTGATTCGTAAATTTACCAAAAATATCGTGGCGAGTTTCATCGATTTTCCGGATGTGCCGCGCGTTGCAGATGCCGCGCCGCTTGTTACGTTCGCGATCGAAAGTTATCGGAAGGGCGAATATGACAAGGTGGCGCTCGTGTATACTGATTTTGTTTCGGCGCTGGTGCAAAAAGCAAAAATTCGACAAATTCTGCCCGTGTCCGAAGTTGATTTAGAGAAAACATTATTTCCCGAAGCAGAATCGCAAACGCCGGATCAGACGGACGCGTTCGACGTTGGAGCTGCAGCGTTTGAACCGTCCATCGAGGAAATAATTAATGTAGCTGTGACGCGGCTGATTGAATCGCAAGTGTTTCAGGCGGTTCTTGAGTCGTCGGCATCCGAGCATTCCGCGCGCATGATGGCGATGCGGCAGGCGACGGATGCGGCGACCGAGATGATCGACACCCTGACCCTTGTGTTTAATCAGGCGCGCCAAGCAAGCATCACGCGCGAGATCTCCGAGATTTCGGCGGGCAAGGCGGCGCTGGAATAAAAAAAACGAGCCCCATCTTTTTTGCATGCACCGGTTGGGTGAATGAAGAAAGTGAGGACTCGGTTGAGGTTGAGTGATGGGCCACTACCACGGGCAGGTGCGTGCGGTTATTTCCGCGGGGCACTGTCCTGTGGGGATGTTGCGGCCCCACGTTGGCGAGTAATCGCAACAGGTCGGGCGATAGTACCCTGGCCGAAGGTCAGCCGGAACGTACGTTTGGTACGTCGGCTGGTAAATCGGCGGGCCACGGTGATAGACTAACATCTGTGGCCGAGAAATCGGCCCGATCGGAATGCCCATGAAGCCAGCGCGGCCCCCGAAGCATGCCGAGCAACATCCAGAGGTTGCGAGAGAAACGAGCAGCACGATGATGAAAAAAAGACGAGACATTTGTTAGCTCCTTTGAAAAAGATCGTTGTGCTGACGCCATTTCGCACGTTGCGAGACGGTGATCAGCAAAAAACTATAGCATAAATCGACGTAATTGTCAAGGCCTGAAAGCCAAAAAAACCTATGAATAAGGGAAAAATCACTCAAATTATCGGTCCGGTTGTCGACTGTCACTTCGAAAAGGAGTTGCCAGCCATTTTTAATGCCCTCACGGTCAAACGCGCGGATGGCAGCGAGCTTGTGCTCGAGGTTCAGCAGCATTTGGGCAACAATACGGTTCGCGCGGTGGCGATGTCATCGACCGACGGGCTCGTGCGCGGCGCCGAAGTTGACGATCAGGGCGCGCCGATCAGCGTGCCGGTGGGTGCGGGAACTTTGGGCCGCATGTTTGACGTTGCGGGAAATCCGATTGACGGCAAGGGCGCGGTGACGACAAAAGAAAAATATCCAATTCATCGGCCAGCGCCGGACTTCAAAGACCAGTCGAGCAAAACAGAAATTTTTGAAACGGGTATCAAAGTTATCGATCTTATTGCACCGATCATCAAAGGTGGTAAGGTGGGTTTGTTCGGCGGCGCGGGCGTGGGGAAAACCGTGATTGTGAAAGAACTCATCCGCAATATTGCGGCGGAACATTCGGGTTTGTCGTGTTTCGCGGGCGTGGGCGAACGCACGCGTGAGGGCAACGATCTTTATTTAGAAATGCAAGAAGCGGGTGTGCTCGACAAAACACTGCTCGTGTTCGGTCAGATGAATGAACCACCGGGTGCGCGCGCACGTGTTGCGCTCACGGCGCTCACGATGGCGGAATATTATCGCGATGTCGAGGGCCGCGACATGTTACTTTTTATCGACAATATTTTTCGTTTCACACAGGCGGGTTCGGAATTGTCTGCGCTCCTTGGTCGTATCCCATCGGCGGTGGGTTACCAACCAACATTGGCAACTGAAATGGGCGCGCTGCAAGAACGTATCACCTCAACAACGAAAGGTTCGATCACCTCGATTCAAGCGGTGTATGTTCCCGCTGACGACGTGACGGATCCAGCGCCGGCGACAACGTTTCAGCATTTGGATTCGACGATCGTGCTCAGTCGCGCGCTCACGGAAATTGGAATTTATCCGGCCGTGGATCCGCTCGATTCGACATCGACGATTTTGGATCCTAACGTGGTTGGTCGCGAGCATTACGATGTTGCGCGTGGCGTGCAGAAAATTTTGCAGCGCTATAAAGATCTCCAGGACATCATCGCGATTCTCGGCATGGAAGAATTATCAGACGACGACAAAAAAGCAGTTGCGCGCGCGCGCAAAATTCAGCGTTTCTTGTCGCAGCCGTTTTTCGTTGCGGAAGTTTTCACCGGCAATCCGGGCACATATGTTTCGCTTGAGGACACGATTCGTGGGTTCAAAGAAATTTTGGACGGCAAACACGACGACAAGCCGGAGCAGGCATTTTATATGAAGGGCGGCATTGACGAAGTTGTCGCGTAATTTCTATGTTGCACGTTTCGCTCATCACGCCAGAAAAAGTTCACTTTCAGGGTGACGCAGATGCGGTGACGATCCCGACGACGAGCGGGCAGATTCAGATTTTTGCGGGTCACATGCCGCTCGTGACAATTTTGGCTGCCGGTGAACTGAAGATTATTGCTGGCGGTGAAACAAAATTTCTTGCGGTGTCCGCCGGCTACATCGAAGTTCGACCGGGCAATAAAGTTGTGGTGCTCGCCAATAGCGCGGAAATTGCAACTGAAATTGATGTGGATCGCGCGGAAGCGGCGCGCGAGCGTGCGCGCGAGTTGCTCAAGGGCAAGATTGCGTCTGAAGAAGAATATGCGGCGGTTATGGCGATGATCCAAAAAGAGTGGGCCCGGGTGAATATCGGGCGCAAACATCTTTCGCATCGGAGGCCATCGATTGGTGTTTAAATAAACACATTATTTCACTCCGCATACCGCTGTTCGGGGCATCGACTCTGACTGGACTTAAAATTTACTTTCGTGAATAACGACTTCTATCTCGGCACCGAGTTCATGCCGAAGTTGTTCTTCAATTGCTTTCTTGAAATGTTCAAGAAACGCACAATTAAACGGACCATAAGTTCCGCTACGTCCTTTAAATACAACTTGCAAACGTTCATTTTCAAGCGGGTTAATCTCCACTTCTCCGCCTGCACATAAGGATTCAGTTACATTTCCAATACGTTGTGCGAGCTGTTTATGTTCAAAAAAATTTTGCGTGTTGCTCCAAGCGATAGTAGCGCGACGCTCGCCATCTCTGAGAGCGATAATAAATTTGTTTGAGATCTCGTATGATTTCGCGTCTCTATCTTTTTTGCTGAGGTACCCGAGTGAATAAAATTGTGGTGGCGCCTCAAAAGCATCTATGAGTCGTTGTATCGTTTTTGTAACGACAGAGCGTGATTCTTGTGGAAGAACGGCTTGACTAAGCTCTGAGGAAGCAACGAGTAGCGTGGCTTTACTGCGTATGAATTTTATTACTCGCAGAGCGTCATCTACGGTCACGACATGCAATAAAATGTCTGTAAGCGATTCATCCGGTTCTTTTATGAGATAATCTTCCAAACCATCTAAACCAAATATACCATCGGCAACAAGACGGGTGAACGCTTCTCGGTCACGCTTTAACAGTTCGATTCCAATATCCCTTCTTAGCATGGCATAGCTACCATAGGCAGACATTATTTTTTCTGCTTCTTCGCTTGGATTTTGTTTAAGCCATGCGGTAATTTTTTCAAAAAGATATATTTTTTCTGGGATATATTTCGTTGTAGAAATAAGGGTCACTGCTCGGTCTATCTCATTTTTGTCTATTAAGATTTGGTAGATTTTTTTTCGTATTTCGTTGTCTTCAAGAGAGTAAAGCAGATGGTTACTATCCGAAAATTTTTTATCAAGGAGTGCGAAGATGAGTACATCAAGATCGTCACGAGGTATCTTATCAAGCATGATAGATTGGCGGGCCTTAGAGTACTGGCCCGAAAGGTAGAGGCTACTGAGTGCACCCAAAATTTTTTGTGGCTGCTCTTTTCCCTGAATGTCTGCAATGTCCAAGCGCTGACGTAATGCTTCAACTAAATCAGCTTGTGCTTTGTAATCCTTGGCTTGTTTTGCTGCATCAAGTTGAAGAAGGACGTCTTCTTCGCTGCGCCCATCAGCGCTCACCATTTCCACGACGTTTTTCAGTGCGCAATCGTAAAGTAACGCGATCGCGTCGTGAGCATCCATGTTCTTCGTTTTAGTTGCGTTTTCTTGTGGTAGAGGATCGCTTATAAAATGTCTTGTCATACCCTTATTTATTAATTGATTTTATTTTTCTTGAAAAGAATCGCGTGTTTCATGCTGAGCCTCTCGAATTTGCTGTCATCGCACTCTTCACGTTGATCAGTCAAAACATAGCCACCCTCCGCAAGATTTTCAGTAACATTTTGGTCATCAAAGAGCTTTATTCCCGTTGTTCGAAAACCCAGCAGCATTGTTATGGGTTTATCCATGCGAAAACGCGCTGGCCTTTTGTGGTCATCTGGCGGTGTATAGTTTGGAGCAAACGTGCCTTCTCTGTTTTTAAAGCGTTGCGCAATCTCTGGCTGAATGAGAATCAACATTTCGCCAGGAATATCTTCACCTGCTATTATTTTGTCGAGCGTTCCGTCTTTTTCATATGCTTCTAGCTCGGCTATGTAAGCGAGCCGATTTTTCTCATCAGTCTCTGCAGATGGGGCGACATGTTCATACGTTTCTTCCGAGCCGTAGATTTCCGGATAAAATTCAACACGAACCGTTTCATCTCCGTGACCAAAGTCAAAGGCGAACTCAAGACCGATCGTTGCTTCTCGTGGTTGTTCGTCCGTAATAGAGTTGATAATCTCGGTAACTTTTTCTTTGTTTTTGTTGTTAGCAAAAATAGGATCAACCATTATGATATGCCGTGCCCCAAGTGATAAAGGGTAGGCGATATCCGTTCCACTCGCGACATATACCACCGCACCTTCGATCAGTTTCTTTTCATCCAATAGTAGCTGTTCTCGCACCTCGATCGCGATGTCTTGTTTATGTTCGATAGCTATTTTTTGATCTAAGGAAAGGGAGTTAATGTTGTTCGCGGCACGTCGCAGGTCATTTGAAGGAAACAGCGAATTAATTTTTTCAGCTATTAATTTTGAGTAGTCTAACTCTGGTTTTTCGTACGGCATAAAAAATGAAATCTATTTTTCAGATCACGTCCGAGCTTGGACAATATTTTGTATTTTACCACACAACACGGAGAGCAAAAAGTGGAGCGGCCAAGCGCCCGAAATCGCGCTGGTTTTGTCCACCCTCGCGCCACTCCGAATGTTCAAGCTACCTGATATTGACAGTCGGATCTTAATCGTGGTATGTATACGTCTTCGAGCGAACAAGGAGAAGTGCAATGGCAAACAAAGAAGTTGAGTGGGTCCACAACTGCCGGAAAAAGCCAGACAAAGCGTTGTTCCAGGACATTGAGTGGAAAGGTGGTGTATGGAGCGTGACTGAGCTTCGAGGCAGCATCTTCATCGTTTCCGTGCCGATTCGAGTCATCAGGAATGGTAGGTGCCCGTGGCGTAAACTTAAGTTGCCGACTCCAGAAAGTGGAGCTGTCTGAACTGCGGGAAAATTTCTATCGCCGTCTAAATCTTTAGCCCCTGTTCAACAACCTGTTGAGTGGGGTTCTTTTTTTGATATGATCATCGGATTCCTGAAGCGTGCGGAAGATTTGCGCGTGGTCGTATAAATTTTTCGTATGTCCTTGTTTGAATGAGTTGGTGTAATAATGCACCCTCACTCACATCGCCATCGAGAATTTCATCGGCAAATCGTGCGCCGTGGCTTCCGTGCATTTCAAAAATCGGCACAACGACATCGTAAAAATACGCATCGTCCATTTCGGGCCATCGATTTTTTTTGCGTGCGTATTGTTGCTCGACCGAAACCGTTAAGTAAAATTTCGCATCAAATAAATTTCGAATGCGCGGATCGTAATAGAGTAAATATCCTTCGACAAAAATGATCGGCGTTGGCGTGATGAGTTCGGTGCCCGATTGAACGCCGGACTTTTTTTCGTAAACGGGGAATTCTGTTGGCGCACCGGAGCGAAGTTTGAGCAACGCGGCATGCAGCATATCCCACTCAATATTTTCGGGACTTTCTCGATTGACCCAGCGTTTATACGAGGGGAATGTTTCGTAGGGCTTAAAAAAACCATCCAAGCGAATGTGGGTTACGTGGGGATTTTCATCTTTTATCGCACGCACGAGCGTTGTTTTGCCTGCGCCCGACGGCCCCGCAAGTCCGATGAAAATTGGTGGTTGTTCGGGTGGCATAGTTGCTTTATTTCTAAAGTATAACACAGATTCATGATAGAATATCACAATATGGATACATCCGCGCTTAACGAAAATCAAAAAAAGGCGGTCATGCATGGCGCGGGGCCGCTGATGATTATCGCGGGTGCGGGTACGGGTAAGACGAATGTAATTACGCATCGCATCGCGTGGCTCATCGAACAAAAATTGGCGCGGCCGAGTGAAATTATTGCGCTGACGTTCACGGAAAAAGCAGCGCACGAGATGACGGATCGGCTCGAGCGATTGATCGGACATCAGGCGATTGAGGTGACGGCGTCGACGTTTCACGGATTTTGTCAGCAACTCATTGCGCGCTATGGTTTGGAAATCGGGGTGACGCCGGGCGCGCCGCTGTTGTCCGAGGTCGAGCTGTGGCTTTTGATGAATCGTGAGTTTGAGCGGTTTAGTTTTTTGAAATATTATCGGCCGCATGGCAATCCGACGAAATTTTTGCGCGCGCTCATCAAACATATTTTGCGCGCGAAGGATGAAAATATTTCGGTCGACCAGTATCGAGCATTTGCGGAAAATTTTCGGCTGAATTTGGATGGCGCGGACGTGGTTGCGGGGGATGATGCGACGCGGTGGGATGAGCTTGCGGAAAGTTACGCGACGTATCAAACGATTATGCGTGAGTGCGGTGTAATGGATTTTGGAGATTTGATGCTTGAAGCAAACCGATTGGTTGCGGAGCGCCCCAGTGTGCGCGCGCGGGTGCAGGCGCGATACAAATATATTGTTGTCGACGAATTTCAGGATACGAACATGGCGCAGTATGATTTGGTGCGCGCGCTCCTCGGCCCCGAACAGAATATCACTGTAGTTGGCGATGATGATCAGGCGATTTATAAATTTCGTGGCGCAAGCGTTGATAATATTCTGCAATTTCGAAATCATTTTCCCGCACGCACAGAAGTTTTTTTAACAGAAAATTATCGATCGCATCAGGAAATTTTGGATGCAGCATACGGACTCATTCAGTTTAATAATCCGAACCGATTAGAAGTTGACGCGGCGACGGGCGAGTCTTCAGGCGCGAAAAAATTGCGTGCGTTTAAGTCGTCAGGCGGCGAGGTACAGGCGCATCAATTTGCGACCGGCATCAAAGAAGCAAAATGGGTTGCGGCGAAAATTCAGTTGCTCATCGAGAGCGGCGCTCAGGCGAATCAGATCGCAGTTTTGGCGCGTGGATCGGCGCATCTTGAAGAAACGGCACAGCAACTGTTGCGGATGCGCGTGCCGTTTGTGATTGCACAGACGGATGGGCTTTTGCGCACGCGCGTTGCGATTGATGTGTTGTCGCTGATTCGTGTCGCGCTTGATCGAACGAATAACAGCGCGTGGTATCACGTGGCGATTTCGCGTATCTCGCGCGTACCGCCGAACGATCTGATTGAAACGATTGCGCATGCGCGGCGAAAAAATTTACAACTTTCAAAAGCGCTCCTCAGCGAATTTGCGCCGGACATGAGCGATGAGGGTCGTGCGGCACTTGGCGAGCTTGCGAATCATGTTCGGCTTGAGCCAGAATTTTTGCGCGCGAATCGTGCGAGTGCGATTGCATATCAGCTGCTTGAGCAGACCGGATATTTTAAAACGCTCGTGCGCGAAATTGAGGCGGGGAGTGAGACCGCGCTGACCGACATGGGGCTCATCAATCAATTGCTCGAATTTATGGCGGAGTGGGAAGTGCAACATGCGAGCGCAACACCGTTTGATTTTTTGGCGGATTGCGAGCGGTTGCTTGAGCTCGGCGAAGAGGGGCAGCAAGCGCTTGACACGGGCGCGATGGATGCGGTGCAGATGTTGACAATTCACGCGTCAAAAGGTTTGGAGTTTGACGCGGTGTTTGTAGTTTCCGCGATCGAAGGTCGGTTTCCGGGAATCGAGCGCGCAAATGGAATTGAGTTGCCGGCGGAATTGGTGCGTGAAAAAAATTCTGACGATCATCACACCGAAGAAGAGCGTCGGCTCGCGTATGTTGCGTTTACCCGCGCGAAGCAAAAATTATTTATTTCGTGCGCTGAAAAATATTCAAGCGCGGAAAATGCGCGAGCACGCAAGCCATCGCGATTTATCGCGGAGGCGGGATGCGAGATTATGTCGGTCGACGCCGAGTCGGGCGACGAAGAAATTGATGCGGCGGCTGCAGATGAACTCCCGATTAAAATCGCGGCCGATAAAAAAGATTCGTTCAGCTTCACGCAACTCCAATCGTTTGAAACGTGTCCGTATCAATATTGGTTCGCGCATGTTTTAAAATTGCCGACCAAGACAAAGTGGACCATGAATTTTGGGCGATCGCTTCATGCAGCGCTTCAGCAATGGTATGAACTTTTGCGTGAAGGCGCGAGTGCACAGCAAGTTTCGTTATTTGAAATTACTGCGACACCGGATGTGGCGAGTGTGCCCGATGTTGCAAAATTTATCGACATTTTATCGCGCGTGTGGATTTCGGATGGGTATCCATCGCGAAAATTTGAGGATGAAAAACGTGCTGAGGCCGAAGGAATGCTCCGACAGTATTACAAACAACACAGTGGCCGATGGACGACGCCGGCATGTATCGAGCAACGATTTCGGGTGGTGATTGGCGGCGAGACACTGACCGGTTCGATTGATCGGCTTGACATTTTGCCGAGCGGCGAAGTCGAAATTATCGATTATAAAACGGGCGCGCCAAAAACCGCGGACGATTTAAAATTTGATTCGAAACAACAACTGTTGCTCTACCAGCTTGCGGCCGAGCGACAATTTAAGATGAAGCCGACGTTGCTGTCATATTATTATCTGCAAAATAATGAGAAGGCGAGTTTCGTTGCGAAAGAAAAAGATCTTGAAAAAATTGAAACGTTCGTCGGCGAGACGGTGGCCGAAATTCGACAGAGTAAATTTGCTGCAAAGCCGTCGCAATTTGCGTGTGGCAACTGTGATTTTAAGGAAATTTGTCCGTATCGACAATTATAGTAATAATTATGAAAGAAAAATGGAATTTAAAGATAACAACGCAGGGCGATAGCTTGCCGGAAGATGATGAAAAAAGATCGGTCGAATTTTTACATGAGCATGTGTTGCAAAGGACACAGGAACACCCGTTTATTGAATTTGAAAAGACTGAGGAAGAGGTGAAAATAATTCAGGAAATGAACGACGTCTACTCTTCAATTTTTTTGAAATTTGGTTTAGAAGATCAGAGGATTAGCCTTTCTGATGTGCACGTTGTGGATGAAAATTCTTTCAAGAGTGTCAGGGGCATCAATATAGGCGGTACTACGAGGGGCACTCAAATTTACGTTCCACGAATAGAAGGTGCTCCTGTAGCCAAACACACATTATCTCATGAAATGGCTCATGCGTTTGCTTTTAGTCGTAAAAGTTTTCTTGCACAAATTGAAATCACCAATAAACAAAAACAATATAATTATTCAGATGAGCAAGATAAGAGAACGGGCTATCATTTTGTAGCTGATGGCATAAATCAGTTTTTGGGTTTAAATGAGTGTGTTACCGAATATATTGGCTCAGTAGTGCACGAAGCTATCAAACACAAAATCAATTTGGTCACCACAAATCTCAAAGAACTTCCGATAGATATCACGGCGTATATTCCAGCATATATCCTGCTTGAATTTTTGGTGAAGCGATATAGTCAAAAGGATAATGACGAAAACGAGATTTGGGACGAAATTGCTAGAGGGTATTTCACCGGCGACATGCGCTGGGTTAATAAGCTGAAGATAGTACATCCTGAAATTGCTCGTATTTTGCGTGATATGGGCAAGACTGACAAGGCGGCGCTTCACGCGGCTGAGGAACTTGATCTGAAAGATGCGATTGAAGCAATGAAATTCTATTTTGAGGTGTAAAAATGATTTTGGCGTCCCTTACTAAATAATCCCCAGTATTTAGTTTGTGTTCAAGCGCGCGGCACCCCATTTTATGCGACCTTGCTTTATTTTTGTAGTCGTGCAGTTCGCCACTTGCTAATTCCACCAACATTTGCGAAAATAAGCCATATGGAAGATCTTAAGGGAATGATCAAAAGTCGGGTCAATGTGTCGGGCGTGACAGCTTCGGTCGCTGCAGCGCTCGTCGTTGAGTCTGCGCAAAAAGTTTTTGATGAATTCTTTGGGTTGGAGCCGCAGTTGGTGCGTGTCTTGTATCTGAAAAATCGGACGCTGACGGTTTCGGTGAGTGGTGCGCCGGTCGCACAGGAGGTCAAAAAAAACGAAACGCAGTTGCTTGAAAAAATTCGCATCGCGACCGCTGACCCAACAATTGAGCGTATTCGTTATCTTTTGTAACTATGTCGCTCCGTGGCTTTTTGTGTATCGTCGCATTTTCTGACGCATGTTGCTGGGCTGCATGGTGGCTTTTGTTGTCAATGACAGCGCCGGATGCCGGGCTCATGATCGTCGCGCTTTTTTACGCAAGTTTATTGCTCGCACTTGTCGGTTTATTTGTCGTTGTCGGTTTTGCGATTCGAGTTTTTATTTTGAAACGCGATGAGGTCGTCCATTTATATGTGAAGCGAACATTTCGCCAAGCATTTTTACTTGGTTTACTTTTGATCATCGCGCTCTGGCTTGCACATCACACATGGCTTCGGTGGTGGGTTTTGTCTGTGGTTGTTGCGGCGCTCGGCATGTGGGAACATTTTTTTCTAACGGGCGAAGAATCTTATTGAAATTAATATGCGATTTTCAGAACAACTGATCAAAACAACCAAAGAAATTCCGAGTGGCGAGCAAAGTCGTAACGCTGAGTTGTTGATCCGCGGCGGGTTTATCGATAAAACCATGGCGGGCGTGTATACGTTGTTGCCCATGGGGCTTAAAGTTTTGAACCACATCGTTCGCATCATCCGAGAGGAAATGGAATCGCTCGGCGCAGAAGAAATTTTTATGCCGGCGCTCCAGCCGAAAGAATTGTGGGATGCGACGGGTCGTTGGGATACGATGGATGTTTTGTATCGTGTACACTCACCGGACGGTTCCCATGAGTTTGGTCTCGGACCCACGCACGAAGAGGTGGTGACGCCACTTGTGAAAAAATTTATTTTGTCATATCGCGATTTGCCGCGCGCAGTTTTTCAGATTCAAACAAAATTTCGATTTGAGGCGCGTGCAAAATCGGGAATTTTACGTGGTCGCGAATTCATGATGAAAGATTTGTACAGTTTTCATGCAACCGAAACAGATCTGCTCGCCTATTACGAACGCGCGGCTGCTGCATATTTTCGCGTGTACGAACGCCTCGGGTTGACCGCGCTCAAAGTGCGCGCGAGCGGCGGCGCATTTTCTGATTTCTCGCATGAGTTTCAGGTCATCGCGGACTGCGGCGAAGATTTGATTTATCATTGTGATGCGTGTGAGTTTGCCGAGAATAAAGAAATCGCAACGTGCGTTGAAGGTGCTCCATGTCCGACGTGTGCGGCGGGCACGATTCGCGTTTCAAAAGCGGTTGAAGTTGGAAATATTTTTCCACTCTACAACAAATTTTCGGATGCGTTTAATTTCGCAATAAAAAATCAGGATGGGACGGATCAAAAAGTTTTGATGGGTTGCTACGGAATCGGTTGCACGCGGCTTATGGGTACCATTGCGGAAGTTTTGTCCGATGAAAACGGTCTCGTGTGGCCTCAACAAATCGCGCCATATCAAATTCATTTGATTCAGCTCGGCGCAGACGATACGGTTGCAGAAGCAGCAAAGGATATTTACGAAAAATTACAGAGTAAGGGCGTTGCGGTTTTGTTTGATGATCGAACGGATGTAAAGGCGGGTGAAAAATTTGCGGATGCGGACTTGATTGGAATTCCACGACGCGTCGTTGTATCAACAAAAACTATTCAAGCAGCATCCGTTGAGCTGAAATATCGCGCGACGGGTGAAACATCGCTCATCCCAGTTCAGCAATTTCTGGATGAGCCGTATGTTTAAAAAATTTTTTAGACAATTCAGCAAAGATGTCGGACTTGATTTGGGTTCATCAAATACACGTGTCTATGTAAAAGACAAAGGTATCGTTGTTGATGAGCCGTCCGTCGTTGCATTGAATTCAAAAACAGATCAGATCATCGCGGTCGGTCGCACGGCGCGCGATATGGTGGGGAAAACACCGGCGCATATTACAACGTCGCGGCCATTGCTTCGTGGAATTATTTCTGATTACGAAGTTGCGGAAAAAATGATCAAATATTTTATTGATAAGGTGCACGAGGACGGGGTGAATTTAGTTCCGCGTCCGCGCATCGTTGTTGCGGCGCCGCTCGAAATCACCGAGGTTGAACGTAAGGCGGTTGAAGACGCTGCGTATGCGGCGGGTGCGAGTGAGGTGCATGTCATTGAAAATCCGATGGCAGCGGCGTTTGGTGTGCGCTTGCCGGTTGAGGATGCTGTTGGAACGATGATTGTGAGTGTTGGCGGTGGCGTAACTGAAGTCGCGGTGATTTCTTTGGGAGGTGTGGTGACGTGGCGTTCCATCCCAATTGCCGGCGAAGAAATGGATCATAATATTGTGCATTATTGTCGCGAAGTTTTTAACTTGCTGATTGGTGAGCGGCAAGCAGAAGAGGTTAAAATTAAATTGGGTTCGGCTGAAGAGCTCGGGACATCAGAACAGATGGCGGTGCGTGGTCGTGATTTGTTGACGGGTTTGCCGCGTGAAGTTATCGTCACGGATACGCATATTCGCGAGGCGATTCAACGTTCGATTAAAGTTATTATTGATGCAGTCAAAGCAACGCTCGAGGTTACGCCCCCAGAACTTGTTGCGGATATTCATGAGCGGGGAATTGTGATGGTTGGCGGAGGCTCACAATTACGTGGGCTTGATCGTGCGTTGTCGAAGGCCGCAGAAATTCCTGTGCGCGTTGCGGATGATCCAACGACTGCGGTTGTTCGCGGAACCGGCCTGCTGCTTGAGCATCATGCGGTGCTTCGCGAAGTTGAACTGCCGTCTGCGCGTCTGCAAGAAAAAGTTGGATAGGTGTAAAACTGTATGAGATTTCGTTCGACGAAACATCTGTATTGGTATATCGCAGGTGCATTTCTAATCGCGGCGCTTCATTTTTTTGGAGTTCTTACATCGTTTGAACGATCTGTGCGCGTGATTGCGGATAAGCCAATCACTTTTTTCTTTGGCCGAATGCAGCGCGCATCGTTTTTGTTGCATGAGTGGCGCGACACGCAACACGCCGCGGATGTATTGCCGGAAACGATTCGCGACCGTGATCTTTTGAAAACACGAATCGCATTGGTCGAAGCTGAAAATGCGGCGTTGCGACGGGAATTGCAATATCCAGAACGGAAACAGTGGCTCACCATTGGAGCCGAAGTAATTTCAAAAACAACAGACATCGCGCGTCAAGTTTTGATCATCAATCGTGGTGGTGACGATGGAATTAAAGAGCATCAGATCGTGTTTACCGAGCAGGGTGTGTTAGTTGGAGAAATTATTTCAGCCGAACGATCGCGCGCAACCGTTCGTTTGATCAATGATCGAGAGAGTCGTGTTGGTGTGTTGCTTGCAAAAAATTCTCACGCGAGTGGGATTGTTGAGGGTGGGTATGGATTGGGATTGCGACTCAATTTAATTCCACCACAAGAAGTTGTTGAGCAGGGTGATACCGTTGTGACCAATGATACCTCTGAATTTATGCCGCGTGGCTTGATCATCGGTCGTGCGGTTGCAGTTGGACGTGAAATTTATGAGCCGTTTCAACACGCGCTGATAGAATCGGCAATCGCGTTTGACGAAATCCATCACGTTTCAATTATTTTAAACAAATGAACTTTCTTCGCGCGCTATTTATTTTTTTTGGAGGCATCGCGACCGGAATTTTTTATGTTGGTTTTATTGCATCGTTATCATTTCCGTATTCGGAGTTTCCGCTCATTCCCGTTTTAATTTCGCTCGCATTCGTTTTACGGGTGCGCCCAACATTTTTTTGGTTTTTACTGACGATCGTATCGGTTATCGATTTATATCGTGTCGCCGGTTTTGGAGTTGGCATCATCAGTCTCGGCATTCTTGTATTTTTGATCGATCGAATCCTGCGTGATTTATTTTCGCACCGTTCATTTATGGGGTGTGTCGTAATTTCCGTGCTTGTTGGTATCGTATGGAATGTGTGCAACGAAGTATTGAGCGCGGCGAGCTCGTTGATAAACGGACATGCGATGCAAATATTTTCTGTGGGATTTTTTTGGGCGATGTGTGTTCAAACGATTTTAACTGCAGTGATCGTCGGTGTTTTATATGCATTTGTGCCACGCTGGTGGCGTGAGCGATCTCCAACATTGATTAGTGGGCGCGGCATATGAAATTTTTTGAGCAAAAATTAATGGTTCATCGGCGATCGCGCTGGGTTGAAGACGCGGCGCCTGACATCGGAATCGTTGCGGACTCCGGTGTAAATTTTATCGGCACCGCAATTGGTCGCGGACGGATTATTTTTTTTGCACTCGTGAGCTTGTTCGCGCTTGGATGTATTTTGGCGCGTATTATTCAGCTGCAATTGGTACAAGGCTCTGAGTGGCAGACAATTGCAGAGCACAACCGGTTGCGCGAGCAACCAATTCCTGCGGAGCGCGGGATAATTTTTGATCGAAATTTAGTTCCCCTTGTTTCGAATGTTCCGAATTTTCGGTTGACCATTCGTTCACAGGATTTACCGCGCGACGCGACTGCGCGTGAAGAACAGATTCGTACATTGGGTGAAACAATTCAAGTCCCGGGTGAAAAAATTGATCAAATTCTTGAGGCGTTTGGAAAATATCGTTATGCGAGCGTCGTGCTTAAGGAACCGATAACGTATGACGAAGCGGTAAATGTTTATCTTAAAAGCGCTGCGTTTCCGAGTCTAACCATCGAACGAAGCGCGAAACGATTGTATATTGCGGGTGTCCCGGGCAAACAAGAGTCGTTGCCCCAGAGCATGTCGCATATTTTGGGGTATCTCGGGCGAATTTCTCCGGATGAACTCGAGTCGCGTCGTTTAAGCGAACATTATTTTCCGAGTGACAGCATCGGCAAAACGGGTGTTGAAAGTATTTATGAATCAGTTTTGCGCGGAACGTCGGGTGAGCGCGGAGCAGAAGTTGATGCGCATGGCGCTGAGCGGCGGACAATTTCGGTCACCGATCCATCTCCCGGTGACTCCGTTGTTTTGACGATTGATCTCGAAGTTCAAAAGCATCTGGAATCTGCACTTGCGCACGGTCTTGCGATTGGAGGAAAAAAACGTGGTGCCGCTATTGCGGTTGATCCGCGTGATGGATCGATTCTCGGAATGGTTTCGCTGCCGATGTATGATAATAATATTTTTGCTGACTCCATCAGCGTGAAAAATTATTCTGAAATTTTGAATAATCCAGATCAGCCATTACTCAATCGTGTTGTTGCCGGACAATTTCCATCCGGTTCCACCATGAAACCATTTTACGCGGCGGCTGCGTTGCAAGAAGGAATTGTCACGCCGACGTCGACCATTTTGAGTACGGGTGGAATTAAAGTGGGTAGTCATTTTTTTCCGGATTGGAAAACGGGAGGCCATGGGGTGACGGATGTGTATAAAGCGATCGCGGAGTCCGTTAATACGTATTTTTATATCATCGGTGGTGGGTATGGCGATCGAGCGGGATTGGGGCCGGAACGCATGAAAAAATATTTGGAATATTTTGGATTTGGTCGTTCGACAAACAGCGCAATGACCGGCGAGGCGAGCGGCTTTATTCAGAGCCCTGATTGGAAACAGGAACATAAAGGCGAGCAATGGTATCCGGGTGACACATATAATTTGTCGATCGGCGAAGGTGATATTTTGGTGACACCGATTCAGCTCGCGATGGGAATTTCTGCAATTGCAAATGGAGGCACGCTCTGGAAGCCGCGCCTCGTCGCCTATCAAATTGCGCCGGATGGTTCTGAAAAAATTCCTGCGATCGAGCCGGCGTCAAAAATTCCGATTGAACCGCGCTGGCTTGCGGTGGTTCGCGATGGTATGCGTCGAACGGTTTTATCAGGGTCAGCTCGCAGCTTGCAACAGGTGAGCGGACTTGCGATCGCGGGAAAAACAGGAACCGCGCAGTGGTCAACAACGAAACAGCCGCACGCGTGGTTTACATCGTTTGCTCCCGTCGACGCACCAGAGATTGTCACTGTTTTTTTGGTTGAAGAGGGTGTTGAGGGTTCAGCGGTTTCGGTTCCTGCCGCGAAAGATTTTTATACGTGGTGGGCAGGGTACGTAAAAAAATGATTTTGTTGTTTCAATGCTCTGTCGGGCTGGCGGGATTTGAACCCACGACCTCATCGTCCCGAACGATGCGCGCTACCAACTGCGCTACAGCCCGTCAGAAAATTGAAAGCTCCGGAGATTTTCCTGTGTTATATCCTTTGCGCTTCCGGGGTCTCACAGCGCTCGACCCGCCCTCACGGAAAAATGATAAACAAATCATTTTTCTCCGTTCGTGCCCAACTGCGCTACAGCCCGTCAGAAAATTGAAAGCTCTGAAATTGTAACGCATGGCAATAACCATGTCAACGTGATATAGTTTATCGCGTATGTCTGTTCGACCCGTTAACACAGACCAGTTTGCTGTACGTGTTCGGAAGATGGGAATTTTATGGTTATGTGCAGGCGCAATTTTGATTGCGCGTCTTTTTTATATTCAGATCATTCAACACGACAAATACGTTCAGCAAGCTGCGGGCACGCGAAACGTGAGTCAAACAATTAAGGCAGCGCGCGGCGAAATTTTTGGGCATGACGCGCGTGATGCTAAAACAACGCTGTTTCCGCTCGCGCTTAACCGCGATCAGTTGCTGCTCATCAGCGACAATCGAAAAATTGATGAGCCAGATCGAGTTGCGGCGCTCATTGCAACATCGACGGCGATGAGTTCGGAGGACGCGCAGTTGCTCGCGCAAAAACTTTCGCAAAAAAATCGGGCGTATCAACTATTGATCAAAGATGTGCGGCCCGAAATTGCTGATACGCTCACGGAAGAATTTAAAGCGAATGCGATTCGCGGACTATATTTTGATCGCGAGCCGGCGCGTCTGTATCCCGAGCGTGAACTTTTTTCACAGGTGACTGGTTTTGTGGGGCGCAACGATCAAGGTGAATCGATTGGTCGTTACGGGCTCGAAGCTTTTTTTGATACGCAACTTCGGGGAACAAACGGGTATGTTAAAACTGAAAAAGATCCGTTTGGTGGGTGGATTCCCGTCGCAACAAGCGATTTTACGGAGGCGCATAACGGAGAAGATCTCATCGTGACGATCGATCGCACCATTCAATTGAAATTGTGCGAAGCGCTCGCGGGAGGCGTAACGAAATACTCTGCTCGGAGCGCGAGCGGAATTATCATGGATCCAAAAAATGGACAAATTTTTGGTATGTGTAACGTTCCAAATTTTGATGCAAATGCATATCAAAAAGTTTCGGATGCAAAATTATTTAACAATGATACGATTTTTTCGCCATTCGAACCCGGATCTGTTTTTAAATTGGTGACGATGGCGTCGGCGCTCGATGCAGGTGTGGTTACTCCGCAAACAACGTATGTTGACGGAGGGTCCGTTAAGCGCGACGGATTCACAATTCGAAACGCCGGAGATAAATCATGGGGACGCCAAACGATGACCGGTGTGATTAAAGAATCGATCAACACCGGAACGATTTTTGCCGCAGATGCGCTCGGGAAAGATTTGTTCAAGGGGTACGTTGAAAAATTTGGGTTTGGAAAAAAAACAGGCGTCGAATTAAAAGTTGAGGAGTCGGGGAATGTGAAATCATTGGCAAAGTCAGGGACGGTTTTTCTCGCGACTGATTCATTTGGTCAGGGTCTCACCACAACCGCACTTCAATTAGTTCAGGCATACGCGGCGGTTGCAAATGGTGGTTTGATGATGAAGCCGACGATTGTGTATGCGTGGCGGAATGCGGCGGGCATTTCTACGTTAGAACAGCCGCACGAAGTTCGACAGGTCATCGGAAAAAAAGCAGCGGACGAGATGACTGAGATGTTGCGTATTGCAGTTGAAGAAGGGCATGGTCGGCTCGCGCGCGTGCCCGGGCATACGATTGTCGGCAAAACGGGAACCGCGCAGATCGCCGGCGCACACGGAAAATATACCGAAGATTACAACCATACGTTTATTGGATTTGCGCCGATGTTCAATCCGCGTTTTGTTATGCTCATAAAATTTGAAGCGCCGCACGCAAAATATGCCGAGAGCACGGCGGTGCCAACATTTGGCGAAGTTGCGAAGTTTTTGCTAGAGTACTTGGGTGTCCGTCCGGATAAGCCGATTGAGGCACTTGATAAAAAAATATGAATTTTTTAGATGCGCGTCGCGTACATGTGATTGGAATAGGTGGAATTGGAACTTCAGGGCTTGCAAAAATTTTGGCGCACCGTGGCGTCATGGTTTCGGGATCTGATGCGGACGCGTCGGTTGTAACGGATGAGGTACGCGCTGCTCACATTTCTGTTTCAATTGGGCACGCAGCGGAAAATATCACCGCTGATATCGAAGCGATTGTTTATTCCGGCGCGGTTCCGACGGACAATGTTGAGCGTCTCGCCGCAGATGAACGCGGCATCCCGTCGTTTTCATATTCAGAGGCGTTAGGTGAGCTGACCAAACAATATCGCACCATCGCGGTTTCGGGCACGCATGGAAAAAGCACGACCACCGCGATGCTCGCGTGTATTTTGCGTGCGGCAGGTTTGGATCCGCTGGTGCTCGTTGGAACGCGGGTGCCGAATTTTGAACAAGGGAATGTTTTTTTGGGGCGCGGTGAAATTTTTGTGGTTGAAGCGTGCGAACACGAAGCGCAGATGATGAACTTACATCCGGAAAAAATTATTATTACGAATCTTGAGCCGGATCATTTGGATTTTTACGGAACGTATGCGGCGTATCAAGAAACATTTCATCAGTATGTTTCGCGCATTGCTCCTGAAAATTGTGTCGTGAATTTTGACAACTTAGATGCACGCGCACTGTTTTCTGCCGATCCACTGCGACGGACGCACCTGTTTGGATTGCAGGGCGGTGAACTGCGGTGTGTCGGGCGTCGAAGTGCGGACGGCGTGCAATATGCGGCATTGACCGGTGATGTTGAGCTCAAATTGCGAATTCCGGGTGCGTTTAATGTGATGAACGCGATGGCTGCGATTTTGATGGCTGAGCAATGTGGCGTTGAACGTGCGTTTGCGGCGCGGGCGCTGTTTGAATATCCGGGTTCATGGCGACGGTTTGAACGCGTCGGACAGGTGAATGGCGCAGAGGTAATTTCGGATTATGGGCATCATCCAACCGCCATCAATGAAACGCTTAAGGCGACACGCGAATTTTTTCCCCGTAAGCGCGTGGTGTTGGTGTATCAACCGCACCAACATCATCGAACTAAAGCGTTGTATGCGGAATTTATCGATGCGCTCGTGGAGCCGGACGCGTTAATTTTGAATGAGGTGTATCATGTGCGTGGGCGCGAGCACGCGGATGACGCGAGTGCGACGAGCGCGAATTTGATGCAAGAAGTTTCGGCGCGGCGCGGCGCGGAAAAACAACATTGGTATGCGGCGACGCTTGATGAGGTTGCGTCGTTGGTCAAACAACACGCGAAGTCGGACGATGTGGTGGTGATTATGGGCGCGGGTGACATTTATAAAATTTCGAAAGACCTATGCTCGACATAAAAGAAGACGTTTCGCTCGCAGAATTCTCGACGTTTCATGTAGGTGGCGCTGCAAAATTCGCGGTTGCCGTTCAAACGACGGACGATTTAACAGAAGCAATTGCTTTTGCAGCCGCGAAAAAAATTTCGTGGCGCGTGCTTGGCGGCGCAAGTAATTTGTTGGTGAACGATGACGGATACAAAGGACTCATTATTTGGTATCGCAATAAAGATCTCGTGATCGATGCGGAGCTCGGATTTATCGAAGTCGGTGCGGGCGCGATCACCGCAGTTGTTGCCGGCGCATGCGCGCGCGCGGGTTTGACCGGGTTTGAATGGGCAGCTGGCGTCCCGGGACAATAGGCGGCGCGATTTACGGCAACGCGGGCGCGTCAAATGGCGAGATGAAAGATTGTGTGACGAGCGTGCAGGTTTTTGAAAAAGGAAAAATTAAAACGTACGATGCGGCGGCATGTACATTTGGTTATCGCGATTCTATTTTTAAAAAGCAGCCCGCGAGCGTGATTATCGGGGCTACGATTAAACTCGCACGTGCCGAAGATTCAGCGGCGCCGCTTGAAAAAATTAAAGAAGTCTTGCGCTATCGGCAAGAAACGCAACCAAAAGGCGTTGCGTCATCCGGGTGTGTGTTCAAAAATTGTGAGCCAACGGAGGCGGAAATCGTTGTGCTGCGCGCGAAAAAAGTTCCGGATGAATTTTTGCGCGCGCGTCGCGTGCCGGCGGGATGGCTTATTGAACACGCGAATCTTAAAGGTCATATAATCGGCACCGCGCGCGTGTCCGAGGTGCATGGAAATTTTATCGTGACCACGGGCGTGGGTTCGAGAGCTGCTGATATATTAGCGCTCATTGCACACATAAAACAGGCGGTGCGTGATCAGTTCGGGGTTGACATTGTGGAGGAAATCTCGATTGTCTAACACGCGGGATCTTTGTATACTAGAGACATATCAGTAACTAACAAAAATTATATGGATTCAGCCGAAATAACTCAGCAAGAAGCGGCAGTTCCGGTGCCACAGCCACCGAAGATGGAAATTGTGGGCGCGGGCGTTGGCGTTCGTTTTGTCGCGCTTTTCATCGATGGTGTGATTCTCACCGCGATGTTTTTTGTGTACGTTGCATTTTTGAGTCTCTTAAGCGGTGGTGGATTCAGTACTTCTTTGCAAGGTGCGTCCGCCAGCTTTTATTTTTTGATTGTCGCAAGTTATTTTGTACTACTTGAGTGGAAACAAGGAGCGACGATTGGGAAGAAAGCGATGAAATTGCACGTTGAAAAAATCGATGGTTCACCGGTGACGATCGGCACGTCACTCGCGCGCAATGTGATGCGGATCATCGACGGAATGTTTGGATATTTGGTCGGTGCAATTGCGATTTGGTCATCACATCGGCACCAACGGCTCGGGGATATGGTTGCGGGAACAATCGTGCGTTCGTTGAAACATTAAATTTATTTTTTATGATGTTACATATTCATGGGTCGGGTTTATCGCTCACAGCCGCCTTGAAAGAAATGGCCGAGGAAAAATTTGGTCGTTTGAATCGGTTGCTTACGCGATTTGACGACAGCGATTTATTGATGGACATCGAACTCTCAAAAACAACCGCGCATCACAACAAGGGTAAAATTTTTCGCGTTGAAATTAATTTGCCGATTGGACGGCATCAGGTTTTTTGTGCAGCTGAGTGCGATGATCTCTACGAGGCGATGGATCATTGCGTGACAACTGCCAAACGCCAGCTCACGAAACTCAAGGAAAAGGGCGCATAATGGGACTTGAATAATTCTGAATTACCGGCTATAGTGATAGCCAATCTTATGTCATTTTTTACGAAAATTTTTGGCGATCCGAATCAGAAAGTATTGAATGCATTCCGGCCGCTGGTTACTGAAATCAATGAATTCGCGGATTCTTGCGCGGCATTGTCCGGCGAGCAACTCAAAGAAAAAACAGTCGAATTTCGGGCGCGCCTTGCGGCCGGTGAAACGCTTGATGATATTTTACCCGAATCATTTGCAACGGTTCGCGAAGTTGCGAAGCGCACGATTGGTCAGTTTCACTATGATGTGCAGCTCATGGGCGGCATTGTTTTGCATCGGGGGCAGATCGCTGAAATGCGAACGGGTGAAGGGAAAACGTTGACCGGAACGTTGCCAACGTATCTACATGCGCTGGATGGCCGTGGTGTGCATGTGATCACCGTCAATGATTATTTGGCGAAACGTGATGCGGTGTGGATGGGGCAAATTTTTCATGCGCTCGGTTTGACCGTCGGCATTATTCAACAACAGATGACATCGTATGTGTACGATCCGAATTATCGTGTCGTGCAGCGCGTGACGAGTGAGGGCGTGACTGATCAGGGAACAGCCGCAGATGTTGAGCGCGACGAGACCGGCTCATTTCATGTTGAGATGGATTATCTGCGTCCGTGTGAACGGCGCGAGGCGTATGCCGCCGACATCACGTATGGCACGAATAACGAATTTGGTTTTGATTATTTGCGCGATAACATGGTGTATTCAGCGCGTGAAATGGTGCAGCGTGGGCTTGCCTATACAATCATCGACGAAGTTGATTCAATTTTGATTGATGAGGCGCGAACGCCTTTGATTATCAGCGCACCTGCCGAAGAATCGAGTGACACATATGCGCGGTGTGCGGGGATTGCACGTCAGCTTAAAATAAAAGAGCATTTTATCGTTGACGAAAAACAACGCACGGTAACGTTGACTGATATTGGTATCGCGCATTGTGAGACGCTGCTCGGCGTTGAAAATTTGTATATCGAGGGCGGACATCGATTGGTGCACCATGTTGATTCGGCTTTGCGCGCGGAAGTTTTGTACAAACGCGACAAGGATTATGTCGTGAAGGATGGCGAAATTTTAATCGTCGATGAATTTACGGGTCGGTTGATGCACGGTCGTCGCTATTCGGAAGGTTTGCATCAGGCGATTGAAGCGAAAGAGGGTGTGCCGGTTCAGCGCGAAAGTCAGACGCTCGCGACGATTACGTTCCAAAACTTTTTTCGTTTGTACGATCGCATCGCGGGCATGACCGGAACTGCGGTGACCGAAGCTGAAGAGTTTGGAAAAATTTATAAGCTTGAGGTTGTCGTGATTCCGCCGAACAAAATTTCGCAGCGTGTTGATTTGGGCGACCAAATTTATCGAACCGAGGCGGGAAAATTTGCGGCTGTTGTTCGTGAAGTTCGAGCGCGCAATGAAAAAGGTCAGCCGGTTTTGATCGGCACGATTTCGATTGAGAAAAATGAGATGTTGTCACACCTGCTTGAGCTTGAAGGAATTCCGCATCAGATTTTGAATGCGAAAAATCATGAGCGGGAAGGTGAAATTGTTGCGCAGGCCGGGCGGCGTGGCGCGGTGACACTTGCGACAAATATGGCGGGCCGTGGCGTTGATATTATTTTGGGTGGAAATCCGGTGAACGCAGACGACCAAACGCACGTTCGCACCGCGGGTGGGTTGCTCGTGATCGGAACGGAGCGGCATGAATCACGTCGTATTGATAATCAGCTTCGCGGGCGCGCAGGCCGGCAAGGCGATCCGGGTTCGACGCAGTTTTATATTTCGACTGAAGATGATCTGATGCGTATTTTTGGTTCTGACCGGATGAAAAATTTGATGACACGTTTGAATGTGCCGGATGATATGCCGATCGAGCATGCGCTCATCACGAAGTCGCTCGAGACCGCGCAGAAAAAAGTTGAGGGACACAATTTTGATATTCGTAAGCATCTGCTTGAATATGATGATGTGCTCAATCGTCATCGTGAGGTGATCTACAAAAAGCGGCGTGATATTTTGGAGGCGAGTGAAGCCGACGATGGGTCCGGGCTTGAGCGCGTGATCGCGCTCGTTGACGAAATGCTTGAAGCTGAAGTTGAGAGTTTGGTTTTTCAAGCAACCGAAGTTGCGGGAGGCATGGATATTGACGTTGACGGATTGCGTCGTGCGCTCGCAACATTGTTACAGACGGACAATACAACCGTTGAGAAATTTTTGTTGCCGATTGAAACGGCAGATCAAAAAGATGTTGTGCAATTGCGCACGGAATTGATTGAGCCGCTTGTTGCACATGCCCAAGCGCGGTTGCGCGACGTCGCCGCTCGCATGGATGATTCCGCATCTGCGCTTCAAACATTGTCGAGTGTGATGCTCCGCGCGCTCGACGCGCTGTGGATCGAACATTTGGAAGCGCTCAATTATCTGCGCACCGGAATTGGTTTGCGCGGTTATGGCCAACGTGATCCGCTCGTTGAATATAAGCGTGAGTCGTATCGGTTGTTTCAGGAGTTGCTCGCGTATGTGCAGAAGGATGTGGTGTATGCGGTGCTCGCGATCGAAACCGCGATGCGCACGATGCCGGGACTTATGGAGCGTCAAGGAATTATTTTGTCCGGCGCGGCGAAAACGCAAACAGCGCCCGCGGTTCATGACGGCGAAATTGTAACGGGGCACGCAGAAACCGTTACCATCAATGGCGAAAAAGTGGGGCGCAATGATGTCTGCCCGTGCGGATCGGGAAAGAAATATAAAAAATGTCACGGCATGTAATTAAATCTCTATTCGAGCGCACGCGTTAATTTTCCCAGCGGAAAATTCCGCTCTCTCTCGGCGTTGCTCGTCACGCCACAGACGTGACACCGGCCCGCAACGCCTGCGAGAGACGCTCTCACAGAGGATTTAATTACAGGATTTCTTGCTTTAAGCTAATGCGTAGTTATAAATTTTTCAAAAGTATGAAAACAAAAGAAGACATAATCAATCAAATGCGTGCAGAGGGTTTTTTAATTATTAATGAATATAATGATGCACCAAGTGAAGAGTTTCCTGATCATGATCATGAAGGAGATCAGTTTTTAGTCGTGCTTAGTGGTTCGATCACGATAACAATGGATGGAAAAGTTTCTATTTTGCTGCCCGGCGATGAAATGTTTTTTCCTGCGCATGTAATACACAGTGCAAAAGTTGGGCCGGAAGGTTGTTTGTATATTGATGGGGAACGATCAAATGAGTGACTATAAATCATGATATGTGTCCGCGTGGTTCAGGAAAAAAATATAAAAATTGTCACGGTTCAAATTAAAAATATGTCTCAAACATCTAAGCTCGTCGCTTCAGCACTCATCATTAAAGGTGATACTATTTTGTTAGTTCAAAATCAAAAAAATCCAAAGAAAGGTTGCTATGGATTTCCGGGCGGCGTTGTTAAGCTTGCAAATCCGATCAAAGCACTTGAGGAAATGGTTTCTACTGACACGGGTTGTAAATTTAGTGGCGAATTTTTCACGTATAACTATCGCGATGAAGAATTTCCCGTCGCTACACTATTTTTTATTGGGACAACCAAAAGCAAGCCACAAAGTCTCGGTATAAATATTGTTGATGCGAAATTTTTCCCCATCGAAGAAGCGCTTACAATGGATTTGGCGCATGAGCATAATGCGATTTTGGAGCAGTACGTGGCGACGTGCTAATATGAAAATCGCAATTTGTGGCAGCATGAAATTTTCTGCCGACATGCTTGAGACAAAAATCGCGCTCGAAGCATTGGGCCACGAGGTGACGGTGCCAAAGGGGGTGTTTATGGATAGTGAAAATGCGCAGTTGAAAATTGAACATGATTATATCCGACATTATCATGGAAAAATTTCTGAGGCTGATGCAATTTTAGTTTTGAATAAAACAAAAAATGGTGTTGAAAATTATATCGGTGGAAATACCTTGATGGAACTTGGTTTCGCGCATGTGATGAATAAAAAAATTTATTTGATGCATCCGATTCCGCAGATGGGATACACGGATGAAATTATTGCGGTGGAGCCGTTTGTGTTGCATGGTGATTTCTCGTTACTATGAGCGAACCGATTGGATTTTACGAAGGCCGCTTCTACATGCTCTCAAATTTCAGCGCACATCAGGTTGTGTATGAGGGCGTGCGATATGCGACGTCGGAGCATGCGTATCAAGCTGCAAAATTTTCGGATTTGGTGCAGCGCGAAAAAATTATGCAGGCGCCCAGTGCTTTTTTAGCTCGCGAGTACGGGCAGTCGCTCGACGGCCGCGTGGAATCATTTGATAAAATCGGTGTTATCAAAAATATCATGCGCGAAAAAATGGTGCAGCATGACGATGTGCGCGAAGCGCTTCGAGCAACAGGCGACGCGGAAATTTTAAAAAATCATCCGGACGATGACGGATTTTGGGGAATGGGCCCTGATGGCAGCGGACAAAACAACATGGGAAAAATTTGGATGGAACTGCGCGCAGAAATTATATGAAATTGATTCTTGGCTCTTCGTCAAAATTTCGCCGCAGTGTAATGGACGAATTGGGTGTGCACTACGAAGTTGTTGTGCCAGATATAGATGAAAAAGCAATTCGTTCGAATGACCCCGATGAATTGGTGCTTGCAATTGCAAATGCAAAGGCGGATGCGGTGGTGGCGCGCGTGCAGGAACCTGCATTCGTGATAACATCCGATCAGGTCGTAGTGTGGAATGGACAGATACGCGAAAAGGCGGAATCAATTGAGCAGGCGAAGGAATTTATTCGATCGTACAGCGAACATTCGGCGGTGGTTGTGAATGGCATGACGGTCACGAACACAGAAACCGGAAAGCGCGTGCACAGTGTTGAGGCGATGCACGTGTGGTATATGCCAATACCAGAAGATATTATTGACCTGATCGCATCTGAGCCGGATACAATGTTGTCAGCTGGCGCACTCCGATTCGAATCGTCAATCTGGCAAAAATTTATGATTCACACCGATGGATCGGCCGATCACGCGATGGGGTTGCCAAAAAAACAATTGTTTGATTTGTTTAAACAACACGGACTTGACTTATAAAAGTTGCCTTCTCTCACAAAGAAGCGTAAACTTCGTTATAGTTTTACCATAAATATGCTTAGTGAAAAATCAGCTTTTTTTTCAAATCTACCATATGCAATATATGTCGAAGCGAATGGTGACCCAACTGGAACTTGTTGTTTGTTTATTCCCGGTGGTTACCATACAGGTTTTTGTTACACTAAAACACCTGATGGGCGTGACGGATGGGGAAAGATCGCAGCAAATTATGGGTATCATTCATTGATTACTGATGTGCCCGGAACAGGGAGGTCAGGCGGGGTTCCATTTGAAAAAATTAACAGTCAATTTATTGTTGACGCCTATGTTGATTTAATCAACAAAATTGACCAGAAGGTTATTATTTTTGTCCACTCGCTTTCCGGAAGTATTGGTTTTAAGATTGCGGAGACGATACCAAACAAAGTTAGTCATTTAGTTGCTGTTGAGCCAAGCATGTTTGGTAACATTCAGGAGGTGCTTATCCCTAAAACAGAAACGGATGAGATGGTGTGTGTCAACTTTCATGGTTTGGAATTTAAACTTGATATGACCAAAGCCGCTCCTGCTTCGCAGCAAGTAATTGATAGATTTACAACAAAAAACGATTCGACTAAATTATTATTTCCGAAGTATTCAGAACAGCACTTAGATCAGTATGCGGCCTCGCTGCAAAATCAGCATCCGCGGCTTCTTTATGAGCTTTTTAATATAAGAGAGTCAAAATTAAAAATTGAAAATTTTGGTTCTCTTAAGTGTATCCAGTTTCTTGTCTTGACGTCACCCGATGATCCGTTACATAAAGAAGATGATATAAAAATAGTCACAAAACTTCGCGAAGAAGGTTGTAATGTGGAACACTGGAACAAAGGAGCGCATGGAACAGAGGGTAACACTCACATGATGATGATTGAAAAAAATAATGAAAATATATTCATTGAGATTAATAAATGGATTTTAAATAATAAATAATATGAGTAACAAATTTCCGGATCAGAATCAACCATCACACGAAAGTCTTTATGGTGGAAAACACAAAGGTGATACATGGACACTCAGTGAAAATTTTGATAAGAACCCGAGGGGTGCAGCGATTCAATTTATTAGAAATAAATTTTCTGGACCAATTTCAGTTCTCGACATTGGTTGTGGTAAAGGTGTAAACACCATGTGGGTTGCAAAAGATGACGTACAAAGTAATTGGGTTGGTGTTGACGCGGTAGCCCCAGATAAGATTGGTATCCAAATACCAGTAGAAAACAAAAATGTGGCATTCGTTCAGGGTGATTTTCTTCATGATGATTCGCTTTCCGCAAAGAACTTGGAGTTGCAACAACAATTTGAAATTGTTGTTGATCAAGGTGCGGCATTTGTTGAGATTGACGATGAAGTGGTGATGAGTAAATATCTCGCTAAAATAGCGAGATATTTGAAAACAGGGGGTTACTTTATTGCACTAACAGTGGAGGGTAAACACGGGACGACGATTTGGCCTGATGGTAGAAAACGGGTTTTTCATGACTTAAGTGATTTTGAAAAAGTACCGTTTTCAGAATACTTTGAAGTGGAAAAAGTTACGGGTAACTTTGGTTATAGTTATTTACCCGAAGATGCAGCCTTACCACATGTAAAAAATCCAATGGGAGCAAAAACAGGTGATGAAAGACAAGTTGTTATGGTACATATTTTTTTCAAGAAAAAATAAGCGAGTCAGCATTATTGTGTTTCAACCGTGCGCGATGTTGTTATCTGCATTTAGATTTAAATTTTTGATTGGATTATGAATTTAAATAATCATGAACCGCTTGCATGGTCCGAAGCCGCCGGTTCGTTACAGCCTGGCCGATACCAACATTACAAAGGTGGAATTTATGAAGTTCTTGGCGGCGCGCGTCACAGCGAGACGTTGGAAGAATTAGTCGTGTACAAACATGACGGCGAATTGTGGGTGCGGCCGCTCACTATGTTTTTGGAAACAGTAGAGTATAATGGCGTTCGACTCGCGAGATTCACTTTTATCGGAACAAATTATGTCACCCCATGAATACATCCAGAATGCGCTACGCACCGAAACAAAACAGTACCGTTTTTCGACAACCGACGAAGTTACACCGCGCATCGAGCATGCGGTGATGGGGCTCGTGACTGAAGCGGGCGAGTGTATGGACGCGCTCAAGAAAGCAAAAATCTATGGTAAGCAGCTTGATAAAGTTAATTTGATGGAAGAGGCGGGGGATATTATGTGGTATCTCGCAATTTTGGCCGACGAACTTGGCGTTTCGTTTGAAGATATGTGGGAAAAAAATATCGCGAAATTGCGCGTACGGTTTCCAGAAAAATATACGAATGAATTGGCTGATAATCACGACATCATAGCCGAGCGTGCTGCGCTGGAGCAATAATATGATGCATGATATTGATTTGCTTTTTGAAGTTGGCGCGTATCGTCATGTGAAGCGCATGTGGATGCAGCATTTTCACGACGGCATCATGGAAAATGATGCGGAGCACTCATTTCGAGTAATTTGGATCGCGCTCACGCTCGCACGTAACGAAAAAGTTGATGTCGATTACAAAAAACTCATGACGATGGCACTGATTCATGATATTCCCGAAATTCGCTGTGGCGATCAGAGTATCGTACAAAAACTTTACGTGACGTGCGATGAGGACGCGGCGTTGAAGGATATGCTGGGTGAAACGTCGCTCAAAGATTTTATCGAGGTGTACCAAGAATACAAGTTGCGCGACTGTATTGAAGCTCAAATTGTGAAAGATGCGGACAATCTCGAGGTAGATTTTGAACTTGCCGAGCGCGCCGCAACAGGTTCTGATCTGGCCCGCATGTGGATCAAGGAGCAGCGGCCGCAGGTTCGCGAAAAATTATACACAGATTCAGCACGGCGCATGTTCGATGAATTGGTTGCAAACGGTAACCCGCATCAATGGATGCTTCGTAAGAATAAGTTTACCGAAAACCCGAATCATTCGGAGTAGTTGTCCACCGTTTGCAGGCTTGCCTTTGGCGCGTGCTTCTGATAATATTGAGCCACTTTCTAAACGATTGGTATGAAACTACGAACACAAAACACGGAAATTCATCGTTCAAACGTACGAAATGGTCTCATCGCCGTTGCGATTATCGCGCTTCTTGCGGCGGGATATAGTTACCCACACGTTTATAATAAGTTTTCTGATACGGTTCACGCAAAAATTGGTGTACCGCTCGGTCACATGGGTTCGGGCCCATTTCGTTTGGGGCTTGATTTACGGGGTGGTGCGTACCTCATGTACGATGTTGATACGTCGAGTGTGACGGATTCTGAAAAAGCGTCGGCGGTTGAGGGCGCACGCGATGTCATTGAGCGTCGGGTGAATGCGTTTGGTGTTGGTGAGCCTGTTGTTCAGACAACAAAAGTTCGTGATACGTGGCGTGTTCTTGTCGAGTTGCCCGATGTGCATGATGTCAAGGCGGCAATTGACCAGATTGGCGCGACACCAATTTTAGAATTTCGTGATAAAGCGGTCGGCGAAAATAAATTGACGCCGGATCAGGAAAAGCAAATTCTTGAACAGAATAAGAAAGCAGGGGAAAGCGCGCGTGTTGCTGTGCAGGATCTTAAAAAAGAACCTTCGTTTGAGGATTTTTTCAAGAAAAATAGTGGAAAAGATTTTGGTGATGTGAACCAAAAGGACGTGCCGGAGCTTTATCAATGGGCTGCGGGAGCAAAACAAGGAGCAATTTCAGATGTTGTTGATGCAAAACACGGTTATTTTATCGTTGAGCGTGGCGCGGAAAAGAAGAGTCCTGTTGCGCAGGCGCGTCATATTTTAATTTGTTGGAAGGGCGCGACGCAGTGTAATGGTACGATCTCAAAAGAGGACGCATTGCAAAAAGCAAAAAATTTGTTGTTGAAGGTGACGCCGCTGAATTTTGCTGATATCGCAAAAACAGATTCAACCGAGCCCGGAGCTGCACAAAGCGGCGGTGATCTCGGAGAAATTCGAGCGGGTCAACTCGTTAAGCCATTTGAAAACGTTTTATTTGGCATGAAAGTTGGGCAAATTACGGGGCCGGTTGAAACAGAATTTGGATATCACGTGATCTATAAAATCGCGGAACAACAAGAAAGTTCGTTTGCGCTTCGTGGGTTTGTATTTCCGAAAAAAACTGCGCAAGATTTTTTGCTCGGTGGAGAGTGGAAAGCGACGGGACTTTCAGGCAAACAACTCGAACGGGCAACGGTTGAATTTGATTCAAAAATCGGTGAACCCAATGTAACGCTTCAGTTTAACGCGGAAGGTAAACAATTATTTGCGGACATTACAAAGCGCAATGTCAATCAGCAAGTTGGAATTTTTCTCGATGGACAGGTGATTAGTCAGCCAACGGTTCGCGAACCTATTCTTGATGGACGCGCGGTTATTTCCGGCAATTTTACAATTGATGCGGCAAAAAAATTAGCAGAACGTTTAAATGCAGGT
The DNA here is from genome assembly GCA_023246755.1 of Candidatus Magasanikiibacteriota bacterium. Taxonomy (GTDB): domain Bacteria; phylum Patescibacteriota; class Patescibacteriia; order Magasanikbacterales; family 2-02-FULL-50-9b; genus 2-02-FULL-50-9b. The sequence continues at coordinate 61,767 of JAHFHU010000006.1, forward strand.
GCATTGCCATTGCCGATTAAATTAGTAAGTCAGACAACGGTTGGTGCGACGCTTGGCGCGAAATCTTTGTCCGATAGTGCCCGCGCAGGCCTTATCGGCTTTGCGTTGGTTTTGGTTTTTCTCATCGCGTTATATCGGTTGCCTGGCGTGCTTGCGGGGATTGCACTCGTTGTGTATTGCGCGATCGTTCTTGCGGTGTTCAAATTTATTCCGGTCACGTTGACGCTTGCGGGAATCGCTGGTTTCATTCTTTCGATTGGAATGG
>JAHFHU010000021.1 GCA_023246755.1 Candidatus Magasanikiibacteriota bacterium
CCACTAATAATGCGATTGCAAAAAAAATCGTGACGAACCGACGAACGGTGTGCTCTGATCGAACTGCTGCGGGAGGAATTACATTATTTTCTTCTGTCATATATCTGTAACACGTATAATATCAGCTCCGAGCGCTCGAAGTCGAGTGTCGATCTGTTCATAACCTCGATCAATCTGTTCGATATTTCCAATGATCGTTTCGCCATGTGCAATCAAGCCAGCGAGCACCATCGCGATCCCCGCTCGAATATCCGGACTTTCCAGTTTTCGCCCCATTAATTCATGCGGACCTTCAACGATTGCGCGATGCGGATCACACAGAATAATTTCGGCGCCCATGCGATTGAGCAAATCCGTATAAAACATGCGCCCTTCAAAAATTGTTTCATGCACGAGCGATGAACCAACTGCTTGCGTCAATAAAACAGTGAACGGCGCTTGTAAATCTGTGACGAAGCCGGGATATTCGTGTGTTTTAATATTGAGCGCCCGAAGATTATGGTCATACGATTTCGTTTCAATCCATGTGTCTCCAACTTCAAACGAAGCACCGATCATTTCAAGATGCAATAAAATATTTTCGAGATGCTCCGGAATACAGTTTGTCACACGAATCTGACTTCGCGTGAGTGCTCCCAAAATCACAAACGTTCCCGCTTCGATTCGATCCGGAATAATTGCGACCGTTCCTCCACGCAGCGCTTTGACTCCTTCAATTGTAATCGTTGGTGTTCCCGCGCCGGTAATTTTTGCGCCACACGCATTCAAAAATTCCGCAAGCGCAATAATTTCAGGCTCGACCGCGGCATTTTTCAAAATGGTAATTCCTTCTGCGCGCGATGCGGTAATCAAAAAAGTTTCCGTCGCAACAACACTCACGATAGGAAACACAAACTTCATACCGTGTAAATTCGATGAAACAAATTCAAATGTATCTCCCATTATTTTCATCTCTGCGCCAAAACGCTGATACCCTTTTAAATATAAATCGATCGGACGACGCCCAATCACGCATCCACCCGGATAACCGATGCATGCCTTTCCAAAACGCACGAGCAACGGCCCGACCAACATAATCGATGCGCGGATGCTCTTTGCCATGTCTTCGGTAATTTCAAAATTTGACATCGGTCGCGGATCGATTGTAACCGTATGCGCATCGACGTCGTGTGTCACTTCAGCGCCCAACGTTGCAATCAATTTTAGCATGCGACGAACATCCTCGATGTTGGGCATGTTAGTCAACGTCACCGGTTCGTCACAAATCAGCGCGGCGGCGATAAATTTAAGCGCGGCGTTTTTTGCGCCAGTAACAGAAATCTCACCCGAAAGTTTTTGTTGTCCTTTGATGCGAAAATATGCCATACTATTCATGATATGTGTTTTAGTGTACACTACTTTGACCGTAAGTTCAACCCCCATGCTTCTCCTTCGTTATCGAACGCGAAAACTCGTATTTAGAACCATTATCGTGGTCTATTTTATCACGGCGACGTGGCTTTTGTTGATCGCAAATGGATATCGAATCCAGATGCGCCCCTTTATACTTTCAAAAACAGGAAATATTCTTGCGACGTTTGAACCGACTGATGCGCGTGTTTCGCTTGACCAAAATCTTGAGTCACGTTCGTCTCCAACGCGAATCCGTTCAATTTTCCCCGGGGCACATGAAATTACTATTTCACACGACGGTTTCATCCCCTACACGCGAACGATTCGCATCGAACCACAACAAACCGCGTTTATCAACGACGTTTTTTTGTTAAAAAACGATCCGGCCATACACATGTCAGGCGAACTTCCGCTCACACAAACGGTATCCCCGATGTTGGCAGTCACGGAAAAAAAAGCTCACCTTGAAACGGATCTGCAGATGGGCACACGAATTTTTGTTGATGGAATTCCGGTTTCGCGCGATCTCGGAACGGGTGTGTGGAAACTCGTCGGTGGTGATAAAAATATTTTTGGACTCACCCACGGAGATTCCAATGAGATTCAGTTTCGCGCGTGGGACAAGCCCGACGCTATCATCACCACACTTCCCGGCAACGAACTTGTCATCTACACGTTTCGTGGATCGCGCGCACTTCTCGCGGTTTCAAATTTTGAAATTTGGAATTTTGACACGGATAAAAAAAGTGCTGAACTGATCTACCGATTCAGTAATCCGATTTTGCATGTCCGCACCGTGCCAAACACACCGATCATTCTTGCGCGCCTATCAAATCGCATCACTGCGTTTTATATTGGCGACCATCACTACATCCCGACCATTCTCATTGATACGCCATCGATAACTGATGAAACTATTTCAGTTGATGGCCGCACGCTTTTCTTCACGACGCCAGCCGGAAACATGCGCAAGCCGCTCTATTAAATTTCAACCTGCGAATTATCGCCGATAATTAATTTATGTCCGAGCGGAAGTGAATTTTTTGCGCTCGTCACAATCGCATTTTTTCCAATAATCGAATCAACAACGCGCGTTCCTGTTTTAATTTCAGCGTAATCCATAATCACCGAGTGTTCAATTTCGGTGTTTTCAATCACGCAATTATTTCCGATCGAAGAATACGGCCCGATGTAACTATTTTTGATTGTCGAATTTTCGCCGATTGAAACCGGCCCCCGAATGAGCACGTTGTCCCAAACCGTCGTTCCCTTTCCGATGTGGACTTTCCCTTGAATGGTCACCTGCGGACCAATCATTCCATGGATTCCAGATTCTTTTTGCAACACCTCGTTAAGCAACAGTTGATTTCCCTCAAGTAAATCTTCCGGCTTGCCCGTGTCTTTCCACCAACCCGTAATTTCTTCCCAACCAACTGCACGCCCCGCCTGAATGAGATAGGTGTTTGCGTCAGAAATTTCATACTCACCACGACTGCTCGGCTCAATATTTTTTACCGCATCAAAAACTGAATCATTATAAAAATAAATTCCCGTTTGCGCGAGATCTGTTTTAGGAACAAGCGGTTTTTCTTCAATTCGAAGCAATTTTCCATTTTCGATCACCGGCACACCAAAACGCTGCGGATCTTTGACACGCGCAAACGCAAAAAGTGCGTCCAGATTTTCCCGCTCAAAACGTTCGACGAAATGTCGCAACTCACCGACGATGATGTTGTCGCCGAGATGAAACAGAAATGGTTCACCACGCAAAAAATGTTCTGCATTTTTTATGATGTGCGCAACACCTTTTGGACCACCTGTTTGTTCCACATACGTGATGCGCGCGCCCCAGCGACTGCCATCGCCGACATACTGCTGAATTTCTTTTTCTCCCGGATTGACGTTAATGAAAATTTCCTTGATTCCCGCACGTGCAATATGCTCGATGGCAAATAAAATCATGGGCTTGTTCGCCAACGGAATCAGATGCTTATTTATGGTGTAGGTTATCGGTCGGAGGCGCCGTGCATTGCCGCCCGCTGCAATAAGTGCTCGCATATTGTTCGCACCTTACCAAAAAATAATTGTTCTGACAAGCTTCCAATAGATCGACATCAATGGATTCGCGAGATACCGAAGCACAGGGTTTTCAACACGCGCTTCTTGAAATTTTATGTATCCAACCCAATCCTGTGTCAACGTTCGATCGCTCATCGAGCGGCGCTGTTGAATTTTTGCACGTTTTGCAAGCCACATATCCCAATGAGCACGCGTCGTCCAATATTTATAAAATTTATGTTTCTCGCTCACCCAACCGCCTTTGATTGCGAACGCATAGGTACCCAATTCGTACGCAAAAATTGCCGGCGCGATCAAAATAAGTGTTGGAATTTTAAGATACATCAGCAACACACCGAAACGATTGCGCTCCATCCAATAAAATTTTGTGATCGAACGCGCAAACTCATAGGCGTGATGCACAACTGAATCTCGAACCATTACAACGCGATATCCAATCGATTTCATTCTGAGTGACCACTCCATATCTTCGTGATACAGAAAAAAATCATTATCCCACCCCCCAAACTCTTTGCACAAAATTGTTGGAATCATAAACGCAGCGCCCGATGCGTATGGCACATCTTCAATTGCGTCAAATTTTTTTTCTGCACGCGGAGCGCGATAATCTCGACAATACCCAAATCCGCAAAAATGGATCATGTTACCGCTTGAATTGATGAGGTGTTGGTCGGGATAGAGCAAAAGTAACGACTGCGCAATCGCAATTTTCGAATCACTTTCACACGCGGCGACGAGCGCGTCAAACGTGTTTTTTGTTGGATACGCATCATTGTTAAGAAAAAAAATGTAATCAAAATTATGTTCGATCGCATAACGAACGCCGACATTGTTGCCGCCCGCAAAACCCAAATTTTCCGTTTGCGCAAGAATTGTCACACGTGGCAAGGTTACACCCGACTTTGGCATCACCCGCTCCTCTAAATATGGAACGCTCGCGCCATGCACGGGATGTGGGTTATCCACGATAATAAGTTCGAGTGCATCTTTTGGATATGCACTATTTTCAATTGCGGCAACAACGCCATCGATGTAGGGCTCACAGTGAAATGACAGATACACGATCGCAATTTTTTTCATAATTTATAAAACATGAACGCACTCAACAAAACGCCACTTCCAAAAATAACGCGCCCAACTTTTTAAATGTGCGCGCGCGAGTGCATTTTTAAATAATGGCGCGATGACGCCGGGAACTGTCGCCGAACCACGACCATGAAAATGGAGGAGTGCAATGTGCGGCACATAATAAACGAGCCAACCCTGCTGCCAAAATCGACGGCACCAATCCGTATCTTCAAGATACATCCAAAAACCCTCATCGAGCAAACCAACGGCGTCGAGCGCCTCTTTGCGAATAAACATCGCGGATCCCTGAATCCAATCAACGGGTCGTGGATGCGTGCGATCAATATCTTTCAATAGAAATAAATCGATCCGCCGTTTAAAAAAACGATATCGCGCAAGCGGAGAACGTCGAACGAGTTGAATTGTTGGTGACGGAAATCGATGACAGGAATATTGCAGCGTTCCATCACCATTTAACAAACGAGGTCCGCTCATTCCAACTTTTGGATGCGCTTCCATCCAATCAAATAATCGACGTATCGTATTCGGTTCTATAAACCGCGTGTCTGGGTTGAGCACAAAATAGTAGCGTGCGGTAAGCGCGCGCAAACCCGGATTGACCCCACGCGCAAATCCCACATTCCCTTCATTGACGATCGTCTGAACCATCGGATAATTTTCGCGAATCCAATTGACGAGCCCATCGTCTGATTTATTATCCGTCACGACAACACCGACCGTGAGCCCTGCATTTGCGACATCTTCAAAAAGCGTCTTCAAGCAGACCTCGACCAGTTGCCGCATTTTAAAATTAAGTATGACTACCCCGACATCAACCATATATGATAGCGCTCACACAAACCACTCGTTCATTTCCGCATCCAAAATTTTACGATTTTTTCTTATGAACTGGCGTTTTTCTTGCATGCGCGGGAGCAACCGTATCACATCAACCCAACACTGCGCAAATGTGCGTGTCGCAAAAATCGCAAGGTAAACCGCCTTCTTTGATTCATACCACAGCGTTCGCACCACGCTCCCCTCGTGTGCAGAATTTTTTATGAGCATGAGCAGATGATTCCGATATGAATAAAATTTTGAAAGCTCGGATTTATTTTTTCGATTATCGATCGCAGCAGCATCGGTCAAGCCCTTCGGTCCCGATGCGCTTCGATCATGATAAGCGACTGCATCAAGCACCGAAAATGCTGTCCAGCCAGCCGCGCGCAACCGCCACGCCAAATCAACATCTTCTTTGTACGAAAAAAAATCTTCATCAAAAACGTGATTGCGTTCCATAACCGCTTCGAGTGCAGCAGATCGATACAGCGGCAACGCGCCGGATACACCAAAAACTTCGATCGCTTCCATGTCGTCGTCCGCACTCTCCCAAGCCTCGCCTCCTTTTGCGTCGATGACCCGATGATTGGCGAATGCGCGGAGCCCAATTGAATCGATTATCGTTGTTTTTTCAGGAAACGCCCATTTCATAAGTCGCCCACTCATCGATCCCGCATCAGGGTGTGACTCACCAAAATAAAAAAGCTTCTCAATAAAAAAAGGATCGAGCATCATGTCTTGATTCAAAAGCAAAACATACGAGGCTTGGCCAACGCTTTCGCGAAATAACTCATTATGCCCGACCGCAAACCCACAATTTTTTTCCTTACAAATTAATCGCGTGGGCTGTGAAATCGTCGTCAACTCTTTTTTTATACACGCAACCGTTGCATCGCTCGATCCATTGTCGAGTATCCATAATTCAAAATCAGTGAAGCGCTGTTTTCGGAGTGACTCAAAAAGATACGGAATATATTTTTCTCCATTCCATGTAACCAGTTGGATGATGAGTGGTTTCATATGTTCGAAACTAAATTTTTTCAGCGATCCACGCAGCCGCAAGCGCAAACGGACGAAGCGCGCGAAAAATCCATGCAGCGCGCGGTTGCCATTTATCAAAATATGTAATCATGCTCCGTGTAAAATATTTTTGTTTTTGCAAACCACCAACGAGTGAAAAACTTCGGCCCACATGGTCGACGCAGGTTGCTGCTGCCGTAAACCAAACTTCAATATTATTCGCAGCTGCCTGCTTGCAGTAATCAACCTCTTCAAACCAAATAAAAAAACGCTCATCAAGTCCACCAATTTTTTCAATAACCGTTCGACGAATCATAAAAAATGATCCGCGTATTGAGTCGACGCGTGCCGTGGACTCGTAATCAAAGTCTGTGGCGAGATACAAATTTAACATGCTCGGCACCAGATGTGGAAGTTTCAACAGTACTGCAAGTTGATCTCGAACCGTTGGAAACCGACGAACATGCGGCTGAACGGCGCCTGTTTCTCTAACGAGTTTGCATCCCGCAATCCCTGCATTACGATTACTGTCCATCCACGAAACCATATTGGTGAGCGTGTTCGAAAAAAGACGCATATCCGGATTGAGCAGCAAAACATAGCGTCCGCGTGATCGCCGAATCCCTATATTATTTGCAGCCGCAAACCCAAGATTTTTAGAATTTTGAATGGTAAAAATTTCCAAAAGTTCATCCGCGCGTGGTACAAATTCTTTTTCAACCATGTCGATGAGCCCATCATTCGACGCATTATCAATCACAAAATATTCAATCGACAATTCGCCGCGTGCATCAAAAAGCGACGTCAAAAGTTCACGAACAAATTCGCGACTTTTATACCCAACCGTGATGATCGAAATATCAACTTCCTTTGACATATTCAGCAAGTGCAGCGTTCCATGAACGAAGGTGTGGACGACGCGTGTTGAGCAGCTCGGACATACGCGGGCGAGCCGCCGGACGCTTAAAATTTGTCGCCGCAACCGGTGACGCAATCGTTTCGGAATCGGTAAGGCGAAAAATTTCTTTGCCAAACTCAAACCACGTACACGCACCTGCGTTGGTGATGTGATACACCCCGAATGGTGCGTGCGTGTCGATGAGCGCATAAACTTCGGCTGCTAAATCCGGCGCATACGTTGGTGCAGAGCGCTCTTCATCTACCAAATCAATCGTTTTTTTGATGCGTCCCAGCTCAATCATGATGTCGACAAAACTTTTTTTTGCGTTCACGGACACAGCCGGTTTTCCAAACAATCGCGACAGCCGAATGATATAAAAATTCGCGCCGCTCATCCGCACCGCATCTTCCCCCATCATCTTACTGCGACCATACGCATTGATTGGTTGTGGCTCGGCATCTTCCGCATATCCCGCCGCAGACTCACCATCAAAAACATAGTCGCTTGAAAAATGAACGAGCGTTGCACCGAGTTCGCGCGCGACGACCGCGAGACGACCGGGTAATTCGGCATTAATTTTTTCTGCGCTCACCCACCCTTCGCCTTCGATGTCATCGACTGCATTATATGCAACGGCGTTAATAATAATTTCTGGCCGCGCTGCGCGAATTTTTTCGAGCGCATCCGGCGCGGTAAGATCGATATCGATTTTATCCCACGCAAAAATTTCGCGGCCCGGCGATGTGCCGACGCGTACCAACTCTTGCCCGAGCATTCCTTGTGAACCCAAAATCAAAACACGCATAGTGCATGTACGTTACCTTAAACACATTTTTTTTTCAAGAAAACGCCGCGTCCAAATGTTTCAACATTCAGACACGGCGAATAAAAGTTGTTGGATGTTTACGTCACTACATGGCTGCGCTCAATGCCGGTTTTTGTGCTGCGCCACTGCGTTGTTTTTCAAGTGCGTCGTGAAGCCCAAACAAAAGCAGCGCCGAGTTTGGCCATCCGCCATTTGCGTGCACAAAATCAACGCACTCCTGATCCGTCGCGAACGTCCATTGACGAGGTTCATCCATCGTCCCGATCCGCATCCGAATTTCACGATGTGTGGTTCCTTCATCGAGCAGCTCGACCACAAAAACCGTTGCAGCCCCAACATGCAGAAACCCTTTTCCTGTGATTCGATTGACCGCAATCAACACATCTTCACGCAGCGGAATCGTAATCGGATCGTTGTGCTCAAGCCACGTCGCCGTTTTTGATGACCACGGGCCGATCTGCAAAAACCAATTCGGATTCTTGCGCAACCCGCGAATCGCGTAAGACACCTCAAAAAAATTGGCGATCGGCACGAGAATGAGTGAGTATTTCGGTGTTTTAAACATCTGATCCGGCCACTCGATGTGGATCAGAAAATACTCGATGATGCCGATGATCATGACCGACCAGACCCACCAACTCGTCATCACGAATTTCGAATCGCCGATCGTGACGGCGATGTTGACGTCGGAAAGAACGATGGAAAATGCGGTAAAAAGGGCGAAGGTTGCGCCCAAACACGCTACCGCAATCGCTGTTTTGTTGATGATCCGCCGAAACGGATAAACGAAGATTTTGCACATGCTCCCCTCTCCACTGCCTGTTTTTTAGGCGCACGCATCGTAACACGCTATCGTGCGCGCTGCAATTCCGCAATTTGCACATCATGACGACGCAGATGTTCTGACATAAATAGACGCTCTTGTTCGGCGCGTTTCAAATAACCGATGATTTCGTCATGAAAAGTCGCATTCTCATTGCGCATTTCTTGCATCTCACTTCGCAAAGAGCTTTCTACACGATCAATTTTCGCGTCGAGCTTATTGATTTTAAAGTCTAATCTCTGCTCAACAACATCAATCTGTGTCGTGAGTTTCTGTTCAACAGAATCAATTCGTGTTTCGAGCCGCTGCTCTGAATCTAAAACGTGCTGTGTTGACTGAACCGCAACCTCGCCGATCAATTCAATGATTTCATCCTCCTTGGACATATCAAAAAAAATTATTAGTAGACGGACTATACCACACACAAACCAGATGTCAAGCAACTATTTTTCCTCTGTACTCCAAACAATATTTCTCATAATCCTCACAATAATCACTTCGATCCGCGCTATAATTTGTTGATGAAAATGCGATAAACATCGCATCGGCGGACAAATTTTCAAATCCGTGCCACACAAAATTGGGCACGTACATCACATCGCCTGTTTTAAATTCAAATGTTTCTTTGCCATTTCCGCGATCAATCACGGCCGTCATCGAGCCCTGCGCGCACACAAAAACTTCCCGCTCTTCAAAATGACAGTGCTGCCCCGTTGACGCACCCGCCGCTGCCTGCGTCACCCAATACACCCGCTTTGTTTCAAACGGCACCTGATCACGTAATTCAAATGGGGTCAGTGAGTACTCTTTTTTAATCCAAATTTCGAGCGGCCAGATTTTAAACATACTAAAATAGCAAACCTACAATCAAAGGAAGCAGCATTGGAAATCCATAATACAATGCAAGTGTGCCGAGCGCTCGATATTCGATTTTCCACACGCCTTTCTTTTTTGCAAGAACGTTATAAAAAATGATGGGGATCACCATCCATGCAACTACAGCAAAAAATGCAAAACCAAAAAATAAATTTATTCTCGCGTCACGTGCGTGCGGATAACAATTGTAATCCGGACCATATTTTGCATCACACGCTGGCTCGTTACCGACGGATAATAAAGTAAAAATAAACGGCACCACTTGACCCATGACAAATACACGAACAAGCCACGTACCAAAATTTCTTCCTGAAAAATATTTTTCAAATATATATAACGCCGCAGTTATTAAAACGGGATACCCCCATATCAATGAGGGGGGAATAACGGTTTTCACACCAATAAACTTTGGCAAAAAAATCAGGTATGGTATCAAAACCAAAAAAAGAGCAACCAACCAAAATATAGTATTTTGTTTTGTTCGTGTCATACTTTGATGTGGCTATTAAACTCCGCCCCGCGCGCTTTCAATTTTTCAACCCACGCCGCATTGTCCGCATACCACTGAATTTTCGCGCGCAAGCCATCGATGAATTTTTCACGCGGATATTTCGGCTCCCAACCCATTGCTTTCATTTTCGATGCATCGATGCCATATCGACGATCATGTCCCGGACGATCCTGCACCGTCACGCGCGGATGGTGCGGCTTGCCCAAAATTTCGAGCAGCATTTCCACAACTTCCACATTCGACCGTTCATTGTCCGCACCGATATTATACACCTCGCCAGCCGCACCGCGCTGTAACAACAAATCAATCGCGCTGCAATGATCATCGACATGAATCCAATCGCGCACATACAACCCATCGCCATAAATCGGAATCGCCTCGCCCGCCAAAGTTTTTGAAATCGCTTGCGGAATAAATTTTTCCGGAAATTGGTACGGCCCATAATTATTCGAGCAGTGCGTCACGATAATCGGCGTGCCAAATGTCTGAAAATACGAACGGCAAATCAAATCGCCCCCTGCCTTGCACGCAGCGTACGGCATGTTTGGCGCGAATGCCGTTTCTTCGTGAAACAAACGCGCCTCATCAAGGCCAAGCGCGCCAAAAACTTCGTCCGTTGAAATCTGAATGTAGAGCGGAATCGCAAATTTTTTTGTTGCCTCAGCGAGCACTTGCGGCCCCATCACATTTGCTAACACAAAATCGCCCAGCCCTCCGTGGATAGAACGATCAACGTGCGTCTCGGCCGCAAAATTGACAATCGCGTCTGGTCGATGGGTTTCAATTACTTCGTGCATTGCCACCGCATCCGCAATGTCCGCGCGCACAAATGTGTGTCGCTCGCTTGGCAGATCCGCAACATTATCCAAATTCCCCGCGTATGTGAGCTTATCAACATTCACAATTTTCAAATCCGGATACTTAGAGAGCATCCATCGCACAAAATTTGATCCGATAAAACCGGCGCCACCGCCAACCAAAAGAGTTCGCATAATGTATACAGCCTAACAATTGTGGTGAAAAAATTCAAGTTTAAAAAAAGACACCCCGTCGCGACAGCGCGTGCGGGGTGCAGAGAAACAAGCGAGTCGCCACTACTTTTGTAGCAGATCCTTCGCGCGCAAGTACTGCATGAAAAGACCCAAGGTCACAGGAATGCTCATGGCTAACATGGTCAGGTGCCACCACCAGAGTGGTCCCAGCTGCAGCAAGCCAACCACTGAACTTGCGACGCCGCAAAGACCTGTAAAAAAACCCATGCGCAACGCCTGCACACGATCATTTTTCACCACCGCTTTGATGGCCTTGTAGCAGAACAGAAGAATGTAACAAGCAACAACCGCCTGTAGAAAGTGAAGCAACATGATTCCCTCCGCGACTTGGTTGGGTCGCTAATAAAATACTAAACCACCGGTTAAGAACTGTCAATGGACAGCTCGCGAATTGTTTTACACAACTTTCCAAAAATTTTTAACTTTTTTGCTCACATTGCGACTCGTCGCGACCGCGCGCTTAATTGCCGGCGTCCCGTACATTTTTTTGAGCCAGATAATATCGTCCCATCGCCCTTTTTCTGCGACACGCGTAATGATAAATCGCTGATATTTTTTCACGTCAAGCAGTGCAGGATTTTCTACATCCCACAGAATCGGCAACAGAAAATTCGGAACAGTTTGCTTGATCGGCATGCATACAGTATAGCAAATTTACACTTAATTTTCAAGGCCCTGTGTGTTCCAAAATACCAAACAACTCTTGACGTCGCATATCACATTCGCTATCCTTGCTCCCAACAAGGAGGTGCACCATGCAAAACGCACGAACCGTATTTGTGCTCATCGATGAATCAGTTGCTCATCACTGGGACGTGAGAGAAAAAATTGCGCGTCTCGTGAAAAATGGGTATGTTTTGCAACCGCGCACATCCTACACCATTTGGGTTTACAAGCCAATGCCAACCGCGCATCCGCTCCACGAATTTCTGATGCCGCTTGAGTTGCCACAAGGTCTGTACGTCACAGAGGAGCTACGCGACCTAGACGAAATTTCTACGGACGACATCGCGCGGGATGCGCAAGCTAAAAAAGAAGCGCGCGAGGACAACGAAGCAATGGCCCGATCGATCGAGCGCTCGCCTCAGGACGATTGCGATAACAGCGAGTAACTGCCGCCTTGGAAAATTCCGAGGCGGCATCATTTTTTAACGTACCCCGCGCGCGCTTTAAAAATCGCCCATGCACCGAGTGTTTGACCATCGGTAATTTCGCCGGACTGAATCATTTCGTCAATTTCCTCCGCAGTTTTTTTCACGACTGACATTTCTTCCGTCGCTTCGCGTGCGTGACCAATTTCGGTTAAATCCTCTGCGAAAAAAATATAGCACATTTCCGACAAAAGCCCGCTACACGGACGAAAAGTCCCCAGCCGAACTAATTTTTCCGCCCGCAAACCGACCTCTTCGTGAAGCTCGTCTGCCGCAGCCGCTTCCGGCGTCTGACCATACTTCACCGCCCCACCCGGAAATTCAAAGCTCATTTCATCCGGAATAAATCGATACGAATGAATCATGGTGAATGCACCCGCAGCGTCACGCGCCAAAATATACACTGACCCCGGCGTGTCGATAAAAAAATAGTTTCCGCGCGTGCCGTCGCCTGTTTCAAAATCAACCTGTTTGTATTCGTGCCACGGGTTTTTAAACAAAATTTTTTCCGCCAATCGTTTCCAGCTCATAATTTTATTTTTTAATCGAATAAGCGCCGCTCACACCTGCTACCACAAAGATTACCCAAATTGGAATTAGATGTCCAACGAATGATGGCCGAAATAATTCGATGACGACACTGATAATACCAAATACAAACCAACTCCACGCAACACATCTGAAAAAAAATTGTCGCGAATTAATTGTCGACATAGAAAAAATTTACGCGCTGAATAAAAATTGGTGTGCTTGTTGATGCGCGAGGCGCCTCGAAAACAATCCGACGCGCATCCGTTCGCTCGCGGGTCATCTCGTCAAACGGCACCACCGCCCATAAAATAATTCCGTCATCTTTTTTTTCAATTTCTGTGCGCACAAAAATATTTCCCTCGGGGCCAGAGCCGTGTCGATATCCAATTTTTAAATCTGTTGCCGCCAACAACGACGACGGCGCCGCAAAAATTTCAACACGAATTTTTTTCGAGTGTCGGCGTGGTTGAAATAAAAGATAGACCGGCGAGCCCGTGATCGGACGACCGCGCGTCGTCAACACGCCCGTTCGGTCGCTCGGCGAAAAATCGCTGAACGTGTCCGTCGGCCCTTGTGGAACGTAGGTGTCGGTCAACGAACCAAACGGCCATGACGCGGTGTGCGACCAAATAATTACCGCGAACGGAATAAGCGCGGTGAGCGCAGCTAGTCGTGGTCGCTGGACCATACAGTAAGTTGATAGAGATTTTGTCCATCATACGCGCCCATGCCCGATGCGGCAATCCCGTGAGAATAGAGTTGTGAACCACTTAACGGCTCACCAAACGCAAACACGGGCGTTCCGCGATCTAACAATTCTTTCACCGCGTCGAATGTTCGCGCGTCAAACGGAAATGGTTGCAACACCGCACGATCAGGCGCAAAAAATTTGTCCCACGCACGCACTGCAATCACGGCGTCCGGCGGCACGCGCGCTTCAATTGCGGCAACTGTTTTTTTCGATTCGGCAAGTTCCCCAACCATCCACCACAACCCGTCGACTCCTGCGTATGCACGCCACACACCAAGCGCAACCACACCTGCGATAAAAATCACGACGATCTGGTGCGCGCGCAATTTCCACCGCTCGATACACACAAACAACAACATCGCGGCAAACGGCATACGGAACAAAAGATGCGGCAACCAGTAGCGTATATATGAAGCACCAAGCGTAACCGCACCCGGGTCTTTAAGATTATCCGAAAACGCCCAGCTGCCATACAAAACAAAGAGCCACAAACTCACGGGCACGACGACGGTGAGATATGCCGCAACCAATCGATCGATTTTTTTCCGTCGCCACGCGTCCCACAACCACCAGAGCACGCCAGCCGTCGACAGAATGACCCACGGCGAAAATAATTTAACGATAAACGCAATCGCGAGATGCCACACGCGCGGAATGTTGATGCCGAACGGAAAAAAAATCGCGCCGACTGAATTCGGTTGCGCAAATTGATATCCGCCCGGCAACCACTGCATCAATCGAGCGACAAACAACGCGCCTGCGAACACAACAACCGCACCAAAAATTTTCATGGCAAATTTTCGCACACCCGCACTCCCCCACACCACCGCCGACAACGCACACGCCGCGATGAGTACGAGCGTCTCGGGCGGACGAATTGCGATCGCGCCCAGCGCCGCGATCGACGCAAGCGCATACATCGCACGCGACGCGTGCCGAAACGCAAACCACACAGCGCCGAGTGCGATAATAATCAAGTCCAGCATCGCCATGTTCGGAAATAATCCGCGCGCCGAATAATAAATTACTGCTGGATGAAATAAAAATAACCAAAATGAAATATCAGCGACTGCGCGATTAAAAATATGACGCACCAGATACCACCATGCGATCGCGGCA
>JAHFHU010000022.1 GCA_023246755.1 Candidatus Magasanikiibacteriota bacterium
TGAGAAAAACCGAGATGGTCTCTCGATGGGGTTGTGTTTTATACTAAGGCATTTGTTCTCGATCTAATATCCTCCTCAACCAACCCGCGGTCGCGTCCTTGCTTCAAGCGCGCGAGCTGATGAATTGCCTCGGCGAGTTCAAAATTACGTTCCGTAAATTTGTTCACGCCCATGTTAAACGGTTTTGCGTTGGTGCCGCCGATGAGCAACTTAACATACGCCGTTCGATTTTCGATATTGATCAAATCATATGCGGTGAATACCGGCGCGAATTCTTTTTGAAGAAATTCGCCATCTTCGGCGCCGATACGAAACGAAATCATCGTGCCGACGTTACCAAAAATTGCGTCACGGATACGGGTGTCATTATTTTGCACAAGTTGCCCCACATATTGATGCGCGATAATTAAATTCAACCGATATTTACGCGCTTCAGACAAAATTGTTGCGATCGAATCCGTGATGAAATTCTGAAACTCATCAATGTACAGATAAAAATCCGCGCGCTTGCTTTCATCTGCAATATCGGTACGCGACAACGCAGCCATCAGAATTTTTCCGACGATAATCATACCGAGCAAATACGCGTTCATGTCGCCAATTTTACCCTTTGACAATTTCACGAGGAGAATTTTTTTCTGATCCATCACGTGTCGAAAATTAAACGCGCTTTTTTGTTGTCCGATGATCGGGCGCATGTAATCATTTGTTGTGAATTGGTTGAGCTTCGAGGTAATGTAAGGAACCATGTTTTGGAGTGACGCTTCGCCACCTGCTTTTTGCGCTTCCTTCACCCAAAAATCGTACACCGTCGGATTTTTACATTTCGACAATTTGTAGCGCCGATAATCTTCGTCCGCAAGCAACTTTGGAACTTCCATTAGCGTCGATCCCGACTCGACATCTTCCATCAAAAGCAACATCGCGTTGCGCATGTATTGTTCAAACATCGGGCCACCCGTCGCCTTTAAATCATAGAGCTTATCGAAAATTTTCATCGTTTCGTTGATCACAAACGTTTTTTGTTCCGGATAATTCGGATCATATTCCATCAAATTCAAACCTTGCGGCCGCCCGATATCCGTTGGATCAAATAGAATGACGTCGTCCGCGCGCGACGCGGGAACATGCGACAACACATAGTCAACAAGATCGCCGTGCGGATCGATCACGCACACCCCATCGCCATTTTCGATATCTTGTGCTGCCAAATTTTCCTGAAATACGGATTTACCCGTTCCAGATTTTCCGATGATGTACATGTGACGCGCGCGATCGTCACGCGCCATGTGAATTTGCGTTCTGATTCCCCGATAGTCGTTAAATCCAAGCACGATTCCTTCCTTTGGAATATTATTTGGCGGCGGAGCTTTGCGCGCGGTGAGCCATTTAATATTCGGCGTTTCCGTCGAAGGCAATGGAATATGGTAGAGCGATGCCATTTCTTCCGTGTTCATAACCATGCCGCGACGTTCATGTAATATTCGATAAATAAAATCACGAATGATTCGATTTTGTCCGGATGGAATCATCACGGAAAAACTGTTGCCGTAATGATATGAATTGAATTGCGCAAACGCACCCGCGATCTGATCAAACATTTGTCGCGCGCGCATTTTTTCTGTCGATGCAACAACGATACGCACATTTACATCAAGTCCCGCACGGCTCGCTTTTTCCTCGAGTCCTTTGACCACCTCTTCTTCCATCGGCGAAAGGCGATATTGCTGATGGTTAGGGTCCTGTGTATTATTGTGCTTTGGTTTCATGATGTGATGATGGACGAATGTCATGAACGCGCCTTTGATCGCAAGTTTTTCAAATTTTCCGCCTTGCTGGATGTCGCGCGCGAGCCAAATTCCTTCCTTGCGCCATTTTTTCTTTGCGGAGCGCACCACAATTTGAACAGCCGCACCGTCCGGCGCCTGCACTTTTCCGAGCGCGTTGACGATCGGGTTGAGCGGATCTGAATCTAATTTTTTGTACGTCTTAATCGGAAACGCATCTTTGCGCTTGAACGCAAGAAATCCCGCAAGTATCGTTCCGGTTGGCGTGAAAATGTTGTAATCTTTTGTTTCTTCGATCACGGCAGACGGAAATTGCGCATGAATTTGTTCTTCGATAAAATTTTGCATGATGCGGGGAACCGCAACATAAAAATAGACAAGCCCGCCGTGCGCCACAATTTCAAAACTAAAATGATCATCACGTCCAAACAACCATGCTTTGAGACCACGTTGTGCATGCAATCCACCAACGTTTGCGAATAGTGTTTCCATGACTGCAACGTCCTCACGAATTTTTTGAATCGACTGCGATTCAGCTGCGCCGCCATTTTTTTGATCCTCTTTACGTTCCTTCGGAACTAAAATTTGTAACACAACTTGATTGAAGCTCGACAAATGTTCGTATCGATTTTTCAAAAAAACGCGCAGAAGAAAAAGTACGGCGATCGTGCCGGCAACAAGACAAAAGGGGACAAGCACACTCAAACCAAGCGTCGTGAGATCTGTTGAAATTTGCCCGTTGAAATTGCCGAGACCGGATGTAGTGTCAAGGAGCGTCACTTGAAAGATCATATTAAAAAATGTGCTATGTCGTTGCGGTATGTTCGCGTTCGTAAATTTGTTGAATTTTTTCCGCTTTTATTTTTGCTTCCTGTTCAAGAAAAAATTTATTAACACCCGGGATGATGAGCAGCCACTCGCGGATGAGTTTTAAAATTTTTTTCATCTGAATCATGCCCGCTTTGATCATCCCGGTAATTTGCGCCGCGATCACCTCACCCTTTTGTTTGAACAGATTTTTGCGATCGCTCGGCAATTGTTTAAAAATATCGCCTAAATTTTCCGTTAAAACACCCTCGACCTCTTTTTGCATGGGATCAGCGATTTTTGCCACGATTATTTCTGGCGCTGACACGGCGCGCGGTGGGGGAGCTATATTTGAAAATTCGGAAACACTTTCTTGTTGAGATGCAGCAGGAATTTCTGCGTGCTCGGGTGCAAGCTCGGGCGTGTTAGGTTGTTCAAGCAAGGCGCCGGTTTTTATTTCGGATGGCATATTCGAATCGTGTGGCATCAGTATAGCACACGGACGACTGATTGACCCTCGGGTGTATCCATGACATCAAAACCATGTGTGCGAATCTCGCTCCGCAGGTGATCCGAAGCGGCCCAATTTTTGTTCGCACGCGCGTTGTTGCGATCGATTAAAAGTTTTTTAACAACGTCGGGTAGTGCGTCGGCCGAATCTTTTTTCAATCGTTTAAGTTGCAGACCAAAAACTTCATCAAACGCAAGAATGGTCGCGCGTTTATTTACGGCAGTGTCTGATCCGCGCAAAACATCCCACAAAACAGCGATCGCACGGGGCATATTGAGATCATCGGCGATGGCGCAATCAAATGCGGCCATCTTTTCTTTGTTGACAACACCCGCGCGGCGTGGTGCGTTTCGTATAAATTCGGCGATCTGGTTGTAGGCGACCTGTGCAGCGCGCAACGATTCGATCGTGACGGAGAGTTCTTTTCGGTAATGCGTTTGAAGGGTGAGGTAGCGATAATCTTGGGGCGAAAAACCCTCAGCCGTGATCCACTCCATTGTTTTCACATTACCTTTTGACTTTGACATTTTCTCTTCGCCTTCAATGACAAATGCTCCATGAACCCAAAATCGCACAAATAATTTTCCGGTCGCACATTCGGATTGCGCGATTTCATTCGTATGATGCACCGGAATTAAATCAATGCCGCCCGCATGAATGTCGATTGTTTCGCCCAAATATTTCATTGCCATCGCGGAACATTCGATGTGCCAGCCCGGAAAGCCAACGCCCCACGGGGACGGCCATTCCATCTGGCGCTTCACTCCCGCGGCCGCAAACTTCCATAACGCGAAATCGGACGGATTTTTTTTCTCACCCACATCAACGCGTGCACCCGCACGCAATTTCATCGATTTCAGTCCTGCGAGTTTTCCATAATCCGTATCGCGAACCGAATCAAAATAAATTCCATCGCTCGTTCGGTACGTGTAACCTTTGCGTTCCAATTTTTTTATGAGCGCGATTTGTTCATCAATATGCTCGGTCGCACGCGTCCATTTAAACGGCGGGATATTGCCGAGCAATGTAAGATCCGCCTTGTAGAGTTTTTCGTACTTGCGCGCAACTGCACGGGCGCTCACCCCCTCGCGTCGCGCGCCAACTTCCATTTTATCCTCTCCGGTTCCACCAACATCGTCCGTTAGATGGCCGACATCAGTAATATTGGTTATGTGTTTCACCTGATATCCAAAATGAAGCAGCGTCCGTTTTAAAATATCAACGGTCATCGCCGTTCGAAAATTTCCGATGTGTTGATCGTGATACACTGTCGGGCCACAGTTGTATAACGTCACCGCGGATTTTTTGAGCGGCTTAAAAATCTCCTTCGAACGAGACAGCGTGTTGAATAGATTGAGTTCAGTCATAGCAAGTTGTACACAGTTTAGCATCACTCTACTTTGTTTTCAAAGTTTGGTATACTGTCGGCACGACTATGTTATTTTTTGAATCTAAACCAACACAATTCGTCGGAATCGATATCGGATCTGGTGGCATCAAACTCGTTGAATTACGCGGACAAAATAAACGCCCTTATTTATACACCTACGCATTTTCTGATGTTGATGTGCCACTTCGAGCTGCGCGCACGGACGAAGAACGCGCTGCGGCCGTCGACGCAACGGCGCAAATGATTAAAGATATCGCGGCCGGCGCAAAAACAACTTCGAACGCGGCGATTGCGTCGCTTCCACAACGAGATGTGTTTTCGACGATCATCAGCATTCCACATGTTGAGCCGAAAGATTTTGCATCAACGGTTGCATATGAAATAGAAAAGCTACTTCCGTTTCCGCTCGTTGAAGCGCAACTCGATACGCGAAAAATCGAACCGTTGCCGAGTGAGGTGGAACAATATAAAAAAATTGATCGAGTGTTTGTGACTGCGGCGCGAAAAAAAGTTATCCAACTTTATTCCGAGATTTTCACGAAAGCAGGATTTAAGTTGCAAGCGATTGAAACAGAAACGTTCGCGGCGATTCGAGCGCTGCTCGGAACAGATCCGGCGCCAACGATCATCATCGACATGGGCAAACTCTATACGAGTTTTACTTACGTTGTTCGTACCGTTCCCATCGTTGATGTTGTCATAGAAACAGGCGGCGATAAACTCAACGCGGTTTTAGCTCGTGCATGGAATAAAGAGGTGAGCGAAATCGAGGACATGAAGATTGAATTATTTGAGCAGATGACCGATGCAACGACTGATCCCGCGATCGATGCGATTTTGCAACCAGTTTTTATTCCGATCATCAAAGAAATTGAGCTTGTGTTAAACACGGCGCGACACGGCGCGTCCGCTGCACTTACCCGGCCGGATAAAATTATTTTGACCGGTGGTGCCGCACGATGCCCGGGGCTTGCGCGCAAAATTGAAACGCAATTTTCCGTCAAAACGTACGCGGGTGATCCATGGGCGCGCGTCGTTGCGCCATCCGGTCTGAAGCCGGTGCTCGATCGAATCGGACCGCGATTCACCATCGCCATTGGCTTGGCACAGCGTCTTATTTCTGGTGGTCAATAAATTGTATGCAAAAAATTTCTCATAAACCAAACGGCTTCACCATCCTCGAACTTTTAATTGTTCTCGCTGCGGTCGGCATCTTGATTCTCATCGGCTCCGCACTGCTCGGAACGGCACGTGAGCGATCGCGCGACTCGAAACGTCTGTCAGATCTTGACATCACCCGTCGCGCACTCGAAGATTATTTTCATAATAATAATCGATATCCACAAGCGCCAACGCCGATATTATTTGGTACAGCCGGCTATAAAGTTATTTGTTCGGGTACGCCGACCGGTTTTGCGGAAACTCGAAGTGGTTGCGGAGGAGGAACCGTCTATCTTGACCCAATCCCGATGCCGCCGGAGCCGCAACCTGCGCAATTTGTTGGTTATTCCTACACGTCTGTTGCGCCAAATAGCCAATACGTAATTGAGGCAGCGCTCGAGGGTGCGATTAACGGATTGCAGGGGAGAATTCAGGTTTCTCCCGCAGGACTATTACTCAAGCAATAGAATTGGTATGAACTACGCGATCAGCATCCTCATTTTAATTCTCGGCGCGGGTATCGGCGCACTTGCTGATCGGTTTTCGTATTGGTTTCACGTTTCGCGTCGGATGCTCTGGCGCAAACATTGTGCACACTGTTTTTCATTTGACGCATGGATGACCTATCTGCCGGTGCTTGGGTTTACGTTGCGACGCGGTGTGTGCGCGATGTGTCGGGGTCGTTTACCGATCGCGCCCGTGCTCGCGGAAATCGCTGGCGCGCTAACTCTCGGATTTCTTTGGGTATTTATTTTTCAGATGCAGGTTCCGTCTGACGCCGCAGCATGGATTTCGATATTGTTATCGATGATTGCTGTGATAGGCATGCTCGTTTTGGCAATTTCAGATTTGGTGTATGACGAAGTTCCGTTCGCGGTTTATCTCATGACGCTCGGAGCGTTAGTTGCTCGAATTATTTTAGCGGGCGACATGCAAACGTTTATTTATCATGTTTTCGCCGCGATCACCGCCGGTTTTGTGATGTCGATTTTGCTGATCGTCAGTAAATGGCAGTGGGTACATGCGCACGATATTTTATTTGGAATCGTGATCGGGTTTATCGTCGGCTGGCCCGGGTTTTTTGTGACGCTCGCGTTCGCATATATTTTTGCGGTCATCGGAGGAATGATTGAATGGGGATGGGGAAAGCGCGTTTGGAAGGGCGCGTCGTACTATGGGGTATATCTGTTTTTTGCTCTGGCCGCGCATGCATTATTGGGTGTCTTTGCTGTATGAAATTAAACTATGACTGGATCCGAAGCTTCCGTGCGTGCGCAAAAATTGCGTGCTGCAATTGCTGATTTACGTTACAAATATCACGTCGAAAATGATCCATCGGTAACGGACGCTGTCTACTCGTCGCTCATGGACGAATTGCGTCATCTTGAGGCTGATTTTCCGAAATTAAAATCAGCAGATTCGCCAACGCAGCGTGTGGGTGGCCGCGCGCTCGATGCATTTAAAAAAGTCCGCCACGCCGTCACACAGTGGTCATTCGACGATGCCTTTACCCGCGATGATATCGCGGCGTTTGATACACGTGTTCGGAAATTAATTTTGGAAAAGTCCGGCGTCAGTCGTGATCCAGAATATGTTGTTGAGATGAAAATTGACGGAATACATATCGTTTTGACATACGAAAAAGGTAAGTTAGTTACTGCCGCGACGCGGGGCGACGGCGTTGTTGGAGAAGACGTAACAGAAAATATTAAAACAATTCAGTCGATCCCGCTCACACTTAAAAAACCAGTTTCGATTGTTGTTGAGGGCGAAGTTTGGATGCCGACGCGTGTGTTTGAATCCCTGAACGTCGCGCGCGCGGCTGCAGATGAGCCGCTGTTTGCGAATCCGCGAAACGCAGCGGCTGGCGCTGTTCGACAATTGGATCCGACGGTCGCAGCATCGCGGCGACTTGAAGCTTTTTTATATGATATTTCGGCGATCACCGCGGGTGTTACAGAGCCAAAATCGCAATCAGAGGAATTATCATTGCTCGCACAATTGGGATTTCAGATTAATGCTGATTGGAAATTATGTTGTTCGGTCGATGAGATTATGCGCATGTGGGATACGTGGCAAAATCGTCAGAACAAAAAACTCGCGTACTGGGTCGATGGGCTCGTGATTAAATTGAACGATCGCGCGTTGCAGCGTGACCTTGGTTATACGGGCAAAGCGCCGCGGTGGGGAATTGCGTTCAAATTTCCGGCCGAGGAAGCGACGACCGTTGTTGAGAAAATTGTGTGGCAGGTCGGGCGAACGAAAGTAATTACCCCCGTTGCACACCTGCGACCCGTTGGTGTTGCGGGAACGACGGTGAGTCATGCAACACTCCACAACATGGATGAGATTGAACGACTTGATGTGCGCATCGGCGACACCGTCGTGATTGAAAAAGCCGGCGACATTATTCCGAAAATTAAGATGGTTTTGATTGAGATGCGTTTGGGCACCGAGAAAAAAATTCGTGCGCCGCGCGTGTGTCCGGTGTGTGGGGGCGCAATCGCGGGCGTAGACGGGGAAGTCGCACTGTATTGTACGAACAAAAAATGTGAGGGGTCGCAAAAAGAATCGATCTCTCATTTTGTGGGGCGTGGTCGATTTGATATCGATGGGATGGGAGAGAAAATTGTCGAGCAATTAATTGCCGAAGGTTTAATTTCGGTAGCGGCGGACATCTTCGAGTTGACGTTCGATGATCTTGTTGGACTCGATCGATTTGGCGAGTTATCCGCACGAAATTTGATCACGAGTATCAATGGCGCGAAAAAAATTTCGCTCGACCGATTTATTTATGCGCTCGGAATTCGACATGTCGGTGAGGAAGGCGGAGTTCGAGTTGCGCGCCACTTCAAAACATTGGATGCTTTTTTGTGTGCGACGGCCGAGCAGCTTGAACACGTTGATGGCATTGGTGAAGTTGTGGCGCACAGCATCGTTGCGTATCTTGGAGATGAGTCGCACCTGCGTCAGATTGCGCGAATGCGAGAGCAAGGTGTTTTGGTTGAGTCGATGGAAGGAATATCAGGACCACTCACGGGCACGGCGTTTGTATTCACGGGCACGCTCGTCGCGATGTCTCGGGGAGACGCGAGTGAACGCGTCAAGAAATTGGGCGCCGAAGTTTCGGACACAATCAGTAAAAAAATTACACACGTTGTTGTGGGTGCTGATGCAGGGTCTAAAGAGGAAAAGGCAAAAAAAATGGGGCTGACGCGGTTGACGGAAGCTGAATTTTTAGCGATACTGGCTGCATCTGAATCAAAAAATTTCGTATGAAATTGACCACCGAGGATGTTGAGCGCGTTGCACGACTTGCCCGCCTTGAATTATCTGCCGACGAAACGGAGCGCTACACAACGGAATTGACGGCGATTCTGTCTTTTGTTGAAGGGTTGCAGGCCGTTGATACGACAGGAGTCGCCCCGACTTCATATATAACGGATGAGCTTGATGAATTACGTGCGGATGATGTTGTTCAAATTGATGCAGGGGAGCGCGCGCAATTAATTGATGCGTTTCCGGTTTCAAAAGCTGACCTTCTTGTCGTGCCACCGGTATTTTCGAATTACAAAGCATAATATATGAAGTCACACATCGGATTGGCTGAATGGGCGATGTTGCTCGAAAAAAAAGAGGTGAGTAGTGTTGAGGCGGTGAATTATTTCGTCGAGCGGATCGAAAAAAATAATGTGGCGTTAAATTCATTTATTACGGTTGATGCAGATGAAGCGCGGCGCGCGGCGAGCGTTATAGACGAGCGGCGAGCGCGCGGCGAGGCGTTAAGCACTATTGCCGGAATTCCATTTGGAGTTAAAGATGCGATCAATACAGCTGCGATGCGATCGACGGGCGCTGCAAAAATTTTGGATAATTACACACCGACGTTTGATTCAAGTGTGATAAAAAAAATTCGAGATGCGGGCGGAATTCTGATTGGAAAGCATAATTGTGATGCGTTTGGACATGGTGCGTCAAATGAAAATTCAATGTATGGCGCGGCACGCAATCCGTGGGATGTGTCGCGCGTCGCGGGGGGATCGTCGGGGGGAAGCGCGGCGTCAATCGCTGCTGATTTGAATGCGTTCGCGATTGGCGAAGATACGGGCGGGTCAATTCGGGGCCCCGCAAGTTTTTGTGGTGTTTCGGGTTTAAAAGTGAGTTACGGACGCACGTCGCGCTATGGTGCGATGCCGATGGCTTCCTCTCTTGATACGGTTGGTCCGTTTGCACGTTCTGCCGAAGATATTGCGATGATCATGCAGCATATCGCGGGTCACGATCCGCTCGATGCAACAACTGCACGCGCGACCGTTCCGAATTATGTTGCGGAAATAAAAAAACCGATTCAAGGTTTAAAAATTGGTGTCCCGCGCGAATTTTTTATGGACGAACTCGATACGTCAATTCGGATGGCAGTTGAGACCACGATTAAAGAATTTGAATCGCTCGGCGCAAAAATTATTCCGGTTTCGCTTCCACACACCTCGTATGCGGTGCCAACATATTATATACTGGTTCCGTGCGAGGACAGTTCAAATCTCGCGCGTCTCGATGGTATTCGATATGGTGTGCGCGGCGCCGCGGAAGATTTATATCACACGTACACCGCGTCACGTGAGTCTGGTTTTCCCGCAGAAGTTAAGCGGCGCATCATGATTGGTACGTTTGCACTTTCGCATGAACATTTTGATTCATTTTTTGTGCAGGCACAAAAAGTACGAACGATCATCAAACAGGAAATCGAAGCAGTATTTAACACGGTAGACGTGATGATCACCCCAACAACACCGGAAGTTGCCTTCACTGTTGGAGATAAATCCGCTGACCCGCTTAAAATGTATCTCTCGGATATTTTTCTTTCATCAGCGTCGCTCGCGGGAATTTGCGCGCTATCAATTCCGTGCGGCTTGATCAACGGGCTTCCGATCGGGTTACAAATTATGGCTCCTCGATTGGGTGAGGCGCGCGCATTGCAATGCGGACATCAATTTCAACAAATAACTTCGTGGCATACACAATATCCTCTTTTATGACAACCGAAAATAAAAAATTTGATCGCGGCTCAGCTATCGATCTCCGTGGAAATACGTGGCAGGTTTTTCGCATCATGTCTGAATTTGTAGAAGGATATCAGTTCTTAAGTCAGTTTGATCGTCAGGTTACCATCATGGGTTCGGCGCGAACTCACGCGAACAGTCCGTATTATCACGCGGCGGTTGAATTGGGTGCGCTCTTAGCAAAAAATAAATTTACAACGGTAACGGGGGGTGGGCCGGGAATTATGGAGGCCGCAAACAAAGGTGCGTTTGAGGCAGGGGGCATGTCAATTGGCATCAACATCGAGTTGCCACACGAACAAAAAATAAATCAGTATGTTCGGCAATCGCGTGCGTGCTACTATTTTTTGACGCGCAAGGTTTTGCTCACTACACCTTCTCAAGCGTTTATTTATTTTCCCGGCGGATTTGGTACGCTTGATGAGTTGTTTGAAGTTCTTGATCAAATGAATGGCGCACAACTCAACCGTGTTCCGGTTGTACTTTTCGGAAAATCATATTGGGAGCCGCTCATGAATTTTTTGCACACAAATGTTTTCGAACGGATTCATGCAATATCCGAAAATGATTTGTCGATGATTTCGATTGTCGATTCGCCGGAGGAGGCAATGGAAATTGTTAAAAAAAGTAAGCCGATCAGTCAGGTGTGCAGCATGGATGCACGTCAATTTTGCTCGGATGATGCAATTAATTGGCGTGTATTTCGAATTATGGCTGAATTGGTTGAAGGTTTTGAATTTTTGCGCGGCATAGAAAACGCGGTGACGGTTCTCGGGACTCCGCGCGTTAAGCTCGACAGCCGCTACTACAAGGACGCCTACGCGCTCGGAAGTTTGCTCGCGCGCGCACACATTGGCGTCGTGACCGGCGGGGGACTGGGTATCGCGGAGGCAGCGAACAAGGGTGCATATGAATTAGGTGGTGGTTCCTACGGAATTGATTTGGTTCGCGATAAACCGGAACATATCAATCCCTACATCACAAAAAATCGGGGGTTCTATTTTCCATTCACCCGCAAGCTGATGTTGACAACGCCATCGCGTGGTGTCGTATTTTTTCCGGGAGGCTATGGCACGCTTAACATGTGTTTCGAAATTTTGACGTTAATTCAAACGGGAAAAATTAAAAAAATTCCGATCGTTTTGTACGGAAAAGAATTCTGGGAACCGTTGCTCGTGTTTATCAAAGAAAATCAGTTCGAACGCGAGCACAATATCGCCGCAGAAGATCTTGAATTGTATCACGTCGTTGATAGTCCGGAAGAAATGCGCGCCGTGCTCGGATTTTAGGCGCGGTCAATTCTATGCTTCCCTATTTTGAGCAGGTGAGTATTCACATAGGTCCCGTTACAATTTTTGTGTGGGGTTGTTTTGTGATGCTCGGCGTCGTGTCGGCACTTCTGGTTGCGCGCAGTGAAGCGAGACGTGCACGCGCATCCTTCGATCATATTCTTGACATGAGCGTATGGATTTTGATCGGCGCATTTCTCGGCGCACGGCTGGCGCACATATTTTTTTATGAGCCACACTTTTTTTTCGTGAACCCGCGCGAAATTTTTATGGTGTGGCACGGTGGGCTCTCTTCAGTGGGCGGAATTTCGTGTGGAATCGCCGCAGCGCTACTCTATGTCCGCCGAAAAAAAATAGATCTGCGTTTATATGGCGACATTGTCGCATGTTCCATCCCCGCAGCATGGATTATTGCACGATTTGGTTGCTATCTGACTCACATGCATCCGGGAATTCGGTCGAATCGTTTTTTTGCGGTCGCATATCCGGACGGCTCGCGACTCGACCTCGGTTTGCTTGAGTCGTGTGCGTGGGTTGTTATCGGTTTGATCATCTGGATTTCCCCGCGTTCAAAAATACAGGGGTTTTATCTCGCGCTCGTGCCAATGCTCTATGCACCCGCTCGTTTTGCGCTTGATTTTTTTCGTGTGCGCGACGGCATGATGCCTGATATGAGATATTTGGGACTGACTCCCGCGCAGTATGGAATGTGCGCCTTGTTTATTCTTGCAATTTTATTTGCGAATCGGTTAAAAAAACAACACAAAAAAATATGATGCGCGATGCACTCGAATTATTTCCTGAGCAATTTCTGTTTGAACCGAAAATCATGAACGAGGATACATTGGTTCGCGATCGTCCGATGATTATTTGTGGGATGGGCGGCTCGCATTTATCTGCAGATATTTTTGCGCTGCTCAGTTCCCCGGGGCGCATCCGCCTCATTCATAGTGACTATGGTTTACCGCGTTTGAGCGACAAGGAAGCCGCTTCATGTTTATTTGTGATGAGTTCATACTCCGGAAACACCGAAGAAGTTTTGGAATCATATCGGGCTGCGCGCGACCACGGTTATGCGATGTGTGCGATGGCAGTTGGTGGAAAATTGCTTGAGCTCGCTGCCGCTGATGGCATTCCGTATATTCAATTTCCATCTGTTGGTATTCAGCCGCGTGCTGCGCTCGGCTATGGCGTCGTCGCGCTCGGTGCCTTTGCGGGCGAGCAAAAAAATATTTTCTCAATTGATACGGCGAGAGCGCGATCGCTTGGCGAATCGCTCGCGGAAAAATTGCCGGGACGCATTCCACTTGTGTACGCGAGCGGGGGTAACGCCGCGTTAGCGCAAAATTGGAAGATTAAATTTTGTGAAAATACAAAAATTCCGGCGTTTTGGAATGTGATACCCGAGCTCAATCACAACGAAATGACGGGGTTTGATGCGGTTGATGCGACGAAAAGCGTTTCGGCACAATTTTCAGTCATCATGCTTCTCGACGTCGATGATCACCCGCGCAATCAGCAGCGAATGAAAATCACTCGAGAATTATACGAGGCGCGAAACATTCCGGTGCACACTATCGAACTATGGGGCGCTTCGCGTGCAGAAAAAATCTTAAACTGTTTACTCGTCGCCGATTGGGCGAGCGTCTGTCTTGGCGAATTTTACGGCGTTGAGGTTGAGCAGGTTCCGATGGTTGAGGAGTTTAAAAAAATGATTGCCTAGACATGTTTCCGCTCAGCGGGGTATGTGTCGTTGTGCTTCCGCTCGAGAGGTCAGCAACTCGCACGCACAACGCACATATCCCGCGTAGCCAAAACGACGTCATATGAATGGGCGGCAGTGGATTTGTTAACGTAAAACAGAATATCTGCTACCACCTGAAGTGAGTTGCTGGCCTCTCGAGCGAGAAGGTGGTAGAGATATTCTGTTTTCGGTAAATAAAATCGATGTCGCAAATTACACAACCTCGATAAGTTCGATATCAAAAATCAGATCCTTCCCCGCGAGGTGATGATTACCGTCAATGGTTACATTATCTCCATCGATCGCGCTAATTTCAGCGACCATCGTGCGTCCGTCAGGCGTTGGAATTTGAAGTTGGATGCCGAGCTCAATCGGAATATTTTCGGGAAATTTATCTCGCGGCACGATCGCGACCATTTCTTCGCGGCGCGCACCATAGGCTTCGACTGCGGGAATCGTGACCGTGACTGATTGGCCCGGCTCAAGATCGAGCACTGCATTTTCAAAACCAACGATAACTTGGCGCG
>JAHFHU010000023.1 GCA_023246755.1 Candidatus Magasanikiibacteriota bacterium
TCGCACCGGCAAACGCATCTGCGAAAAATTAAAAGAAAATTTGCCGCGCCAAATGTTTGAAATCAAATTGCAAGCCGTGATCGGCGGAAAAATTATCGCGAGCGAGCGGTTGTCGCCGATGCGCAAAGATGTAACAGCTGGTTTGTATGGCGGTGACATCACGCGTAAACGCAAATTATTGGAAAATCAAAAGAAGGGCAAAGAAAAAATGAAAGCCATGGGCCGCGGCTCCGTGGACATTCCGCCCGAAACTTTTTTAGCGATTTTGAAACCGGATCAGGGCTAACACATTTCAATTGTTCATCAGGTTCGCTATACTCAGCTCACTATGAAACCAATTCGCGCCGCAGGCGTGCTACTCATGACATACGACAAAGAACCCGAATTTTTGCTCATGCGCCATCAACGTCCATTTCGAAATTTTTCATTTGTCTACAATGTACCAGTCGGTATTATTCATAAAAATGAGGTGGAAGTCGACGCTGCCGCACGAATCATACACAATGAAACAGGTTTCATTATTTATCCAGAACGCTTGCGAGTTGTACCAAAAATTTATACCTTGATGACTCTCAGCAAGCATAAAAAAATCATTTATCATTTCACGCTATTTACCGCACAATGGTATGCGGGTGATATGCGTTTCGGAGAAACGATTGAACCAGAATGGATTCCTTATTCGTTACTGGCATCCATAAAAACATTTCCACTCGTTAATGAAATGGCGCATGATGTAATAGCCCTTAATCAGTTTGCCTCGCACACATTGTATTAATTTTTGGGTGGGTGTGGCGTTGTAAATCAGCCGGTCCAAAAATTTTTTGTCGATCCGTTGAATATAGCATTGCGCGCGTGGGCTCAGTATGGTCCTCGCCAGCTGGATCTGGAATTGCAAACCCGATATACGTGACTTTTTTATAAAGACGTTCGCGAATAATCATAATTGCCGGAATCAGATCCGTATCCGAGCTGACAATGATTGCCTCGCTGAACTCATTTTCATATGCGCCCGAAAGCAGGTCAACCGCGATTTTGACATCAATGCCTTTCTCACGAAGCCGCACGTATTTGAATAACATAATTCCCTGAGATTGCAGCTGTACAAAATTTTTGACGCGTTCATCAACGATTACACGCTCAAGGCGTCGACGCAGCGTTGCCGTGTGTACAAAAAAACCATTTTCTTCTAATGAATCAAGTTGTGATTTTTGATCAGCTGCAAAAATTCGCAGAATTTTTTCGTCTTTCTTGCTTACTGTGCCCAAATAATATTTTTTTCCTACCAAAATTGAATCTTGCGGAACGAGGCTCTGTACAAAACTGTTTAAATCGAAGTCTGCCACTTTTATCTGCAGCTTTCGTAAAACCAAATAATTAAAATTTGCGCCGTCAATAAATACGCACACCCTCCTTTGTGCCATATTTTTATTATTTAAAACCCGCGTTACACCCCGAGGGGCATGCGCGGGCGACTATGGATTGACTATACCCTATCGAAAAACCGTTGTCAATGGTTTGGTT
This sequence comes from Candidatus Magasanikiibacteriota bacterium, assembly GCA_023246755.1. Classification (GTDB taxonomy): domain Bacteria; phylum Patescibacteriota; class Patescibacteriia; order Magasanikbacterales; family 2-02-FULL-50-9b; genus 2-02-FULL-50-9b. The sequence goes on from JAHFHU010000023.1 coordinate 1,522, forward strand.
GTGGACAAAACTTTTCCGTTCGCCATCCACACACTTTGTTGATATACTCCCACCTGACTGACCTACTATGAAACAAAAAACACGGCGTATTCTTTCCGCAATTTTTGCTACTTTGGTGATGATTTCGATGATTTTGGCGTTTTCGGTGAAGTACTAGCTCGCGCGCGATATGAAAAAAACAGTCTGGTTGTTACAGGATGAAACGAATCGGTGTGATCTCGCTGCGCTCCCGAATGTGCACCCGATAGTTGCCCAACTTTTGTGGAATCGTGGCCTGCGCACCGCGGATGAAGCGCGCACATTTCTCGAACCCAATTATGAGCGCGACATCCACGACCCATTTTTATTTCGTGACATGCAGCGTGCGGTCGATCGCCTCCGCATCGCGATCGCAGCGCATGAATTAATTATCGTGCATGGCGATTATGACGCCGACGGAATTTCAGCAGCCGCAATTTTGACACACACACTTCGCACACTCGGCGCAAACGTCGATGGGTTCATTCCACATCGTGAACTCGATGGCTACGGCGTTAAACACTCATCCGTTGAAACACTCGCGGCGCGCGGCGCAAAAATTATCATCACCTGCGATTGCGGAATTTCGAATGCGCCGGAAATCGAACGCGCAAATGAGCTCGGCATCGACGTCATTGTCACCGATCACCACACAATCCCCGCGACACTCCCGCCCGCTTACGCAATTTTGCATCCAAAAGTTGCGGGCGAAACGTATCCAGATCAAACATTGTCCGGCGGCGGCGTTGCGTTTAAGTTGATGCAAGGATTGCTCCAAGATCCCGAAACCCGAAAATTTTTGCCGCCTGATATTAACCCCGAAGCATTTCAAAAATGGCAGCTCGATCTCGTCGCGATCTCGAGCGTCGCAGATATGGTTCCGCTCGTCGGTGAAACGCGCACGCTCGTGTATTTCGGATGCAAAGTTCTCGGCAAAACAAAACGGCACGGCCTGCGCGCCTTACTCGCGCGCGACAAAATTATTATTTCAGATTCAGGCCCGTCGTCGCCGATCACACCGCAAACCATCGGATTCAAAATCGCACCGCGCATCAATGCTGCGGGCCGGATGGATCACGGCAAACACGCGTTTGAGATGTTGCTCGCGCAAACGCCGGACGACGGCGCGCGACTCGCCGAACAACTCTATAACCACAATACGGACCGACAAAAATTAACCGAATCAATTTTGAAAGAAGCTGTTGCAAAAATTAAACGCGACGGTCTCGATCAATTTTCGACACTCGTTGTTGCGGGCGACGGCTGGCCGGCTGGACTTGTCGGCCTCATCGCCTCGCGTCTCAAAGACAAATTTTACAAACCAACATTTGTTATTGGCATCAACGAAGATCGCATCGTCGGCTCCGGCCGCTCGATCGCCGAGTGGAACATGATCGCGGCGATGCAAACGCGCCCCGATCTCTTCGTCAAATTTGGTGGCCATCCGCAAGCGTGCGGATTTTCGCTCGCCAGCTTTGACGCGATCCAAAAATTTGCCGACGCGATGCATGCACTCGCGAATGACCATGTTGAAAAAATTCAGGAACTCATTCCAACCGTCGCCATCGATGCGCGGGTCAATCTTGATGCACTTGATTGGGAATTACTCGCGCAACTCGAAAAATTTGAACCCTACGGCATCGGAAATCCCGAGCCGCAATTTTTATCCGAAAATATTCACATCGTCAGCGCGCAGCCGGTCGGCGCGACCGGAAAACACATTCGTTTGATGGTAAAAAATGGTTCGCCGTCCATCAAAAAAATGATGGGTTTCAATTTGGCGGAATCATTGCCCGAGCTGAGCGCCGGATCTGCAATCAATGGTATCATCAATTTCGGATGCAACGAATGGAATGGCACGCGAGAATTACAATATAAGTTGGAAGATTTTCGACTGATCAAGCCCTAAGCAGCAGTCTGCATCGACGGCCGCTGTGATTTTTTCAGATCATCAAGCGCCGCCTGCACAACGTCGTTCGTGATATATTTTGGCAACTCACCGCCGCCACCCGGCAACGCCAAATTTTTGCGCACACCCTCGGGCGTCATCAACACAGATAACTCCTCCGCACCTTTTGTTTTCATCCACCCCTTTACCATCTCACCAATTTTTCCGTTTACGAGTTGTACGTCTTCTTTGAAATTAAACTCTTTAGCTTTTGCTTCAGCTTTTGCAACCGGTACTTGAGCTGCAACTTCACGCGCCCGTTCTTCCGCAAAACTCATCGCTCCTTTTCCAACCGGACCCTGATTAAGACGCGCTTCTTGCGTTTTTGCAGCAGCGGCTGCTTGTGCTTCAGCGAGTTCCGCGGCCGGATCAACCGGATTCAAAACCTCACCCGTTTTAATATCATGCACAACAGCGCCATTTTCTATCTGTTTTTTTAAATCACCAATTCTTTTATTAAGCAGATGCAAATTTCCTGCCATGGCTGCCTTATCTTTTGAATCTATTTTTTCTGCTTGCCAATCCGCATAATCAGCAGCATATTTATTCTCGAGGCGCGTCAATAGTTGAACAGGGTTTGGACGCACTGCATCAACACGTTGTCGCAATTGCACTATGGCCGCGCCATCATGATGACCGGGCTGTTGATTCTCTATCTTTTGTTCAACACTCGCACCAACATTCTCTTGTTTTGGTTTTGGAGCTTCATTAAATCCCTGCATAGCATTGTAAAAATTATATCATCAGTATATCATGGTCCTATGAAATTCATCACCTACACAGACGGAGGCGCGCGGGGCAATCCGGGGCCAGCGGCGATTGGCGTCGTTGTTAAAGATGCCGCATCCGGCACAAATATCGAAGCATTTGGTCGTTACATCGGCGAAACAACAAATAATCAGGCTGAATATCAGGCGCTCGTCGCGGCGCTTGAAACCGCGATTAAACATGGTGCAACGGAAGTCGCCTGTTTTCTCGACTCCGAGCTGATTGTCAAACAAATGCATCGGGAATACCGCGTGCGTGATGTAAATTTGCAACCACACTTTTTAAAAATTTGGAACATGGCCGCTTCCCTCAAAAAATGCACATTCACGCATATCCCGCGCGAAAAAAATAAAGAAGCGGATGCACAGGTCAACAAAGCACTTGACGCACAGCGTTAATTTTTAAAAACTTCGCGTGCTTGCCCGTAAACAGCGCTCGAAATATCGCCGATTGTTTTTTTGGCGCCCTCAAAATCGGATGCGCGTGTCATAACGCACAACAAATAAGGGTGATTCGGAAAATATATGATACCGCAATCATGTAGCTGCTTTTCGCTACCTCGATCTACTTCGCCGAATTTATGCGCGACATCAATTGTTGCGGGGACGCCACGCGCGATCCCCTCTTTAAAATCTGTCTGACTCAAAAGATTGAGTGCGTATTCCGACAGATGCCGATCGAGATACGAGGCGTTAAACAAAAGCCTAAAAAAATATGAATATGTTTTGACGCTCATATAATCCTCTGTCTGCCCCTCTTCATTCGGTAATTTCACACCCGTGTCATAAAAAACATCTGTCATTTGATCTTTTGAAAAAAATTGCGCGAGCATAATCACGGAATTATTATCCGAATTACGAATCATGAAACCGAGTAATTCTTCCACTGAGTACGCGCGACCTGCTTGCGCAACTTCTGTCGACTTAAAATGCTCGCGATTATTTTCATCAAAATTATTTTTGTATGAAATTTTTGATTTTAAAATCTCGGGACTCTCTTCAATTTTTTTGAGAACACTGATCATCGCAGGAACCTTCATGAGACTTGCGGGCCAAAAAGAACTGTTTTCATTATAACCAACCCAATGTCCCGAGTTGAGCTCGCGAACATACACACCGGCTTGGGTAATATCTCCTGATTTGATGTGATCGCTCACCGTCTTTTGAATAATTTTCTTAAATGGCTGCAGTTCAAGCGCTTGTTGATTGCTCGCCACATCACATGCGATGAGCGGACTGATATATTTATACCCATGCAATCGTTGTGGAACTGAACTATCCACAGGGGCCTGGAAAAATTGTTGTGTAAACCAGCCTGCAAAAAAAATAGAGAGACCGCTCAATCCAATGAGACAATATTTTACCACGTCCCGCTTCGCGTTAGTCATACGAAGCACGTGCATTATCATTTGAAATGCCGACGATGAGAAGGCCAAAAATTGGAATTAAAACCCACGCAAACTTTCCCCACGGACTTACAAAAATTGTCTGTGTCAAAAGCGAAAGATGTGTTAACCATTCGCCCGGTAAAAATCCAAGCACAACGCTGATGAGCATACCGACCTGCAAAAAAGCGAGGAGTAAAATATGCCACCAACGACCGAGCGCGCCACTCCCCGCGATTGCGTGGTTGAGCGCGCTACGGGTCAGCATGAAAAATAAGACGACAAAAAGTCCAAGAAACGTACTAATTTTAACAAAAAATCCATTAGTTATCGGGAGCGATGCTCCAAATTGGGGCGAATAAGGAAGGTGTGTTGCGGCAACGAGCGCGATATAGACCGCGACCATAATCATGATGATACGGTCCCGCCCCATCGAAAATCCGTAAATAAGTGTGCCGACCAGTAAAAAAACTACAATAAATAAATCCCATGTCGGATGTGACCATGAAATATTTCGTGCAAATTCTGAAAACTGGGCAGCGATCGCGACCATAGATACACACAGCATAAAACGCGTCGCAAAAAAAAGCGAGCTCCTCTCAATTATTCAAGCTCACTGTCGAGCTCTTCAAGAAGTTTGCGCGCGTGACGCGAAATCTTTTTCGGAACATCAACGGTCACCCGAACAAAATGATCTCCCCGCGCACCGCCGCGCCGCGCAACACCTTTGCCTTTGAGTCGAATCATTTCGCCGGATTGAATCCCTTCCGGAATTTTGATCGTAACTTCTCCATCGATTGTGTGCGTTTTTGTTTCGCCCCCGATCGTCGCACGCGGAAATGAGATGTGCGACTCTGAATAAATATTTTCGCCATCACGCGTCAAAAATTTGTCTGCCTTCACATGAACGCGGACGTATAAATCGCCCGACACGCCGCCGTAGGGCGCCGCTTCACCACGCCCACTCACGCGAATTGTTTGTCCATCGTCGATGCCCGCCGGAATCGCGATCGAAAGCTCTTCGGCGTGTTTGTGTGTGCCGGTTCCGTCGCACGTTCCGCATCGCTTATCCGGAATTTTTCCGCTCCCTCGACAATCCGAACATTGCACGACCGTTTGCATCGCACCCAAAATTGTTTGCTGCATTCGGCCAACGCGCCCTTGCCCGCCACATGTTTTACAATCCGAAATTTTGCTGCCCGTCGCTGCGCCGTTGCCATGACAAATTTCGCACGTCCCCAATTTATTGAGCCGGAAAGAACGTTCGACGCCAAACGCCGCATCATGGAGTGTGATTTCTGCATCAACAACAACATCGGCGCCTTGCTGTTTTTTCGCACCGCCGCGTCCACGCGCGCCACCGCCGCCGAATCCAAACATGTCACCAAACCCGCCGAATAAATCGCCGAGGTCTTCCGCATTTCCAAAATTAAAATCAAAACCCTGCCCGTTGAACCCACCCCCGCCAAATGGATTTCCCCCACCGCCTGCACCCGCCTGATTCACATGCTCGGATCCAAACTGGTCGTATTGCGCGCGTTTATTTTTGTCCGACAAAACCTGATTTGCTTCGTTGATCTCTTTGAATTTTTTATCATCGCCGCCATTTTTGTCCGGATGGTGCTGGTGCGCAAGTTTACGAAACGCACGCTTGATATCTTCATCAGACGCGTTTCGATCGACACCGAGGGTTTTGTAGTAATCTTTATTCGCCATATTTATGTGCATGTTCAACTCAAGAGACCACTCGTCACACCACACGTGTGACTTCGTTTGTTCCTCCGCGCACATCCCATGCGTGAGTCGAGCTCACGCGGGTGTGCTTGTGCGCAGTCTCTTTCGTAGAACACGCACACCGATACAGGCCAACAAAACCCATTAAACAACCTCGCCCTCAATCGGAGCTTTTTCTTCTTTTAGTTGCTCGGATGCCGCGCCCGTCTCCGGACCGGCGCCCGCAGCACCTGCTTGTTGATTCTGCTGATACATCGCCGCGCCAACTTTTTGTGCGTGCTCGCCCAAATCTTCCGTCGCTTTCTTAATCGTGTCAACATCGTCACCATCTTTGACCGTTTTGAGCGCCGCGACTTTTTCTTCAATCGATTTTTTGTCATCGACTGAAACTTTTTCGCCCAGATCCTTCAACATTTTTTCCGTTGTGTAGATCAGTGTGTCCGCGATGTTGCGCGCTTCGATCATGTCTTGTTTCTTTTTATCCTCATCGGCATGCAACTCCGCATCCTTGCGCATCTTTTCAACTTCATCTTTCGACAAACCGCTCGACGCCGTGATCGTAATTTTCTGTTCCTTATTGGTGCCCTTGTCTTTCGCCGACACACTCAAAATTCCATTCGCATCAATATCAAACGTCACCTCAACTTGTGGCACGCCGCGCGGCGCCGGTGGAATTCCGTCGAGCATAAATCGCCCGAGCGTTTTGTTGTCGCCCGCCATCGGACGCTCACCTTGCAAAACATGAATTTCAACGCTCGGTTGCGAATCAGCAGCCGTTGAAAAAACCTGTGATTTGCTTGTTGGCACCGTTGTGTTGCGCGCAATCAATGAGGTCATCACCCCGCCCATCGTCTCGATGCCGAGTGACAACGGCGTCACATCAAGCAACAACACATCGTGCACCTCACCTTGCAAAACACCCGCTTGAACCGCTGCGCCAACCGCGACCACTTCGTCCGGATTAACCGACACGTTCGGCTTCTTACCAAAAAACTTTTCAACCGTCGCCAAAACAAGTGGCATGCGCGTCATGCCGCCAACCATCACCACCTCATCAATCTGCCCAACGGACATTTTCGAATCCGCAAGCGCTTTTTTCACCGGCTCCAAAGTTTTTTCAACAAGATCATGCACCAACTCTTCGAGCTTCGCGCGCGTGAATGACAAATTCAAATGCTTCGGTCCGTTCGCGTCGGATGTGATGAACGGCTGATTGATTTCGGTTTGTTGCGCCGTCGATAATTCAATTTTTGCTTTTTCCGCCGCGTCTTTGATGCGCTGGAGTGCCAACGTGTCCTTCGACAAATCGATCCCGTTTTCTTTTTTGAATTCGTCGATGATCCAACGAATAATCACCTGATCAAAATCATCACCTCCTAAATGTGTGTCGCCGTTCGTCGCGCGAACTTCAACGGTGTCAGTCGAAACTTCGAGAATCGAAATGTCGAATGTGCCACCGCCCAAATCATACACCGCGATTTTCTGATCTTTCTTTTTATCAAACCCGTACGCGAGCGCTGCCGCCGTCGGTTCGTTGATGATGCGTGCAACTTTAAGCCCCGCGATTTCGCCCGCGTCTTTCGTTGCCTGACGTTGCGCATCGTCAAAATATGCCGGCACCGTAATCACGGCTTCGGTAATTTTTTCGCCCAATCGCGCCTCGGCATCCGCTTTCAATTTCGCTAAAACCATTGCGGAAATTTCCTGCGGCGCATTTTCTTTATCACCCATTTTAATTTTCACGCCATCGCCCGCTTTCACCATTTTAAATGGCATGAGTTTCATGTCGCGCTGCACTTCGACGTCATCAAAACGACGTCCGATCAAACGCTTGATCGAATACACCGTGTTTTCTGGATTGGTCACTGCCTGACGTTTCGCCGGTAACCCAACAACGCGCTCACCCGCTTTCGTCACGCCGATAATCGACGGCGTCGTGCGCATCCCTTCCGCATTTTCGAGCACGCGCGGCTGACCACCTTCGATGATCGCCATGCATGAATTTGTTGTACCCAAATCGATACCAAGAATTTTTGCCATAGTTTTTTAATTAATTTTTGTGATCAGCCGCGACGATAACGCGCGCTGGTTTAAGAATTTTTTCACCCATTTTGTATCCGCCCTCAACTTCTTCGACGACCGTGCCTGCGTTCGCGCCGTCAGCCGACGCGTCAACTTCTTTGACCGCCTCCATCGACATCGGATCAAACACAGCGCCCACGGTTTGCAACTCTTCGATGCCGAGCTGCGACAACGTCATCTTGAACATGTTCGCGATGTGCTGCGTTCCGGTGAACCAATTTTTCACGCTCGCGGATTGCTCTGCGTCCGGCGGCAGATTCGCCATCGCGCGTTTGAAGTAGTCGTACACCGGCAAAAAACTGAGCGAGACTTCGGCGAGTGCGTGCTTGCCCATCTCGGCGCGCTGCACCGCAACTTCTTTTTGCAAGTTGAGATAATCAGCCTGCGCGCGTTTCCATCCCGCAAGATATTCGTCGGCCTTCGATTGTGATTGCGTGTCTTCGATTTCGTCTGGCATAGTTAAATTTCAGATTCGAGTAAACGTTTCATCGCCTGCATGAGCGCGATGTTGCGGTCATACCGCATGCGCATGAAGCCGAGGAGCGCCATGATGCGCTCGCCTTCGCTTGATGCGTATGTGGTTACCATGAGTGAAAGATTTTCGTCGATCGGATTTTGTTTGCCGATCAAAATTTTGACATCGCCCGCAACTGCAATTTCGAACAGACCGTCCATCATGTCGTCCGCGCGGTCAAGCGCCTGCGAGATGTGGCGCATGAGTTCGACGTTGTTTGCTTCCGGCGCGCCGAGCATCTGCCCCATGCCAACGGCATAGAGCGATCGCGGATCAACGCCGACCATCACGATGTTGCCGGCCAAATCCGAAAGTTCGCGCGCGATGTGACGCACGCGCTCTTCGGGTGTCGCCGTGCTGTCCATGTCATGTTCAACGATTTCGACTTCGTCATCGACCTCGGCAGGCCGCAAATACGTTTCGATGTACGCACGGTATCCGTCTTCGGTTGGAACGCGACCGGCTGAGGTGTGCGGTTGTTTCAAAAGCCCTAAACGCTCAAGCTCAAATAGCTCGCTCCGAACCGTTGCGCTCGAAACTTTTTCCGGCAATTCTCCAGCAACCCATTCGCTCCCGATGGGCTCGCCTGTGGATATGTGTCCTTCCACCGCTGTGCGAAAAACAATCTTTTGCCGCTCGGTTAAGCGCATATTTTTCGCTAATTTGACGATAAAAACAAATTAGCACTCTTGATTATAGAGTGCTAACTTCGAGTTGTCAAGTGGTTCTAATCCCGCATGAAATCATTGTCAACACGCATGTATGCTTCATCCATCAACTTTATAAGTTGAGTATCAAGCTCTTTATTATATTTTCTAACTCGGGTTACTGCTATAGGGTTTGTATGTGAAAGTTTACCAAATAATGACCATACATTATAAAAATCACTACTTGTAATCCCAACATAATCCATGTTTTCTGCCTCTTCTCTCAAACGTTTCCAGTTCTTCTGAACATCAATCGTTCGAGCGTATAAAGCAAATTTCCTGCTCGCATGTTTGGCAAACAACAACCCAGACTTAGCCTGATCAACGAAAAAATCGAATAAGGGTTTTGGGTCATGCAACTTATGTTTTAACGCGTTATATCTCAACAAATCCGGATCGGTCTTATATGCATGTATTTTATCACAAAGTCCGATTAAACGTTTTTCTGGAGAAAAAGAAAATAAATTACTAAACCATGTAAAATTTTTGCGCATCTCTTCTTGAGCTTCCCGGCGTTTTTCTATAATCGTTGGTTCTAATGCTTTTATTTCATCTAATATTTTTTGATAACCCTGTACTTTTTTTTCAGAATCAGCCATTTTTTCTTCTGCTGTTGCAAATGCACGAGATTCTAAATCTTCTGCTCCTAGCCCACCATCACTCTTTGATTTTTTACGGACATCGGACAAACGACTACTCGGGATCGCATTAACATCCGTCCCCTCCACGGTAATCTTTTTTATTTCTTTTTTTTTCGGGACCGCTTCGGGTTTGCTGCGCACTTTAGAATTTTCTGACATACTTTTAAATTGCGTCTTATGATTTTTATATCTCCAATGTAAAATCCACACCCAAATCCTTCATCGCCCACAGAGCGCCTGAATTTATCGTATTACCGTCAAATTTATCACGCGGGTAGAACCTGCCCGTGCCAATATCTGCTGCAGGAACCTGAAAATCTGGTTGATGCCGAATAGTATTTGACCCAAAAAAATCACCCTGTACCCCAAGGTCATCCGACTTTTGTTCCGCAAGATTACTTATGTTTTTCTCAAAATCATTAATTTCATCTCTCAATGCACGATATTTCCCCCCGATAACTTTCCTTTGCGCTATATTTTTTTTCAATAGATCCACGGTTTCTGAATCTGCAGCCAGAATTGCACCCATTTTATTTCTAACGCCGACGTCAAGAGCTTTTAATAAGTCCTGCACCTTTTTTAATGAATCATCATTCTCTTGTAGAGTCTTTTTTGGCGTGTCTCGGTGTTCGTTGAGACATTTCCTCCACGCAGCCTCAGCAGCAATAATTTCAGGATCTTTCTCCGCTTGTTTTTTTGCGTCGTCGAACTTGGAGCCGAGTTTTCTTTTCATCTCCACAAATGATTCTTCTCTTGATTCAGCATTTAAATCTTTCCATCCTTGTAGAAGTTCCTGTCGAATCCCGGGCATTTTTTCTCCAAATACTTTAAGTTCTGCTGCGGATTTTTCGGATTCGGCATTCTGTTTTTCAGCCGCTCGAGATTTGACCCGCTCCCCCACATCTTTTAATTTTTCTGAATCCCCCGATGCAAACGCCGAATCAACTTCGCCGATTTCGTCATCGGTCATCGAATCAAAATTTGCGTGGAGCGCGCTCGCATCCTTCTGTGACAAATGTAACGCATTTCGGACTCGTTCTCGCAATTCAATGGTTTTTTGCGCAGCATCTTCTTTTTGTGCCGCCTCTTTTTCAGCTGCTTCTTCAGCCTCCCGATTCTCTGCTACTTTGTTTTCCGTTTGTTTTTTGTTTTTATCTAAAATACCCATAAAATTCTAAATTACACCTCGGCAACTTTTCCGAGCAAAACATTTTCAACAAAAATTCCGCGCGGGAAAAAAATTCGCTCGAGTTCGTTTTTTATTTCAACCTCGATCATGTCGCGTTTCGTCGACGCAATTTCTTCATACGTAAAGCGCGATGCAATCAAACGAAATCGCGAACGCATTGTTGGACGAATAATTTTTTGTGTGAAATCTTCGCCGATCGTTTGCCAGATCACCGGAATTTGATGGACGTCGAGTCGAAGTAACACCGTCCCTTGAATCGTGATATCGATCCCGTCGCGCGTGGTTGCGCCAATCGGCAAATCACCGAGCGCGCGCGTAAGCTCTGCGTTAAAATCGTCGTCGATCGTATATTCGAGCGTTTGTACGTTAAACAATTTTGCTTTTTGCCAAAATGGAATTTTAAGATGCAAACCCGGTGTGTAAACTTTTTTCAAAACACCTCGGCCCAAATCATACACCGCGGCAACGTAGCCGGGCGGAACATGAATCGTGACGCCCTTGAGAACATCTTCTACCACGAACGAGTACATCATTTTATCGAGTTCTGCTGACATATATTTTCG
>JAHFHU010000024.1 GCA_023246755.1 Candidatus Magasanikiibacteriota bacterium
AAATATGTTACGAATCTCCGTTGGTCACGTATGAATAAATCGTAACATATTTGCCTGCTTGCGCTTTCGCATCGACGGGAACGAGTACGCTTTGTGGTTTTGAAATAAAAGACCCCGAATTGAGATACTTTTTTGCCAAGTTCACCGCATTTTGGACAATGCTTGTTGGATCAACCGGGTCATCGGACCACTGATACGTGTGCGCCCACTTGACGGCCTTGTAAAATCCGGGCTGCAACGATGGTGTCACGGAAACCCCGGTCGTGTCATCTGAAACTTCATTCACTGTCCCCGCTTCTGACGGCCACTGCAGGCTATCATTCACCGAACCAAAACTCACTCCCTGTACTTCCGTTTTTATCGAAACAATTTTTGGCTGTGGCGGTGTTAATTTTTTTGAGAGCGGCGCCGCATTCGAAAAACTTGCCGTCGCACCAATACTCAACGTGACGAGTCCGAGCATCATGGCAGTCATGCCGTTAACAAAGTGTAATGTGCGCTTCATAGAAAAAATTTATGGTGAAATTATATCATACCTGTGCTAGGATATACACATGCAACTTCCCCATCGCAAACCACCGAAATTTACCCAGTACGCAACAGACCCGCTCATTACACGAGCAAAATTTGGCGAACTTCAGAAACGTTTAGCGCGACTGCTCGCGGATCGACCACGTGTTGCAGACGAGGTACATCGATTGGCGCAGAATGGTGATTTTTCCGAGAACGCTGAATATCAAATGGCAAAGGGGCGTCTGCGTGGGATGAATGACGAGATTGATCGATTGCAATTTCAGCTCGATCGTGCAGAAATTATTGACGCGCGCGACGCGGATCGTGTTTCAATTGGCCATATGGTTACTGTTTTGGTGAGTGCAAAAGAGGTTGCGTATCGAATTTTGGGTTCAACTGAAACAGATCCTGCTCGCGGCGTTATCTCGTATACATCTCCGATCGGTGCCGCACTACTTGGAAAAAAAGTTGGTGACGAAATTGCGATTGAAATTGCGGGCCGAAAAATTTTATATAAAATTCTCGCTATTACCTAACGAAATCTCCGTTTGAAAAAATGGGCGCACCATCGAGCACAATTTTTTCTATGTCAATAAAAATATCGATGTGGTAGCGGCCTTTTCGACGATGAAGTCCGGGTTTTGCATAAATCGCGTGCTTGGCGCCAAGTGAAAGATGCATCCCTTTTTGGCGCTCAAACGCGGTGATGTCCGAAACAAGCGCGTGTTTACCCATCGCCGGATTAAGCCCTAAACCAAATTCACGAACAAGGACTTCCTCGTCAGCGCGAATCAAGTCGAGGATATGAAGAAAATCAGGTGGCGCGTCGGGGCCTGCGGATAAAATTCCGTTTTGGATGATGACACGAAATGGTTTTAAAAATTTAACGCGATGATCGTCCCCGGCAAAACCAAACACCATCGCGTCGCCATTTACGGCGGTGAGGTCGCGCGCTTCGGTGAACACCTCACCAATAGGAAATGATCCGCCGACATTTTTCATCGCGCGGTAATCCCCGATGTTGAGTTTTGTATCCTCCATCATGGTTTTGTATGTCAGTTTTGTTCCTGCACACTCGACGATGATCTCGCTCGCTGCATCGAGTTTTGTTTTGAGGCTGTGGCCAACCGCGTGATAATAAGCTGCGTTATATTCAAGCGCGGCAACATATCGTTCAAACTGATCTTCCGGAAGACGTTCGAGATGAAGATGTTCAATGGTTTTAAGTCCTTGCTTAAAAAGTTCGATGCGCAAACGAAAGTCGTTGAGCCGAAAATTCGTTGATTGTACGAGGACGACAAGATCACCCACATGCATCGCGCTGGTTCGTGCGAGAATTTCATCCGGCGTTATCGTGTCAAAATCCAAAAATTCAGCAGTCGGCGAAAGCGCGGCGCGATAACCCTCAGTGATAATTCGTGCAAGTGGCGCGGCGGTATCAAAAATCACGAGTGTGTGCTCGGTGGGTTTCAGACAAATTGCATCACGCAAAATGTCGGAAAGATTTTTTGCTGCAACAGCAATCAGGCGCTCCACACTTATCTTTTGAAGAGCGCTTTATAGGAATCCCAATAGACGTAGCCGAGATATGCGTTGAGTGCTGAGACGATGAAGCCCATCACGAGATTTGCGGGTGCAATTCGTGCGGTTACGATGATGATGCCAACGGCGACGGGTGCGAGAAAAATTGCGGCGAGTTGTGGTAAGAATCGAAACACCAGCATGAGGCCCGCAACAAGTTCGGTAACTTTAATGAGGTAAAAAATGCCCGTGTCGAGCAGGACTTTCATGGCAGCAACCATTGGTTCTGGAACGCCTTGCATGTTTGCTTGCGCAGCCATAAACCCAGAAATTCCGCTGAAAATCATGAAAAGGCCGAATACGATGCGGACGCTGCCGACAAGTTTTGGATTACGAAAATTCATAGAAAAATATAATTGGGTTAATCATAGAATACTTTTTGATCTAAGTCAATCTGGCGATAAAAGAAAAAAATCCAACGCTTAGCTGGATTTTTTTCTCTGGCTCCGAGGCAGGGATTCGAACCCTGGACCAATGAGTTAACAGCTCACTGCTCTACCGCTGAGCTACCTCGGATTGCCGCACTAGCATAGCAGACGCCGAGGTGAGTTGTCAACGGTTTATGCGATCGCGAGTTTTAATTCCAGACGCTCAATGCGCGAATCTTGAACCTTGTCGTCTGCACGCAATGCCCGTACATCTTTTTGAATGCTGTCGACTTTTCTTTCAACGCTATTCACCTGATTTTGCAGGCCACTGGTCCGGTCTTGAAGCCCATTCGTCTGATGTTGGAGTTTCCCTAGATGGTCTTCGATTTTATCAAGACGTTCACCCTGCTTATCAAAACAAAAAAAGAGCGCTTCAAATTTGGTGTCATGGACCTCTAACTTTTCAATAACTGTTTCGAGTTTTTCCTCAACGCCATCCAGTCGTGAGCCAAATTGATTCAGCGTTACCTCGATTTTATCGAGCTTTTCCACCAACGGATCCAATTTACCGAGCTTCTCAAGCACATACGCCTCAAAAGGCGAGGTTGCTTCTGGCCGAACTGCTGCTGCCACTGTTGTACCCTCCAACATAGGACAAAAAAATTAACAGAATTATTGGGCGATTATACCATCGCAACGCGCTGTGTCAAATCCGTGTTAAACGCCCCAAATCCAGCTCGTCAGAGAACTTAATTTTATCAACGAAATCTTGAACGTGACTCACCATGATCAACGCACCATCAAACTCGTTTAACGCTTCAGCAATCACGGGGATATGTCGAAAATTTATGTGATTTGTCGGCTCGTCCATAATCAGCAGCGCCGGCTCCATCAAAACGAATTGTGCGTAACACAGCAACCCTTTTTGTCCTTCAGAATATGTTCGAATCGGCTGTTTAAGCGTCTGAGATTTGAGCAAAAAGTGCGCGCCGACCGCATAAATAGTTTCATTATCTGGCGAGTCCATTGCGCTCGCGAGTGCGTCATACCCCGATTGGTCATAATCAAGCCCGGAAAAATCCTGTCGATAATACCCAACGCGAACGCCCGATGCGATGTGCGCGCCCGGATTCAACCCACTCGCCAGCGCGCGTAAAAAAGTGCTTTTACCAACACCATTCGGACCAGTGATCAACAATTTTTGACCACGTCGTAATTTGATTGATACTTCTTTTTCAAGCGGCTCATGATTTTTAACAACGGTCACCCGTGAAATATTTACGATCTCCTCTTTCCATTCTTGCGGCTCAATCGTAAATCCGCGTAATGTTTTATCTTCACGCAACGTGTCCACCTTATTTTCTTCGGCCTCATCAACTTCATCGCGTAATTTAGACGCGAGCTTGCGCATTTTTCCTCCCTTGTTCGCAAAAAAATTAACCTTTTCTTTGCGATCGAGAATTTCTTTTTCGAGACGTGCATTTTTCATGCGGTCACGCTCAATTTGCGCTGCGATATTTTCAACCACCTGATAATAATCTCCAACATATTGATTCACCTTTTGCGTAAACACATCGAGATGCAAAACGCCGTCGGTAAACGAATTGAGAAATTCAGTATCATGCGAAATGACGATTACCGTTTTTTCATACGTCTGCAGAAAATAAGTCAGATGAAAAATTCCTTCCGCATCCAAATTATTCGTCGGTTCGTCGAGCAACAAAATGTCGGGCTCCTGAATGAGCGCGAACGCGAGAAGCAAACGCGCCTGTTGGCCCCCCGACAAATCACGAACTTTTTTCTCATGCGGCACATCTAAATTCACGACGTCCAGAATTTCGCGAACGCGTTTATCAAGATCATATTTTTTTTCCGCAAACGCCCCCGCAAAATATTCCGTCACCGTTTTCTCCATCGCGTCAGATGGCATAACTTGTTGCGCGATCGCAACGGTGGCGTTCGGACGCATCGTCACACTCCCCGTTTTCGGCTTCAATTCGCCGATGATCATTTTAAAAATTGTGCTTTTCCCCGCACCATTTTGTCCCATGATCGTCACCTTCGCGCGCTCGCGCACACTAAACGTTGCATCCTCAAGCAACGGATGATCCTCAACAAATTCGAACGTTACATTTTGAAACCGAAGTATGACGTCACCATGATCCATATTATTTTTTCCAATATTTTTCTTTCTGTCGTTCAATAAATGCGCGCACCACCAAACCAAGCCCCAATAATTCGAGACCAAAATAAATGAAAACGAGCCCGGGTAAAATCGGCACAACGAGACCGATGATCCCGACAATAATCAAGATTATTCCCGCGATCAACTTGAGACCACGTTTCGCGTGCTGCGAAATCATAGAAACGTGTAGTAGTCGCGCAACTTCTCAATGTCAGGCATGTTCTGAATTTTTTCGAGCGCCTTTGCTTCAATTTGACGAATGCGTTCGCGTGTCACGTCGAATTCTTTGCCCACTTCTTCGAGTGTGTGTGAAACACCATCGATCAAACCAAAGCGCATCTCCAAAATTTTCTGCTCGCGTGGTTGCAAATCTTTGATTGAACTGTGAACGTAGTCGCGAAGCAACTGAAGGGCCGACGCGCGATCGGGCGAAATATTTTTTACGTCCTCGATAAAATCACCGAGCTGCGAATCGTCGTCATCATCACCCACGCTTGTTTCAAGCGAAACCGTTTCTTGAGAAATTTTAATGATGTGGCGAACCTTGTCAACATCTTCGCCCATCTCTGCTGCGATTTCTTCTGGTGTTGGATCGCGGCCAAGATCTTGCAATAATCGACGTTCAACCTGTTGAAATCGATTGATCGTTTCAACCATGTGAACCGGAATTCGAATCGTGCGTGACTGATCCGCAAGCGCGCGAGTGATTGCCTGACGAATCCACCACGTTGCGTACGTCGAGAATTTGT
This sequence comes from Candidatus Magasanikiibacteriota bacterium, assembly GCA_023246755.1. Classification (GTDB taxonomy): domain Bacteria; phylum Patescibacteriota; class Patescibacteriia; order Magasanikbacterales; family 2-02-FULL-50-9b; genus 2-02-FULL-50-9b. The sequence goes on from JAHFHU010000024.1 coordinate 5,397, forward strand.
ACCCTCGCTTGTATTCAAATTTTTTCACCGCACGAAACAGCCCGATGTTTCCTTCCTGAATCAGGTCCAGCAAAGATAGTTGTTTACCAACAAATTTTTTCGCAATCGAAACAACCAAACGCAAATTCGCTTCAATCAGCGCGCGCTCCGCTTCTTTATCGCCCCGATCCTTTCGCTTTGCGAGTGAAATTTCTTCCTCAGCCGTCAAAAGCGGAATTTTTCCAATCTCACGCAAGTACATCTGAATTGAATCACTCGTGAGCTCCATCGGGTCGATCGTAAATTTAGTTTTTTTCTCCGGCGCGTTGGAATGAAATTTTCCGAGAATTTCTTTTTGTGAATCGCGCTGACCAAGCAACCCCTCTTTCATTTCAACAACGGTGATGCTCGCGCGTTCAAGCGACGTCAAAAAGTTCTCAAACATGTCCATGTATTGCTCAACAAATGGAAACGCAAAAAGAATCTCTGTCTCGGTAATAAATCCACGTTTGCGCCCCTTTGTCACCAAATCATCCAGTCGAGCGCTCGTCGGCGGCGCAAGATCGATCACTTCTTCAGCGATCGCTGCTACTTTTTCCGGCACACGCACTGCGGGACGAATGAATTTTTTTGGTGGCGACTTTGGCGCGGGCCGGGGCAGTGATTTTTTCGCGGGTGGCTTACGCGTCACCACGCGAGCTTTTTTTACGCGAGGCGGAGGCGATTTTTTCGCGGGTGCTTTTTTCTTCATATCACGATATGAGCTTTTGGTAAGATGTGAGCAGTTCGCCGACACGCGATTGATTTCCAGATGCTTCTGCACGCTGGATTTCGCGAATGAGCGACTCTCTTGCTTCCGTTAAATAAATTTCGCGTAAACGTTTTATAAGTGAGCGCAGTTCTACTTGACGCTCTTTTGAACCAAGGTCGCTGTAAACAGCGGAGAGCAAAAGCTCAAGCGTTGGATCTTTGACAGGTGCTTGACATGGCGTGCCAACTTTCGGCGCCGTGGCCGAAGTATAACCCGTTTGCCACACGTTGTAAAGCCCACTGTGTGCAGGATCAACAAGCCATGCCTCGCCCATCGCCGCACGCACCTCACCAAACAAAGAAAATTCTTCCTGCAAAAGTGCCATGATCCGCTCTTCAAGTACGACGCGCATGTGCGAAACTTTTTTATCATCCTCCTCGCGTGGGGCGGCTTTCGGCGCGTTCGATCGGGCAGCCGTAATCAAATGCGTCAACGAATCACTCGACGTCTGCAGATGATATGTTGCCTGCTGCACCCAATGATCACGCTCAATCGCGCTCGGCAACAACGCGATAAATGAAACAATTTTTTGTGCGAACTGATGTTTGCGGCGGGGATCTTTTAAAATTGTCGTGCGCTCAGATTCAGGAATCAGCACCGCCATCATATATTCCATAAACGGCTTGGCATCTGCAACTGCGCGCTCCCACACCGCTCCATCTTTTTTTATACACTCGTCCGCGTCCTTCCCGGCGCCATCCGGAATCTGAATTATTTTCACCACAAAACCCTCGGCGAGCGCGAGTGAGATTGATCGTTCGGCTGCGTGCTGCCCCGCCGCGTCCGCATCAAACGCCATGCGCAACTCATCGGTGTAGCGTTTGAGGAGTCGCAACTGTTCAACCGTCAGTGCAGTCCCCGAACACGCAACAACATTTTTCATTCCGAACTGATGACATGCGATCACATCCATCTGGCCCTCAACCAAAACTGCGAACCCTTTTTCCTTGATCGCCGCTTTTGCGAGATGAAGCGCATAAATTACGTTGCCTTTATGAAAAAGTGGTGTCTCCGGCGTGTTCACATATTTTCCACCGGAATCTTTTGTTTCAACTAAAATTCGTCCGGTGTAGCCGATGATGCGGCCGTGCGTATCCCAGATTGGAAACATGATGCGGCCACGAAATCGATCAAAATTTCGAGCGCGCCCGTCTGTTTTCGAAATCGTAATCCCCGCTTTCGCACAATCTTCGATCAAAAAATTTTTCTTCGCCAAATATTGCGTCATCACATCCCACGACTGCGGGGAGAATCCAATTTTAAACTGTTCAATCATCGCGCTCGACACGCCGCGACGCGCCAAATATTCGCGCGCGCCCCCCGCACCAGCAACCTCACGCAAAATTCGATGATACACATTCGCGCTCGTTTCCAAAATTTCCATCAGCCGCGCTTTTTCATTTTTATTGATCTCGTTTTTTTGCGTTGTGGTCAATTCAACCCCTGCTTTTTCCGCCAACAATTTAAGCGCCTCACGAAAATCAATATTTTCAATCCGCTGTACAAAGGTAAATGCATCGCCACCCTCGTTGCAGCCAAAACAATGCCAAATCTGGCGCTCCCGATTGACCATAAAACTCGGGGATTTTTCGTGATGAAACGGACAGGTCGATTTAAAATGCGCGCCCGATTGTTTGAGCGTTAAATAATCGCGGATAACATCCACGATATCGAGACGCTGTTTGATAATTTCAACATCATTGTTCATCGTTCAAGTGGTTTGCCTTTTTTATCAACTAAAATCGCCATCGGCAATTCAAGCGTGGCGCTGATACGCGCGAGTTCGTCCGCAAGCGGTTGCCCGAGATATTCGCCGCTGTGCGCGTGCGAACCTTCGTAGGTGTGACCTTTATGATCGATGTGAATTGAAATTGTTGTACGCGCGCCATCCTGGATGTATGCGTGGAACCGAGGAAATTCCCCGCCCTCTGCGGCGCGACGCACAAAACTTTCATCGCCGTCGCGATTTGCATACGGCGCATAACCCGCGACCCGCATAAACACGATCGCTCGATGCTGCGGTTGTACTTTAAAAACTGCCTTCATATGCTCGCATCTTAACCCGTTACCGCGCGCATTGCAACTCATGGTATACTTGCCGCGTTATGAACAATCGAGAGTCGCCCCAAACCTTTGCTCAACCTGACCAAACGCTCCATCAAAATCTTGCAGCACAAATCGCGCTTATTTTAGATTTGCACCAAATAAAAATTCCTGAGCTAGCTGATTTTCTGCCAAAAAAATCCGATACGCGTTCCGAGATCGATAGTGCGCACCCGGAAAATATTCACGTTATTCATTCTCGTGAATTCGGTGTGCTTCCGTCGATCGACCGACGCGCACATCCAACCGCGACTGTTTTGATGCACTTCGATGCGCCAAAAAATGTACTCACCGTCTACCCTCCTGCGCACGAAATTTCGAGCGCCGAGCTTGATGCACTGATGAAACGCGCCATGCAACAACAGCTGTATGCAATTCAAAGTTAGTCGCGATGGTCACGTGTTTGGAACACTTTCGTTTGATGGATCGATCCATCATTTTTTGGGTGACACCGTGTTCAACATCAAACTCGCCGATATGATTCGTGATGGCGTTTCACTCATGCAAGATATCGTGCATGATGACCAGCGATGGATTATTGATGATCCGATCGAGCCGGACGATTTACGATTTCCCGTTGCCGTTGTTGAGCATCTGCGTCGACGTGGGTATCGTGTTGATGAAATTCATCCGGAACTTGAGCTACTATTTAAAAAAATTATTTCAAAAATTCCTGCTGACACCGCGCTGTTCAGCACACTCACCGGCGAATGGCAGCGCATGACGTATTTGCAAAAAACCGAATTCCTCGCTACCCTGAAATCGGAATTGAAAAAATAAATGTTACTGTTTAGGGTGGAGGGATCGCATAGTGGTCGAGTGCACCGCCTTGGAAAGGCGGCGTGCGGGAAACCGTACCAGGAGTTCGAATCTCCTTCCCTCCGCTTTAAACAGTAGCGCTATAACCAAATATATGCCAAACCGACCAACACACTTCGAAATTCATGCGACCGATCCCGAAACGCTTATTCCGTTTTACTCAGAAATTTTTGGATGGGAATTCAAAAAATGGGAGGGTGGCCAATTTGAATATTGGATGATTACAACAGGAGAGCGAACAAGCCCGGGCGGAATCGATGGGGGGCTCATTCGCCGCAATTGCGCAAAAGCGGTTGGAAATGTTTCGCCCAACGCGTTCGTATGCACGATCGTCATTGATACGAATTATGACGAGTTTGCAAAAAGCATTATTATTGCCGGCGGCGTTGAAGCGATGCCGAAAATGGCGTTAAAAGGCATGGCGTGGCAAGGATATTTTCTTGATCCGGACGGAAATTTATTTGGTTTGCACCAACCTGATGCGAATGCGGCATAAAAAATTAGCCGAGATCCTCGTGTGTCGTGCTACACATGAGAACCTCGGCATTTTTTGACTGATCGACACGCGTTATGCGTTCCAACCATTGAGTAAAACGTCGAGCAACGCCATCCGAACGTACATCCCGTTTTCGGCCTGTTTGAAAATCACGCACCGATGATCATCTTCGACTTCACGCGCGATTTCGCGCACTGCGGCGTTAATCGGAAGTGGATGCATCAGGATTGCGTTGTTCCGCATACACGCCATTTCACGCCGACCAATACAAAAGTGCTCGCGCTGCAGTTGTTTCAATTCCTCGCGCAGACGCAGTTGTGTTTCGGGATCGTCATGCACAAGCAGATGTTCCTGCAGACGTGTCCAGTACACCACGTGCATGCCGGGTAGCCACCTACGGTAGTAGTCCGCGTCAGCAAGATGTGTTGTTACACCAGCTTCCTTCAAATGATCCAAAATATCCGACCCGATCTGCAATTCATTGGGAGCCGCGAACACAATTTCGACGTCGTCATACTTTGAGAGCAAGTACGCCAGCGAACGAACGGTGCGGCCATTGCGCAAATCGCCGCCCATCATGATGCGAAGGCCATTCATGCGTCCAAAGCATTGCTGAATCGTGTAGATGTCGAGCAGCGCTTGTGTCGGATGTTGTCCGGGTCCGTCGCCTGCGTTGATGACATGAATCGGCAAGTTCAATCGATCGATGAGATGCGCAGCCTTGGTCAGTTGACCCGCTTCCGTATGTCGAATAACAAGGACATCGGGTCGATACCCGGCAAGCATACGAACGGTGTGCTCGAACGTCTCCCCTTTTGCTGCAGAAGACGTTATGCCTGCATCGGGTGTGTAATGTGCACGACCACCGAGGTGTTCCGTTGCCATGACAAATGAGTACCCCGTGCGCGTCGATTTTTCATAGAACCAGACCAGAACGAATTTGTCTTTGAGTTTCCTGCGAATTTCCTTTCGATCGGATGCGTTGTTCATCCGAATTTGCAGGTTGCGCGCATGGAACATCAGCCGATTGAGATCTTCGAGGGAAATGTCTTGTGTCTGAACGAAATGCTTGAACATGGAGCCTCCTGACCATTGTCGGTCATCAGCAGCCTACAGGAGTCGCGGGTGTTTTGCAATACATCGATTTATCGCGTAAAATAACAGAATATGCAAAATGAAATTGCTGTTTTTGCGGGCGGATGTTTCTGGTGTACGGAGGCGGTGTACCAAGATTTACGGGGTGTTGTTTCAATTACTCCGGGATATACGGGCGGCGCTTCGCAAAATCCGACGTACGATGCGGTGTGCACGGGCACGACCGGGCATGCCGAAGTTATCAAAGTTGAATTTGACCCCGCGGAGATTTCCTATCGCGATTTGCTTGAGGTCTTTTTTGGCACGCATAATCCAACGACGCTCAATCAGCAAGGCAATGATCACGGTACTCAATATCGCTCCGCAATTTTTTTTGCGTCGCCCGAACAACGTGCGGCTGCTGAAAAAATCATTGCCGAACTCACCACGGATGATGCGCCCATCGTCACGACCCTCGAACCGCTCGATGTATTTTATCCCGCCGAAGATTATCATCACAATTATTACGCACGCAATCAAAATGCGGGTTATTGCACGGCCGTTATTTCGCCAAAACTCAAAAAATTTCGCGGGGCCTACACGCGGTTACTCAAAAATGTCTAAACGGTCGTTGAGTCGACATCGAACGTCATTTATGCTATTGTCATCCGCATGAACTCGGACGATTTCCAAATTTTACTCTATTACAAATACGTTCACATCGATGACCCGGCTGCGCTTGTCGCCGCGCAACGTCAGCTTTGCGAGCAGCTCGGCTTACGCGGGCGAATTTTGATTGCGCACGAAGGAATCAATGGAACTGTCGAGGGGACGCGTGCGGCAACCGAAGCGTACGCAGTCGAATTGATGCGTAACGAACGTTTTTCTGATATCGATATCAAGCGTTCCCCGGGAACAGGCGCCGCCTTTCAAAAATTATTTGTGCGCGAACGCGATGAAATTGTCGGCACACACTTCCCTGCCGCAATCGACCCGACAAAAAAATCCGCCGCGTATATTTCCGCCGAAGAGTTGCATGACTGGATACACGGCGGCAAAAAAATTTTTATCGTTGACATGCGCAACGATTACGAACACGTCGTCGGCCATTTTAAAAATTCAATTTTGCCATCCATCAAAAACGCACGCGACTTGCCGGATGTGTTGCCAGAGCTGATGCATCTCAAAAACGAAACAGTCGTTACCGTCTGCACAGGCGGGGTGCGTTGTGAAAAAATGTCCGCACTTTTATTACATCACGACTTCACCGATGTTTATCAGCTCCATGGCGGCATCGTAACGTACATGGAGAAATTTCCTAACGAAGATTTCGCCGGGAAATTATACGTTTTTGACGGTCGAATCATGATGGGGTTCAACACAAACGCGCCCGAACACGAAGTCATTGCCAACTGCGCCCTTTGCGGTGTAAAATCTGATAATTACATCAATTGTGGTGACGCGCCGTGCCACAAACAATTTATCTGCTGTAATTCGTGTGTCGCATTGGGACAAAGCACGTGTCCCGCCGGCTGCGTAATCGTCGAAAAATCACATAATCATTAATTTTTTATGTCAAAACCTACAAATGGAAATACCGTCAAAATTCATTACACCGGACGCTTGACCGATGGCACACAATTCGATTCATCAACGGGCCGCGATCCTTTGAGCTTCACGCTCG
>JAHFHU010000025.1 GCA_023246755.1 Candidatus Magasanikiibacteriota bacterium
TAAGGCTCATCGTTGAAATGTATTTTGTTTTGGTCAACTCAGCAAATGAAAATTTTTTGCCACGCATCAAAATTTTGCCCAACATAAAATCACCGTAAGAAAATGCTGCGTGCTGATTTTGTGCAAGCGCACGAATGAGCAGCTCGAGACCATTTTCCTCGATCGTGATATCGGCGTCGGCAAAAAAAATCAGATCTCCGGTCGCACACAGAGCCCCACGATTTCGAGCATCCGCAGCCCCCGATCGAATCTCGGAACGAATAATCGTCGCAGAAAAATTATTAGCGATTAAACAAATTTTTTTTGCATCTGCCTCTGAATTTCCATCATCAACCACGATAATTTCATCCGGCGTAACCGAAGAAACGGAAAATGATTGCAGACACGCGCTGAGCAGTTCAATTCGACCGTGTATTGGTATGACAACCGAGAGTTTCATATCAAGGAGTCGATCAGATGATTAAACGCGGCACGACTCTGGTCCCCCGTCCGTTCCCCTGCATATGCGCGTGCACCTGAGCATAGCTGATCATATAACGCGCGATCCTCAAAAATTTGCTGAGTGATCGACGCAAATGATTCTGCGGTAGAATCAACAGAAAAGCCTGATTTGCCTTCGAGAATTGATTCGGGCAAGCCGTCACAGCGACTCACAATAGCCGGGCAACCCATTGATTGTGCTTCGATTGATGTGATACCAAAACCTTCCCACTCTCGATCAACGGGCTGCGCGGGAAACCAAAATAGTTCAGAGATTGAATACCAAGCCCATTTTTCTGCATCTGAAACACCTCCAACAAATCGAATTCGATTGAAAAGCTCGAGCGCATGCGCGCGCTCCTCTGCGCGTGCTCGAAGCGGGCCATCACCAACAATAACTAATGTCGCTTCGATATTTTTTTTCATCAGTATGCTAATCGCGTCGAGTGCAACAAATATACCTTTCCGTTCAACTAATCGTGCCAAAAATAAAATTACACGGGTGCCTTGAATGGCGTATCGATTACGAATTTCGTCTAATTTTTTTTGTTCAACAGTCGGAGCAGGTGTTACGCCCGGCAAAATAACTGTCGGCACGCGAGCATCGGGCAATAAGGAAATAAATAGTTTTTTTGTCGCCTCGCTATTAACAATGAGCCGCTTTGCACCCGCAACAATTTTTTTTACCCGCTTCCATTTTCGCGGCTGTGCAGCGGCAGATTTCAAATCTGTCCCATGAAAAAAAATTGTATACGGAATTTTAAGGCTTCGAGAAAGCCAAAATGCAATCATCCCGATTGGCAAAACATGCGACACGTGAATTTCATCGGGCTGCAAATCACGCATGCGTTTTTTTAGACGAAAATAAAAAGGAATCCACCGAGGCCAAATCCACCAAACAAAAAACTTTTCAGTCTCCGGCGAAATAATCGTTACGTCGAAAGGAGACTGCGTATAGAGCTCATGCAAATATGTGCTCACCCCACCAACAATAGGTGGATATTCAAGTGTGATGAGAACTATTTTTTTCATATATTTTGAAAAATTTTATTCGAGCCTCCGCAATTGAAAAAACACCGAATGCGATGAGCAAAATACCGTAGATGCAAACTCCGAACGCGGCGCGAACACCAATCGGTAAAATCGCCCGCAAACCATGTACCGCAACAGAATTTTGAAAAAAACTCTGTGTCAATATAACGACGCCACCAGCAATTAGCCCACACAAAAAAATACGTACACTTGAATCAAGCAGCCGCTTCCACGGCATTTTTTCAACGCGCCCTTCAACAAAAAATGCGCCGATCGAAAACAAAACACAATTCCCGATAAGCGCGCTCGTCGCGGCACCAACTCCGCCCAATCGAGGAATCAAAACAACGTTTAATACCGCATTAATTACGAGCGTGCAGCCCATTGCAGCAGTCTGTAATTTTTGAAATCCCGATGCATTGAGCAAAGCGCCAACCGGATATGACATAAAAGAAAATACGAGTGATAGCGCAAGTAGTATCAATACATTTGCCGCACGCACATGTTCAGCGCCAAAAAATCCTAAAATTTCAACTCGCAAAGAAATAAGCACCATCGTGATCATTCCGGCCATGACGATCAAATAACGTTCCGATGACCACCACGTATTGCGGATAGTTACCCGATCATTCGACACAAGAAGTTTTGAAAAAGCAGGATACAGCACGGCAGAAAGTGACAGTGGAATAAATTGAAACACGAACGTCGTTTTATTTGCGATGCTATAGGTGCCCGCCGCTGCAAAATTCGCAAACGATCCGAGCAAAAGTAAATCGAGATATGAATAACCGCGTGCAAAAATTCCCGCAAGCGCAAACGGCAAAGATTCGCGCATAAAATCGCGAAAACTCAATGTTATCGGCGCAGATTCTCGTACGGCTGAGCTCGCCGCACGATTAATTCGTGATAAACCGAAAAAACCAATCGACGCGTTCACGACACTGCCCACACCAAGTCCGATGATTGCCCAAACAATGGGTAGATGAAAAACAACAGTAGCGATTACGCACGCCAAACTCGTGAGCTGCGCGCACACAACTCCCACGCTCTCAAAAATTAAATTTTGAGTGCCCCGCAGCACGCCAAAAACACTCAAATTTAACGAGTCAACCATCATGACTGCCACAGCGCCTAAAATTAAATAGCGCGTTTCAAATGCCGCGTCAACACCAAACACAGCAAAAATCATCGCAACCAACGTAAAACAAAGAAACACGATTTTATACGTAAAAATTTTTTTGAGAAAAGATCGCGCCTGTGCGGGGTGTCGCGCTGTATGACGAATTAAAACCGGAGTCAAGCCACCGTCAATCAAAATTGAAAAGATCGTCGTAAAGGCGAGCGAATAACTGTACGCGCCGATCTCACTCGCCGTGAATGTTCGAGCGAGCAATGTGAAATAAATAAACGAAAGCGTCTTCTGAATCAGAGACGCTCCCGTAAGAAAAATTGTATTGTATGTAACTGTGCGCATGATAGCCACAGTATAACCAAGTCTTAACGTTTTGACCACTGTGGAGCACGACGTGCACGTCGTAAACCCGGTTTCTTACGTTCTTTTGCACGTGGATCACGCGTCAAAAATCCAACCGCTTTCAATGTTTTGCGAAATTCTTCATTCAACGACACAAGCGCCCGCGCGATTCCATGACGAACAGCACCTGCTTGCCCTGAAATTCCGCCGCCCTCAACTTTGACCGTCACACCAAAATTATCCGTCATTCCAACAAGCTTCATCGGCTCCTGAATAAGCGCCTGATGCAATTTATACGGAAAATAAACCTCAAGTGCCTTACCATTAACGATAATCCCTTTTTCATTCGCGATCAATCGAACACGCGCCGTCGCTTCCTTACGGCGACCAACAGCACGAGTTGTTCCTGCTGCGGTTGTAGTTGAATTTGTTTTTACTTCTGACATACTGAATTTATTTTTCGATAATCAAACGTTTCATTCGATCAGCACGATGCGTATTGCGCGGTAACATTTTTGAAACTGCATGTGCAAGTGCCTTGCGTGAATCAACCTCCATCACACGCTTAAGTGGCACGCGCTTCAAACCACCCGGATGCCATGAGTGACTAATAATTTCCTTTTGATCAAGTTTTTTTCCGGTAAATTTAACTTTGCTCACATTGGTCACGCGAACATGCGCGCCTGCGTCGATGCGTGCAATAAAATTCGGTCGATTTTTCCCCATGAGTAAAATAACAACCTGTGTCGCGATACGACCGATTGCCTTATCTGTTGCGTCGATGGTGATGTGTTCTCGTTGTTCCATATTAAACCAATTCAATTCGTACAACTTCGGCCGCATCTCCCTTGCGCTGACCGAGCTTAATGATACGAGTGTAGCCACCCGCACGCGCTTCATATTTAGGACCTAAAACTTCAAGAATTTTTTTCACCGGCGCTTCCTTGGTAAAAAACGTCATAAGATACCGACGCGCCACCACGGTGTTAATTTTGCCACGAGTAATCATCCGCTCAACAAGCGGCTTAACTGCACGGGCCTTTGCGGCGGTCGTTGTCACACCTTCGTGCAACACAACACCCTCGGCCAACGTACGAAGCATCAGCTCGCGCTGCCCTTTTACTCTGCTTAATGTGACTTTATTCTTTCGGTGACGCATATAATTTTATGCAGCGATCCCGCCGCCCAATGATTCAACGATGAGGTTGAAATGCTCAATGAGCAATTTCGTTGCCTCGGTCGCCGCATCTTTTGGCGTGATCGTGCCATCAGTTTCAATATCGACAATCAATTTTTCAAAGTTGGTAATATCGCCAACACGAGTAAATTCAACAACGTAACCAACGTCGAGCACCGGTGTGTAAATTGCATCAACTGCAATCGTGCCGAGCTCAACATTGCGGCCTTCTCGCTCCTCAACCGGCACATAGCCACGACCCTGTTCCGCGGTAAATTCAATATCGATGGGCGCCTTTGCGTCCGTGGCGGTGAACAAAACAAGATCTTTGTTCATGACTTCGCAATCGCTGCTCGCTTGAATATCACCTGCGGTAACCGGTCCCGCCTTTTTCACAACTAAATGCAACTTAACCGGATCCGCTGAAAAAACTTTTAAACGAATTTGCTTTACATTTAAAAGAATTTCTACCCCATCCTCTTTGACGCCCGGAATCGCAGTAAATTCGTGTGGGATACCCTTAACTTTCATCGCCGTAACAGCTGCACCCGGTAATGACGAAAGCAAAACACGACGAATCGCGTTACCAACCGTTGTTCCATATCCATGAAACAAAGGGGTAACAACAAGTTGGCCGCGGTTTGCGTGGCCTCCTTGTTCAAATGTGACTGATGATGGAAGAAGGAGCTTCTCCATAGATATGTGATTAGCGTGAATAGTATTCAATGATTGGAGTCACGTCGAATAACGTTTCCATATCCTTGCTTTGTGGTTTAGACAAAACGCGGCCGGTCATTGATTTTGTTTCGTAATCGAGCCACGCAGGTCGTGTTGCCTTTGCAATCATTTCTGATCGTTTTTCAAGCTGAACCGTAATATCTTTATCAAACGTGACAATATCATCAACTTCAACATGATATGACGGAATATCGAGTTTTGCGCCGTTGATGAGCACGTGGCCATGCGTCACAATTTGACGTGCCGCTGCGCGACTTTCCGCGAGGCCCAAGCGATACACAACATTATCAAGACGCGTCTCAAGAAGTTGCTGGAGCATCTCACCCGTATTCCCCTTCGTTGAACTTGCTTTCAAAACGTAATTGCTAAATTGGCGCTCAAGCAAGCCGTACAAACGCTTAGCTTTTTGCTTTTCGCGAAGCTGCGTTCCAAAACCGGTCAACTTAACCCGTGTTTGTGAGGGACCATGAACACCCGGCGCGAATGGACGACGAGCGACCGGGCATTTTGACGTAAAGCATTTAGCACCCTTTAAAAAGAGTTTTGTGCCTTCACGGCGGCAATTTCTACATTTTGGTCCTGTATTACGCATAGAAGTTCAGATTAGACACGACGTGGGCGACGCGCACGACAGCCATTATGGGGAATCGGAGTAACATCTTTAATATTTAAAACATTGAGGCCATTTGCTTGTAATGCACGGACCGCGCCTTCACGGCCCATACCAATACCCTTGATATATGCAACCACGTCCTTTGTGCCAAACGGAATCAATTTTTCAGCCGCAGCCTTTACAACAATACCTGCCGCATACGGAGTCGCTTTCTTTGGCCCCTTAAAGCCGCATTGCCCCGCGCTGCTCCACGCGAGCACATTGCCCGTTGGATCCGTAAACGTCACAATTGTGTTGTTATAACTTGCTTGAATACAAACATTTCCGATTGGAATTGCCTGAATCGTTTTCTTTTTGCCCTTCTTTACTGTTTTTTTAACTTCTTTTTTAGCCTCTTTTTTTACTTCAGCCATATATTACTTCAACATGCCCTTAGGCTTCTTACCAGAACCCATCGTCGAGCGCTTATTTCCACGAACGGTACGGCTGTTTGTTTTGGTGCGTTGTCCGCGAGCAGGAAGACTGCGCGCATGACGATTGCCACGAAAACATTTAATTTCCTTCAAACGCTTGATATTTCCGAGTACCTCGCGTCGAAGATCACCCTCAACCTTAAAATTCTGATTGATGTAATTTGAAAGTGTGTCAATTTGATCGTTGGTGAGATCCTTTACGCGAATTTCAGGGCTCACACCGGTTGCCTTTAAAATTTCTACTGATTTTGTCCAACCAATACCATAAATATATGGCAAAGCTGCGTCGATACGTTTCGTGTTGGGGAGTGTTACGCTTGCAATTCGTGCCATAGGTTAACCTTGACGTTGTTTATGTTTTGGAGTCTTACAGGTAACGATAACGCGGCCCTTGCGGCGGCCGACGATGCAATCTTTACACATTGGTTTGACGGATGCTCTGACTTTCATGTGGATCGTGAATTAAAATCTGTAAACGATGCGTCCTTTCGTGAGGTCGTACGGAGTAAGTTGAATGCGGACTTCATCGCCGGGCATCAATCGAATTCGGTTCATGCGAAGTTTCCCCGCGATGTGACCGATGACTGTGTGTCCATTTTCCAATTTGACGCGAAAGTTAGCAGCCGGCAGCGCTTCTTCGATAACGCCGCGAAACTCGATAACATCTTTACTGGATGAGGCTGATTCAGTGGGCATAAAAACCGTGGCATTAGTATATCGAGAACCAAATTTTATGTCAATAGCGCACTTTTATTTCGATTTTAATCAAAAAATCGCTTAAATAAGCCAATTATTTTGGTTTTGCGTTTTCCACACCCTCCGTCCATGTGGCGCCCGTCCAATACAGATGTGTACTACTCGTCGCTGCACCCACATTTGGGACGATAATATCATATCTGAGGCCATGCGATCCAGCAGAAAAAATCCGTGGGTCAACCGCGCGCAACTCTCGCCCCCGGGCAACTGACGAAAACTTAATCGGCGAATTTTCGCAAAAGCGTGTGCACCACTGATACCACAAAGATACTTCGCGCGGCTGTGGCAGCTGATTAAACGCGAGCGCACGCTCAAAAAATGGCGACGCAAATAGATGCACGCCGTACCATGAATCAGGAAGCAGGAAAACAGTCGCATCGCTGCGGCCATTTTTTTGCCAACCGGACAAAATCGTATCGCGATATTTTGCAGCACTCGCATAGAGCGCAACATTAAACCGTGTACCGATCAGGCCGCCGATGACGAAAATCGTAATGATGGCGTAGTGAAATTTAATTCGCAGACGGCCAATGGCTTGAAAAAAAAGGAGTGCGAAAAAAATGCTGGGCGCAAACCAATAGCGCTGTTCAGCAACGGATGATTCCGGACGCACAAACGGAACGCCGAGCATAATAATCGGCGCGAGTAGTGATACAAACATGCTCGACAAAAATACGAACCGGCGATCATTTTTAAATTTTATGCATGCATACACCGCAAGCCCACACACGAGCGCTAAAAAAATATACCAGTGGAGCTGTGCAAACCTAACAAGGCCGGACTGCAGGATGCCGAAATTCCAACTGCCGAAAAAAAAGCTGATAATTTCATTTGCGATGTGCCGGATGCCAAAAACATTTTGCCCATCGGTGATGCTGTAGCCGCGAATGGTGTATCGGGTGACGAGAAATCGCGCAATAAACCACGCGCTCGTCGCCACGAAAAGTGTGATGCACCAACGAATTCGCTCGCGTCGTGTTTCGCTGATGCCGGGTGAAAATAATATCATCGCGAACCCAAAAAAAATCCAGACTTCTTTTGACAAAAGTGAGAGCGCTAAACACAGGATGCTTGCCCACCGCCACTTCGCGAGCCACGCATAAAGCGCAGATACACCGAACAACGCAGCGAGTAAATCTGCACGGGCAGCGATCCACACGACCGGTTCTGCATGAATCGGCATCAGACCGATCACGAATACTATCAGCGCAGCATATCGAGATCCATACGCAACAAAAATTTTCTGAATGCATCCGTACAGCGCGATGAGAATCGCACCATACAACGCGAGCGAAATCGCATGATTAAATATCGGGCCCTGTCCGTATGACATCGTCAGCGCATAGCTCATCGAAGTGAGCGGCCGCCATGATCCCCCAACACGTGTTCCGTCTGTGTTATTCGTTGCTAAATTAAAAAACGACGGCGCGTCCATACGCATGCGAACGACATAATCAAAATCATCAGCAAAATAACCTGTGCGCAGGCTTGTAGCATATGCGCTCAGAATGATAATGAGCGCAAAAAATAGCGGGCTATGTTTTCGAACGGTGCGCGCGAGATGTCGCATATAAATACCAGAGATCAATAATCATTTTTACTCCGCTTGAAATGATCCAATGCGGTGTGCTTTTTATTCGCTGATACACCACGGGCATTTCGTAAAAACGAAGCCCATATTTTTTTGCGCGCAGAAAAATTTCGGAATCAAATGCAAATCGCGCCACCGTTAAATCAGAAAATAAAAGTCGTGCGGCATCACGACGAAATGCTTTTATTCCACACTGCACATCAGAAAAAATCATTCCGACCACAACACGCGCAAGCATGTTGTAACACCACGATGTGATGCGGTGTGGAATATTATAATTAAGTTTGATATCAGATTCGGGATGTCGCCGCGAACCGACAATAAAATGTACCCGCGGGTCTGAATTAAATCGTGCATAGACATGCTCGATAAAGGATGGACTATATGACATGTCAACATCCGTGAATACAATTATGGGCGCAGCAGCAATCGCAACTCCATCAGCGATGGCACGACCTTTGCCGAGATTTGTCTCATGTTTAATATAACGAACAGCCTCACGTTCTGCAGCGAACAAAAAAAGTTCGTCAGAAATATTTTTTGACGACCCATCATCAACGATAATAAGTTCGCAATCGATCGATGAAAAACTAATAAATAGTTCAAATTCTTGAAGTAACGCACGCACAGTTCCGGCTTTGCGAAAAACCGGCACCACGACACTGACCTGTGGATGTTCACCGCTCCACGGCATATACCCAATATTTATACAGTAAAAAATTCCAGCAAACCATGATACCGATAATTAAAACTTTTGCGGCCAAATCATACAACCTGAGATAATGAACTGCAACAAAGAAACCCGCTTGCTGAAAACAATAATTGAAAATAAATAGCGTGACAAAGCGTCTCCCTTGCGTTGCGGTATTAACTCTCGTTTGAAATGACCAGAATTTATTTGCAACAAATGCACACGACGCACCGGCGAGCACACTAAAAAAATTTGCGTTGAAGGATTGTACATGAAAAAAACGCGTGAGCGCGAGGTACACGATACCATCAACACCGGCCGCCGAAAATCCGCTGATTAAATAACGCACGATGCGAGTGCGCTCATCGATAACCCATCGTGTGACTCGCCGTGCGTGGGTGATCATATAATTTAGGTTATTCAACGACCGCCTTAATTCGACGAATGCCGGCCGACACCGACTCTTCTTTCAAAATTTTGAAATGGCCGATTTCGCCCGTGTGCGTTACGTGCGGGCCGCCACAGATTTCTCGAGAAAATGTTGGTGCTGACGGATCTGCAGTTGCTGTTGTTGCCGGATCACCAACCGTGTAAACTTTCACCTGCTCACCATATTTATCGCCAAATAACCCGATCGCTTGTTTTTCGCGCGCCGCGTCCACAGACATTTCTTCGAACGTTACGGGATAATCTCGGGCGATTGCCGCGTTGATAAGATTTTCAGTTTCTGTAATTTGCTCTGGGGTCATTTTTTCCGTGTGCGAAAAATCAAATCGCATGCGTTCAGGCGTGATGTTGCTCCCCTTTTGCTCAACGTGCGGTCCCAAAACTTTTTTCAGCGTCGCATGCAGCAGGTGCGTCGCCGTGTGATAGCGAACAGAAATTTCACTCTGGTCACCAAGGCCACCTTTGAATTTTTGCTCTGCGCCCAAACGCGAAAGATTTTTGTGCGCTTCGAACACTACCGAAAAATCCGCGAACATTTTTTTGAACGCTTCATCAGAAATTAATATATCGCGCGTTTTTAATTCCTCAATAATCAGCTCGAACGGAAACCCGAAATTCTGATAAAAATCAAACAACCACTGTCCGGTCATCCGAGAAATATCAGTCGCAATTTCTTGGAGTTGTTTTTCGAAAACTTTCAATCCTTTTTCAAGTGTCGCACGAAATTTTTGCTCTTCTTTTACAAAATCCGCCACAATTTTTTCTTCGTGCAGCCGCAAAGCAGGATAAGCGCTTGCATACGCCGCAATGACCGCACGCGAAACAGTTTCAGCGAAATTTTCTATGATGCCAAGTTTATGACCGAAACGGACCGCACGACGAATGAGGCGGCGCGTGAAATACCCCTGATCTTTGTTGCTCGGCACCGCGCCATCACACACTAAAAATGTCGCAGCGCGCATGTGATCCATCACCACGCGAAACGCGTAGGTTTCGCTCGGCACCGCGCCATACGTTTTCCCACTCAATGATTCAATTGCGCTGCGCAGCTCGGCAAACAACCCCGTTGTAAAAATATCCTGTGCGTTTTCCGCCGCCATGGCGAGACGCTCCAAGCCGCCGCCAAAATCAACATTTTTTTGTGGCAACTGCTCAAATCCTTGCTGCGTTTTCACATATTCCATGAACACATTGTTGCCGATTTCAACAAAACGCCCGCAGTCGCAGTTCACATGGCATGGCGCGCTCGCCCACGCAGACCCCTCGTGCAAACCAAGTCCCCCGCCAAAATCGTAAAACATTTCGGTGTCCGGGCCTCCCGGCTCGCCGACTGGCATATTCCCCGGCACGCCACTGCGGCTCCACCAATTTTTTTTCTCATCGTAGTAAAAAATCCGACCGCCCTGCATCCCGTCACGCTCTGAAAAATCAATAATTGCGGCGCCATCGCCCCATAATTTCTGCCAAAGCTCCGCGGATTCTGTGTCACGTGGAATTCCCAAGGCCTCATTTCCCCGAAAGCAGGTAAAGTACAGCCGCGCTGGATCAAGCCCGATTTCACGCGTCAAAAACTCCCACATCCAGCTTATTTGTTCCTGTTTAAAATAATCGCCGAGCGACCAATTGCCCAGCATCTCAAAAAAAGTTGTGTGGCGATTGTCCCCCACCTCATCAATGTCGCCCGAACGAAAACATTTTTGAGAATCAGCGAGGCGCGTGCCGTTCGGATGCGTTTGACCAAGCAAATACGGTACCATCGGCTGCATACCCGAGCCAGTAAAAAGCGTGGTTGGGTCATTTTCCGGAATCAGCGACGCCGAGGAAAGGATGGCGTGCCCACGACTCGCAAAAAAATCCAGATAGTTCTTTCGGTAATCCATAGATGGTTGCAGTCTACCAAAAATGCGCGGAAGGGTCAAAAATAAAAAAATCCCGCACCAGACATCGCGTTGGCAATGTATGGTGCGGAAGACGGTGCAGCTGCAGAAGACGCGCCTATGAATCAGTTGACTCGGAATTGAACGCAAGCAGCAGAATCGTTGCGATTGATGCCTGATCCGTAATCGCGCGGTAGAACCACGGGTAGCGCATCATGCATTGACTCACTC
>JAHFHU010000026.1 GCA_023246755.1 Candidatus Magasanikiibacteriota bacterium
AAAAATGCGCGGAAGGGTCAAAAATAAAAAATCCCGCACGATACATCGCGTTGGCAATGTATGGTGCGGTTTCTTGCTGACTTTCTACACACGAGCGTTTGTGTTCGCCCGCAGCACCTTTTTCAGCAAATCACTGACAGATCTATGATGATCCTCTACCGTCTCCCAAAGGTATGGATGCTTCTCCATGTATTCGATGAATATACGCCAGAATGTATCTCGACTCTCGCGCCTAAACAACTGACCCCGCAAGCAAGCACAGAGAAGCTCGTAGCACATGAGGTCCTGCGTCGTCTCCTCCGAAAAGAGGATGTGCTCAAAATAAGCATGGCGACATTGCATTTCAAACGTACACGCGATGTCTGGCGTCCTCCACAAATTGTTCTCAATCCAATATTGAAGTCCGCTCCTATAGCAACCGGGTTTCGAACTTACACCGCAGTACGGAACCATTGTCGCACAATCAAAAAGTTGGTCTTTATTTTGAAGCTTTGCCTTAAGAACACGTTGTATATCGTGAGTGTCTACGAGGAGGCCACACGATTCACACGCAGATACAACTACATCGACAAGCTCGACCAATAGTTTGAACATTCGATCATCCGATGCCATCTCAAACCTCACTTCTCCAAAATTGGAGCCGACGAAGATACTACGCGCTTGAATATAAAATGTCAATAAAAAAATCCCGCACAACACATCGCGTTGAGCAATGTATGGTGCGGATGGCGACAGAACGGCGCGTTGCCTACTGGCCAGCTGTTTCGGAGTTGAACGCGAGCAGCAGAATCGTTGCGATGGATGCCTGATCCGTGATCGCGCGGTAAAACCAGGGATAGCGTGTCATGCATCGACTCACTCGATTCCAAAACGACTCGCATGTTTTCTGATTCGGCGGCCAGCCCACTTCCAAGGCCGTTTTGAGCTCCCAGTCCTTGATCAACTTCCTCGTTTCGGTTGAAAATAAGGTACGGTCTAGATGGCCCGCGATCGACATCTCCGAAAAAGAGAGGCTGTGCTGAAAACTTGCGGTGTAATTCCACAAACAACCTTGAATCCATTCATGAAATCCTTCTCGAAATCCGCCGGAGTTCTCAGGCAAAACAATACGTTCGTGATGACGCCCGAATTCCCGCTCATCCATGTGAATCCCAGCGACGTACGCGAGCGTTTCGTAAGAGTCAAAAGGCAATCCGATCTTTGAACTGTAATCACGCAATCTAAGGATCACCACCATTTGATTACGGCGCAGGGTGGCATTTTGTAAATCTGGTAGACCACTCATCTCAAACCTCACATCTCCAAAGTTGGAGCCGAAAAAGATATTACACGCTTAAAGCTCAAACGTCAATAAAACCGCCCCGTTAGCAGGGCGGCTTATTTTGTGATAACGACCGATTTTATTGGCTAATTGCGCCTAAAATCTTCGCTTTTGCATCGAATGAAACGTCTTTTTCAAGAACGTAACCAAACCAGTGCGCGTCTTTCATCCCACCGAGCGATGAATATTCATACGTTACTGCGGCTGCCTGCGCTTTCATGGATTCGCCGAGCGTGTCGCCCATGCGTGGCACATCGTTCGCGTCTTTCGCTTCGCCCACAATCACAATCAAATTCGGCACATCCGAAAATTTATATTCGGTGAGGCTCGACAATTTTGCGCTATCCGCGCCAAGAAGCGTTGCAGCTGCCGCTGTTTTGTCTTTTGCGGTGAACGTGGTGATGCCTGCTTTAGTAAATGCAGCTGATGCGCTCGGGCCACTTGAAGCCGCGCCGCCGCAACCAGCGCCAACGAGCATGAGTGAAAGTATCGTAGCCGAAATGGAGAGTAATTTTTTCATATGTGAAAGATTATAGCATAATCACCTGTGGATAAAAATTACCGACGAAAAAAAACGTGTGCTGCATCTTTAATGTAATAGAAGCCATCAAAAAACTCAACACGTGACTGTGTACGGTGTTGCCATGCTACATAAATCTCTGCAATCGAAATTTTTGCTCGGTGAGCGCGCGACAAAAATTCAAGATCAAACGAAAACTTTGGCTGCGTGACCGCAAGCGCGATTTTTTTAGCGGGTTCAGTAAAAAATTTAAAACCACATTGAACGTCGTGCGCAGGAATATTAAAAAATTTGAAAGCGACCCACGAAAATACATGTGAGGCAGCGGCACGCATCATCGAGTAGCCTGACCCATATTTTTGTATACGCCGCCCCACAACCAAATCATTAACGCGGAGTAGCTCGATAATTTTTTCAAGCGCCGTCGCATAAATTATCGAAAGATCCGCATCCATGTATCCATAAATATCGGCCGTGGACGCGCGGAGTCCCGCCTGAATGGCAGCGCCTTTACCAGAATTTTTTTCTAAAACGATCAATTGAACTGTGCTCTGACCAGCCAAAAAAGTCGATATAAACCCACGAATTATGTCTGAGGTTCCATCACTGCTGCCGTCATCCACGCAAACGATGTGCCAGCGAATATTTTGTATTCGGGCTAAATCACCGGTGAGCTGAATGAGTGAGGAACCAATAATCGACGCTTCATTAAAGCACGGGATGATAATCGCGCATGTTTTCATACTAGACAATAACGCCGCCCCCCAAACATTCGTGGGCGCGATACACCGCAGCAAATTGTCCGGGTGTAATTGCGCGCTGCAGTTCAGCCATACGAAGCGTGAGCTGTCCGGAATCAGCAAACGACCACTCAAAAATTTCTTGCAACGGCTGACGATGCCGAAAACGCGCACATAATTTTTCGCCGATCTCGGGTGCATGAATCCAATGCACGTTCTGTACGTGAACATCACGAGTGTACAGCATCGCGTCATGTTCATCGCCAACAACAAGCTCGTGTGTTGCAAAATTTTTAGCAACGACATAGAGCGGCGCGCCACCGCCCGTCGCCCCAAATCCATGACGTTGCCCGATGGTATACCATTCGAGTCCGTCATGCGTTCCAATTTTTTCGCCGGATGACGTAATTATATTTCCCGCAGATGGATGAATCAGCTCGGCAAGCAACTCCTTAATCGGAACCTCACCAACGAAACAAATGCCCGTTGAATCTTTTTTTTCTGCAACAGGAAGCCCCGCCGCACGCGCAATTTCGCGTACGTCAGATTTTTTGAGATGACCGATAGGAAATTTTGTATGCTCAAGCGCCGCGCGAGAAACTTGCTGCAAAAAATATGTTTGGTCCTTGTCCGCATCAGCAGCACACAACAATTTTCCGGTCCCGTCGGTTTGCGCATAATGTCCCGTTGCGATAAAAGTCGCTCCCGAGGCGCGCGCACGATCAAAAAATGCCCCGAACTTTATCTCAGAATTGCACAAAACATCGGGGTTCGGCGTTCGACCCGCTGCATATTCTCGCGTGAAATAATCATACACCTCGGCACGATATTCATTTTCAAAATCCCACCGCTCAAGCGGAATTTTCAGGTGTGCTGCAACCCGCAGCGCGTCATACCACTCCGCGGTCCAACATGGCGTGTACTCACCATTTTTCTTCACCATTTTTGTAAAATTTTTCATGAATACCCCACGAACATCATATCCTTCTTGGAGCAAAAGGTACGCTGAAACAGCGGAGTCAACTCCGCCCGATAGGCCAACAAAGACCATTTCTTCAGTTTTGCTGCGCGACATACTGACGCGCAATCCTAAATGAGTCCAACATAGTTACCGCGTTCAAGACAACGACAGTGCGCGATTCGCCTGTCGGACTTTGCCCCATCACCGCAAAATTATAACCTGATTCATAAATAAATCCGGTTTTGCCGAGCATGACATGACACCCCGTCAGCAACAACTTATTAGTCGTTTTAATGGTGTGTTTTTGTGGACGCCGACCAATGGATGTTAATGTATAACTCAATTTCCGTCCAATTTCTGAGATTTGCAAATTTTGCTCGGCCGCCTCGATCATGAGCGCGATGTCACGGGCCGTTGAAATATTTTCAGGGCTCAAACCAGTCGGCTCAACAAAATGCGTGCCACTCATTCCAAGCTCATGCGCTCTCTGATTCATCCGCAAAACGAATTCCGACATCGAAAGACCAGACGTTCGGGCGAGCGCATACGTCGCATTATTCGCTGACCCCATCAGCGATGCATGTAGCAAATCGATACGCCGATATTGCGAACCGACCGATACCCGCAGTCGCGCACCACCTACCTCATCTCCTCTTCTTAAAATAACCGGCGCGTTCCAATCCAATTTTAACTCCTGCAAAACCAGCGCGGTCATCAATTTCGAAATTGACGCAAGCGCCCATTGTGAATCAGCACCTTCACTTGCGATGATGGAGTTATTTTCTTTGACAAACACAATCGGGCCCGTTGCAGCATCGACTGATGTCGCAAAAAATGTTAGAAAAAATAAAATTGCGCAATAAAAATATTTCATATTCCTGATGTTACCGGCGCAACGCTATGGTGTCGAATACACCGCGCTTCGTAACTTTCTTGTGACCCGATTTGCACGACAGGATCATCAGCCGCGACAGGCCGTCCATCACGCAAACGCTGCGTTCGAGTTGCGGGCGCGCCACAAATATGACCATTTTTAAAAGTGCAAATTGCATGAAGCGCAAAAATTGAATCCGCATGCACCATTATATCTGCCATCGTACGTGTGCTCCCGCGAAAGATGAACGGCTTTGCGCGAAAATCTAGGTTCAACCCCGCAACAATAACTTCCTTGCCACTTTGAACATACTCAAGCAACAAATCTATTGTCGGATCATCAAAAAATTGAATCTCATCGATAACAATAACCTCATGTTCAGCGTCGACCCGCGCGGATATTTCGTCGCAGGATGCCGCTGGAATTGACCACGTTGAAAGTCCATCAAATGATTTTGCCTCTGCCGTACCCGAATATCGTTTGTCACCGCTAAAATTAAAAACGATCACCCGCTTGCCCGCAACTTTGTGCCGGTTAACTTGCCGTATCAGCTCGATCGATTTTCCAGAAAACATGGGGCCCGTTATAACCGTCAACATAGATCATGCAGATAAATCATTCACCAACTGAATAAAATGTTCGGCGCGCGCACGATAATCTTTGTACTGATCGAAGCTTTCAAATCCCGGAGTCATACACACAACAACTTCTTGCGACGCGGTCAGCGATTCTCTGTGCTCGGTGATCCACGCGAAGGCGCCGGGCAAATCATGGACGATGTGTGTTGCTCGAAAATTTTCGCAATATTCGTCGAGTAGCAATTTTAAACGCGGCGCAACCTGTCCGATTAAAAGCAAAGCAACAACCGAAGAATGATTATCAAGTGCGTGAATTATCGAAATAATTTCATCGATCATCAGGTTGTTTCGATACCCACCAACAATCAAAACAAGCGGCTGTGCGCTGAACGTTTGAATGGTGACGGGAATATTAGCAGGGTTACCACCCGATGAATCTTCAACAAAAATGAGCCGTTTCCATCGACGAATCTGTTGCAGACGATGTGGAACCCCCGCGAATGTTTTGAGCGCGCGCGTGGCGGTTTCAGGCGAAACACCCGCTTGTTCGGTGGCAAGGAGCGCCTCGGCGGCATTATACCAATTATGCTTTCCGACAACGGACAAATCTGCGACACTCATTAAATTTTGCTGGAGACCGCCCCGTCGAACTCTGATAAAATTTTTCCCATCACACCACACACCTTCTTCGGGCGCACGAACCGTCGAAACCCATGCGCGTGCCGCCGCGCCAATCGAAATCAGCGCATCTACGGTCGTCTCATCATCCGCATTCAAAATCGCGTGATGCTGTTTTGATTGAAATCGTAAAAGATTTCCCTTGATATTTTTATATGCATCAAAACCACCGTAGTCATCCATGTGCTTATTCGGTGTCACATTGGTAACGACAGCTATGTCGGGCGTGAGTTGAAATCCACATGAAAGTTGCCGATCACTGATCTCCAACACTAAAAAATCGCGCGGCCCACACGCAGCAATAGCGGAAATCGATTGCGCATGCGCCCGATCATTTCCCGTTTCGATGCACACAACATTTTTTTCCGCGGCATGCACAGACATGATAGACCCAATCATCCGAGTTGTCGTTGTTTTTCCATCCGATCCGGTGACGGCAATGAGCGTTCCTTTGAACAACGCAAAATATAGTCGCGTCAACGTCCAGACACGATCAAGATATTCGGGAAGCACCGCGCGATTTGTGGCAGCAAAATAAACTTTTAAAAAATCATTTGCGCCATAACGAAACCACGACTGCGTCACAAAAAAAATATCATGCTCGCCGGGCGGCGTTGCATAATCCAAACCGAGCTGCCAACGAATATTCGAATCGCTACACAAAATTTTAAATTGCCGTTCATCTTCATCCGACGCACCCTCATGCACGCGACGCCATTCAATGAGTAGGTCGTCGATAGTTGGAGAAAAATCATGCGCGATGATATGTTCATGGTCGATTGAACGAAGCCATGTGATAATCGCCGATCCTTCCGCACCGGTTCCACCATAAACATGCACCGTGTGTGCACGCAAAAAATCAGGAATATTCTGATCAAGATTCACGTGCATATTCAACTGACGCATCGCCCGGACCGCCGGTTTTCTTTTTTCGACGACGTTTGCGTTTGTGATTCGACGCGGCTACATCTGAACTAGTCGAGCTTGAATTATTGGTCGGCAGAACAGCAGCCGTCGGGCCCGCCTCATCTTCATGACGAAATTTATAACAATCCTTGCAATATAAACGACGTTTTCCATCAGGTGGAAATGGGACGGTTGTGTCGGTGCCACATCGATCACATTTTGCCGCAAACCAAGCGCTCGGTGGCGGAAGAATTTTTTCCTTTTTTGGTGCTGGTGGAGGTTGCGTGGATGGCATCTCTATCGGCATCGGCTCACGATGCACATGAGCGATTGTTTCTCGCGCAATCGCTTCGGTCTTTTCTTGAATCGCATCAATAAAATCTTCTTCGCCAAGTCCATTGCTCCAAATGCGAATGCGCTCTTCAACTTCGGCGCGTGATACACCATATGCCGCTCGCGATTCCGCAACGACCGCAGCCGTCGAACCTGTTCGCGCGTCGATCGGTCCCAAAGCTGCAGCACTAAACGGCTGAGAGGCCATACCATCAATCATGAGTTTAAGATACACATGAAATTTTGGTAAATTTACGATATCTTCAATTAAAAAAATCGGGCTAAATTCTTTTTCAAGCATTTCCGCGTCGTCTGCTCCGATACGAAATGAGATGATACTGCCGACATTACCAAAAACTGCATCGGCAACTTTTTCATCTAACTGTTTAACATATTGGTGCGCCATCACCAAACTCAAACGATATTTGCGCGCTTCTGACAAAATTCCCGCAAAACTTTCTGTGGCGAAATTTTGAAACTCATCAACGTAGAGAAAAAAATCTTGACGGTTTTTTTCTTCAGCAATATCAACACGTTCCATCGCCGACAATTGAATTTTAGTTATGAGCATGCCTCCGAGCAAGCGCGACGCGTCTTCGCCGATACGCCCCTTCGACAAATTCACGATAAAAATTTTTTTGTTGTCCATCAAATAGCGCACGTTAAATGTTGAGGTGCGCTGCGCAACAATATTACGAACAATTGAAGCACTCATGAACTGTCCGATTTTATTTTGAATCGCGGCGACAGACTCACGACGATATTTTTCGTCATATCGCTCAAATTCATTAACCCAAAAAGCGCGTGTTACCGGATCCGTCACGCGCGCAACAACGCTCTTACGATATTTTGCGTCAGCAAGTAAGCGATTGATCGCGAGCAGCGTCGTATTATTACATTCGAGGAGCGCTAAAATTGTGTTGTTCAAAATATATTCCATGCGCGCACTCCACACATCAGGCCAAATTTTTTTAAACACACCCATGAGTCCTGCGGCAACAAGATGCCGATGATCCGCAGACACACTTTCAAGAATATTAAATCCGAGCGGATGTTCAAGATCTGCCGGATTAAAATAAACAACGTCTTTAACGCGCTCGGGCGGAACAAAATCCAAAACTTTTTCCGCCATGTCACCGTGCGGATCGATGAGCGCAATTCCGTGGCCCGCCAATATGTCGTTGACGACCATATTTTCAATAAGCGTCGATTTTCCCATGCCGGTCTTACCGATAATATACATGTGTCGACGACGATCATCGATCTTAATTCCAAAACGTTTATTTGAATTACGAAAATCAGTCTGTGCAAAAATGTTGATGTCGGAAGAAACCTTTTGCATAGGATTTTCAGTTATTCAGTCGGTAAATTAGGCGGCGGCGTACCACGATGCATGTTCTCGGCGTGTTCCTGCGCACGCATATGTTCAAGACGATTTTTTTTCTTGGGCGCCACCACAACTTTATCCGGCGCTGTTTCAAAAAATTCAGTTTCGAGCGGCAAAAGACCCGGCGCCTCAGCACGCTTCGCCATAACGTGCGAAAGTGATGGCGCACGAACGGAATGCGCGATCGGAAAATGCCACAAGGTCGCAAGTTCCTCTGCATTAAGTATGAACCGATTACCTCCACGCGATCCACTTCTATTTTGATATGCGACAAACAACGCGTTCTTTCGCAAGTTTTTCTGAAAATCTTTGAAAAGATAGTGGCCCGTCACACCGGTGAGTGAGTAAAGCGGCTTAAACCCGTTAGAATCATCACGCGAAAATTGTTTGAGCGCACCAACAATCCCATATTGCACACGCTTTGCGTTATAATTGTCCTTTTTTGCAATATAGACCGCGCGTATTTTACATTTAAATCCAACCTTCGTCGCTTTTTGATAAACCGCCTCAACCAATCCCATCTCACCTTTATGAAGCAATGGAAATGGATGCTCCGGCGTCGCGCGCGAATCAACCAATTCAGTTGTCAGTTCGGCAGCTTTTGCTTGGACTCGTTTCTGCCAATCTTTCCCCGTTGGTTGGACAAAAATCTGAAACCAACATTCCTCGCCCTTGCCGATACGTGACATGGTTTCAAGCATCGCAGCCATCGGATCTTTAAAATATTCCTTGGTAACCGAATGTTCAAATTCCCGATACGTTAAAATCGGATATTCTTCTGGCGCGGCGAGCGTAAATTCAGAGCCCCACATATCATACTCTGAATCAGGATATTTTTTCGGCTTGCCCAGCGTGTAATCCGTGATCTGAACAATTTCTGCATCCGGATATTGCGCGTAAATCGACGCTTCGACAAGATCACGAAATTTTTTTGGCGTGTAAATCACGAATTGAAGATAGCCTTCAATCGAAACAATTTCAAAAGAAAACCACGGTTGCAATTCACCCAAAAAATATTTTTCAATCAAATCTTGCGTAACATGTGCGCCCGCAAGGTGTGTAAAAAAATTCTCAACTGCACGCGGCGTCTGTTCATTTAATTTTGGGATGTTGATCGCAAGCCAAATAAATTCAATATTCCCCGCGAATACACCCTGCTCACGATCATGCAACAATTCAAATCCAATATGAAAAAAGAAATAAAATAAAATGAGCCAACCCCCGTGCAAGGCAAAAACAAAAATTGCATCCCACGGGGACTGTGCCGCGATTGCCAGCTGATGATTAAAATAGTCGAGAATAAAAAAAAGATCCATAGACTAGTCTGGTACAAACATATGGTGGAGCATCTGAATGCCGATGATGTAAAGCGGGATCGACATAAACCACCAATCACGACCACCCGATGTATATCCGCCAAACATAATCATACCAAGCGCAATTACCCCAAAGGCCGCAAAAACGGATTTATCAAGTTTCGACTGTGTGCTGTGCGAGAAAAAAATCCACAACCAGATAATAATTCCGACGACAAAAAGTGGGATCAATTGCCACGCACCATGCGATCCAAGCCAATACGCGATCCAAAAAACGGTGGAAAAAATCAGCCCGCCAATCAATGACAAAATCCAACGCCAAATATCATCCTCTTTTTTACGGGTGATCATCCAAAAACCAAACAATAGTATGAGTGCTAATCCGATGACTACGTAATAAATTGTGACGACAAGAGCGAGTGCACTCATAAAAACAAGTGCATCCAGTATACCTGCTAAGCGGTGTTGCGTGCAAGCTTATTCCAGACAACAAGAAGTGGACAAGCGATGAAAATCGATGAGTACGTACCTGCAACCACACCAATTATCAGAACCAAATTGAAATGTTTGACTGATTCGCCTCCAAAAAAGTAAACCGCGAGCAACACAAGCAGCACGGTGAACGACGTGTTGATCGAACGGCCGAAGGTTTCTCGCACGGACTTATCAACAAGTTCTGGAAAATCTGCCTTAGGGGTGAACTTCAGATGTTCACGCACACGGTCAAACGTCACGATCGTATCATGCACGGAAAAACCAAGAATCGTCATCATCGCGGTGACAAATAATGTGTCAACCTCATAGTTCGCAACATGGCCGAGGAATGCGAAAACTCCCGCGGGAATAAAGATATCGTGTAAAAGCGCGACGACCGCAACGATACCAAACTTCCATGACGGTAGCGGAAATGAAACCTGTCGAAACGCCCATGCGATGTAGATAATAATCGCCGCAAGCACCATAAAAATAGACCAAACCGCGCGACGCTGTAATTCAGAACTTACCGTTGGACCAATCGTTTCAAAACGCGCCTCATGAATCTCCCCCATCTTCGGAATTTTTTTGATTGCTGACAACATTTCTTGGTGCTTTGCCTCATCGATAAATTTTGTACGAACGATATAAGAGGTTTCACCCAATGACTGAACTTGCGGCTTATCATTCAATACTGGCTGGAGCGCATCCGCAATAATGGTTGCCTCAGCACGATTACCCGTCACACTAAATTCAACGAGCGAGCCACCGGTAAAATCAATCCCGAGCTTAAAGCCCCAAACGACAACTGCAAGAATTGAAAGTCCAAAAAGAATTCCCGAAACAGAGAACCAGATTTTTTTCGTCTTAACAACTGAAAACATACAATTAAGATTTTTTTGGCTGCACAAACAGCTCGGGTTTATTTTTGAGAAGTGGCGCCAGATATCGAAGTAATAATCTCGTAACCGTAATCGCACTAAACAAACTTGCGAGAATACCGATCGCGAGCGTGAGTGCGAAACCCTGCACGATACTTGAGCCGAACCAATACAATATGCCACAGGTAATCAAACTGGACATGTTGGAATCACGAATTGAATTCCATGCGCGCGGGAAGGCTTCTTCGAGCGCCGCGCTTGGTGATTTTCCTGTTGCCAACTCTTCACGCGTTCGCTCAAACACCAGCACATTTGCATCAACGGCCATTCCAATCGAAAGAATGAAACCAGCGACTCCCGCAAGCGTCAACGTGACCGGAATAAATTTGAACACCGCAAGAACGATCGCGCAATACACAACGAGTGCAATCCCCGCAAGCACGCCAGGCAACCGATATAACGCGATGAGAAAAAC
>JAHFHU010000027.1 GCA_023246755.1 Candidatus Magasanikiibacteriota bacterium
TTCCTGAAGATACGATTTTTACAAA
The DNA here is from genome assembly GCA_023246755.1 of Candidatus Magasanikiibacteriota bacterium. Classification (GTDB taxonomy): domain Bacteria; phylum Patescibacteriota; class Patescibacteriia; order Magasanikbacterales; family 2-02-FULL-50-9b; genus 2-02-FULL-50-9b. The sequence goes on from JAHFHU010000027.1 coordinate 26, forward strand.
GAAAAGTGATGCGTAAAAAATGGCTGCATACGGCATGAGTATGCAGGGGAATACGCTCGTGCCGATTTCATCCATTCAATCGGTTTATGATTGGAGCTGGCAATGGTATTCGAATAATTTGCAAGTCGTTAAATTCAAAGATGCCGCTGTTAACAGTGCAACGCCTGAAATTATTCCGGGTGGACTTAATGGACAAACGACGGTGACCGCGCTTGCAACGGTCACAACGGACACAATTATTAAGCCGAGCTCGGTCGGTAAAACTGTTGCGAGTGCCGCGAACGTTGAGGCAACGCTTTGTGAACTGCCGTGGTTTCCAGAAAATGAGTCAGCGCTTAAATCAACGCTTGCATCGCACAACTTCAGTTTCTGGTATTGTCGTACGGCTGAAAAGATTGTGTTGCCTGCGATGGTTACGATCAAGGATGCGTTGAGCGATATCGATCCAAATAACACAAATTTTACAACGCTCGATTCATTCCGTTTGATTGATCCGAACGGTGGCGGTGCGATTGGTTTTCGTATCGAAAAAAATCTTAAACAATATTCACCGCTTGAGTGGTTTTACAAAAAAGGTTTTAAGGGTGACGTTACGCAAATTGATGTCGATGGTTTTCATGCGGTTCGTGCCGGTGACACGGTGTATATTGGATTTGGTAATCGATGTGAATCATGCAAACCGATGCAGCAATTCAGCAATATTTTGGTCGTGAGTTTGTCGAACGATGCATCCGAAGATATGCATTCAATTTTTGATCAGATCATTGCGGGAATGCAGTTTGCCAAAAATGTAAATGATGTGGGGCTTTGTTACAGCGGGGCGGCGCCGATCAACAAAATGTGTACGCTCGATAGTCAGTGTGGAATTGCGAAAGCGCCGAAATCCGCGGGCGGATTGACGTTTGGACAAACATATCTTGAAACGAACGGTAGTTTTTATGGATTGACATGCTCGCCCAATGCAAAAGGAAATTACCCTGAAGTAATAATCAATCCAGCGACGGGTACCGCGACGCCGACGGGAAAAAATTATGTTTATGGGAATGGTAATGTTTATGATGGGTCGGACAAGTTTAGCGCAGGTACAACCCTGACAAATATTTGTAAAACAAATTTGCCGATCGGAACGTGCGAAAAATATCCGAACATTTCATGCGTCGATAATTTTAATTGTCTTGGTTCGAAATGTGTGATGGCGCAAGAGTTGTCGTGTAATGTGGCGCAGTCAAAATTTCGTCGCGATATGGAGCGCATTGTTGACGCGTCAACGATGGTGCGGGCGATTGATAAAGCAAAAGCGTTTGCGGGTTTGTATCCGATCATTCCGAAAGATACGTTTATTCCGGGTTTGAGTTCGAGCAAGTGGCCGTCGTGGGCGTCGTTCATGGGACAGCTCGGTATCGCAACGATTGTTGATCCGACAAACGCGTATGTTGCGTGCGCGGCAGATGCAGATCCGGAAACGTGTTGGAGTGTGAAGTCGAAAAAATATCAGTGCTCGCCGTCATCGTCGGTGTATCATTATCGAACAATTTCGAGCGGCTCGGATTACGCGCTTGGGATTCCGCTTGAACAAGAACCGAGTGCGCAAACATCGTGGCAGGGCGAATGGAATGCGAATGTTAAAACAAAAATCGTGAATGATTTTTGTGTGGATCAGCCGTTGGTTGCCGCGACCGTTTGTGGCGATGGCGCGCTTGGCGCCGGCGAACAATGTGACCCTCCGGGTGTTGCGGTTTCTGGCGTTGATGCACAAGCATGTTTAAAATATGGATCGTTTATCGCGTCGTGCAGCGCATCGTGCCAGTTCGAAAAACTTCAGTGTCAAAATTTGTGTGGCGATGGGGTAATTCAATCGCCCGCAGAACAATGTGACGACGGCGCAAAATATAATGGACAGTACAACCATTGTGGCGCGGACTGCACGTTGACGAATCCGCTCGGCGCATGTGGAAACGGTAAAATCGACAAGGGCGAGGTGTGCGATATTGGGACGCCGAATGGAAGAGTTTTTGTCCTGGATTATTTGGGGACCGATGATAAAAAATTAGGTGTTCGTTGTAATATCGTTGGTGATCACGTTGAGTCGATTACATTTGATCCTGCGTCGCATGTGGTTGCGCATGATTCGATTTATGGAACGCGAAGTATTGCGACACCATTTGATCCTCAGAAACCAGTGACGATTGGTGGTTTGTGTGTGACGAAAGAAAGTATTGGTTCGTGCGAATCGTATTCCGAATTGTCATGTATCAATAACAATAATTGTCCGGGTAGCACAAAATGTATAAAGCCGCCTGTTGGAACAAAATATGCACACAACCAACAGGATTCGTGTAATTGGAATTGTAAAGCAACTGGTTCATATTGCGGAGACGGCGTGGTGAATGCGGCGGATGGTGAACAGTGTGATGGTGATGAGCCGGGGATGACCCCGACGGTGCCGAGTTTTGCGTGTACAAAAAAATGCGATAAAAATTCTTGTACATGGGTTAAGCCAATGGTGCCCGGAAAAAATAATCAACCTGAGCCGGTGTGTGATCAAAATCCAGACGCGCCAAAAGCTGCGACCGTCGGGTGTGGCGACGGCGTTGCCGATCCATCAAGCGGCGAGGAGTGTGATTTGGGCGCTGCCGGAAATGGGCTTGCGTGCGTGCCGTCGTATGGCCAGGCAAATTCTTGCCAATATTGTACTGCGAGTTGTAAAAAAGGTTTTGTGACGGGTGGATTTTGCGGAGATGGCGCAGTTGGTGGGCCTGAAACATGCGACAAGTTAGCGTTCACTAATGTGTGTGATGCAAAGATGTTTGACTACAATACGTTTAGCTGTACAGAATCATGTACCGTTAACAAAAACAATGGAGGTATGTGTATGAGTTGTGCGATTAACACTACAAAATACACACAAGTTATCAACGATTTGACGCAAACTCAATTATTGGCGAATGGTGCCATAGTTCCGAAAATCATGTTGACCGATAAAACGCTCGGTTGGCTGCCGGGAGTTTCTGGTGTTGATGTGCTCGAGCACCGTATCCAAAAAACAGGTGATCCTGTTGATGAGTTTGCAAAAAATCCGGAAGACCCTGCCCGTCATTTTTTTCAGGCGGTTGGACCCTTAGTTCAATCAAATAAAACTACCACTAAGAGTTTAGCCATTGCCTTTGATGGCAACGCAGCATGTATTTCAGGAAATAGACACTATCAAGTCAATATCGACAACAGCCCCGATGTCGGTAGTTTAACGTCGTTTGAGCAAAAGATTTTTGGGGATTTTATTGGAGGTGCGTTTGACTATCAAATAGCAAAAAAAGTATTTACAACTCCAACGGAGCTGGCGGCTGATACGCTGATTGATGTTAAACCGCAGGGTGCGGCTGGTGATTTGCGTATTGTGTTTGATGGTCCAGACAAGAGTGAGTTGTGGTTAGTAATGGAAAACAAAGTGGGCGCATCAACGAGTGTTTTCCCGGCCGGCAACAACTCATACAACATTCGTTGGTTGGGGGGCGCTGGCTTGGTTGGTGCATGTAAGCCTGCGGGTTTGAGCAAGTTTGTGGTTACGACGAATTATGACGAGCGTGAAATGACTGCAGGATGCGTGAGTGATGGGCCTTACGCCGAGTATGATCGTGTATTTGCGTTTGATGCTTTTGGAAGCGGTAAAATTCACGAACCGTCGTCGCGTCATATCCTTACAATTCGAAAACACAACGGCGCTTTTTACGATGCGTCATATCAGGTGCGGGTTGTAAATCAGAGTCCAACACGACCAATAACACCGGACAATAAAATAACGGTTTATCAGTACGATCCAACAAATCTTGGTCAGTGGAAAAACATAGCAAGTTTTTCACCGTCATCAGACATTTTCGGTATGGGTAGTGTGTGGAATGCCTTCACGTTTGTTGGGTCTGGCTCAATTCAGCCCGGTGGGATTGAGAATTATAACCAACTAATAAATAATGATTATAAAATCGATAATGGCACATTGCCCGGCGGTTAAAATGTATGAGCGAAATTTTGGAAAAAAAATTGGAAGCACATAGGATAATCAAGATAGCTGCTGGCGTTGGTTTAATTTTGATCGTCGTTGGTGGTTTAATTTGGTATACTACTTCCCGATATGGATCATCCTCTGTAAATTTGGTTCAAAAAGATTCCGATCACGACGGACTAACGGACGCAGAGGAAAAAAAAATCGGAACTGATCCAAGCAATTTCGATACGGATGGTGACGGGCTTAATGATTTTTTGGAAGTCCAACTCAAGACAGATCCGAAAAATGCCCACAGCCTTTCGTCGGGCGAGTCAGATGGGGTCGCCGCGGTTATTCGACAGCAGGATGCTGAACAACAACAAAGGATTGAACGTTTAAAACAACTCAAAAAATAAATTCTATGTTCGACGAAGAAGAAGTTTCACAACCAGCGACACCCGTTTCTCTGCCCGCCGCGTCTGACGAGATTCCGGATATTTTTGATGGCAGTCAGGACGCGGATGCGTCGCCCGAAACAACGGTGGGTGGGCCATCAGCGCTTGACGCAGGGAAATTGAGCCGTACATCAACGGATCCGTTTATTACGACCATGGGCGCTGCATCTGCATCCGAGCAACCGAGTGCTGATTTGCATGAACCCGCCGCGCTCAAGCGAATCGTCATCGCGACAGTTATTTTGTTGGTGGTTGGTGGTGTAGGCGCTGCGGTGTGGTATTTCGTAATTCGTAAATCGGACACGGTTGCTGTACCGGCTTCTGTTTCAACCCCAGCTCCTGCTTCGGCCGGCGATCGCGCAGCGGCGCCAGCAGAAAAACCAACGCCGGCTTCTCAAAACAAAGATATCATTGACGTTGATGCGATTCAGCCTGTTGTTGCAAAACCGCCCGCAGTTCCGACGCCAGATGAAGCAGCCAAGCAGCAAGTGCCCGTACTTTTACCTGCAGTGCCTTCGCCGAGTGTTGATTCACAAAAAGACACCGATCATGATGGTCTCACCGATGAACAAGAATTGAAACGCGGAACGGATGCGAATAATCCAGACACCGATGCGGATGGACTCATCGATGGCGCGGAAGTAAATATTTGGGGGACTGATCCGCTCAACAAAGACACGGATGCCGATGGATTTTCAGATGGCCAAGAAGTTTTAAATGGGTTTAATCCAAAAGGTCCGGGCAAGGCACACTAATCATCGGTTCGTATGTCAGATCACGTTCTTGAAAATTCAGAAGCTGCTGCCGCGAACGCATCAACGATGGCAATTCATACGATTCCGATGGAATTTTATGGCGGGAAAAATCCTGCACCGCCGGAAATTCCGGTGACACCCGCTGCGCAAAAACCAACGACATCGGTCGCGGCCGCTCTTCCGTCGACTGCTCAAAAATCATCGACGACGGCTGTCGGCGCTGCGCGGGGAATTCAGCCGCCGCCGCGCAAATCATTTCTTGTGCCCGGCATCGTTGCGGGAGTCGTGCTTGTTGTTGGTGGGTTCGGTGTGTGGTGGTTTGCGATTCGATCAAAACCAGTTACCGTTGCGGTGACCGTTCCGCCGCCACCCGTTGTAGCCGTCCAACCAGAACCTGTTGTACCGGTCGTCGAGCAACCCGTCGCGTCAACAACAACGGCGACGCCCATTGCGATAACGCCGCCCGCGCCAGAACTTTTGATTCCGGCGCATGCGTTTAAGGATTCGACCGATGGTGACAATGATGGTTTGACCGACATCGAAGAAGAGTTGTGGGGGACCAATGGTGGAATGGCCGACTCTGACAATGATACATTTCCGGACACGACTGAAATTGTTAATTTGTATAATCCCGCCGGCGTCACACCGGAGCGTTTGATTGATGCTCGTCTTGTTACGATGTACACGAATTCTGAATATCAATACTCCTTGTATTATCCGAACACATGGATTGATCAAGCGGTCGCTGAGGATAAAAAAGAAGTGTTGTTTACATCGATTACACAAGAATATTTTGATGTGCGCGTGTTGCCATTTCCGACGGACATGCCATTCGCGGCGTGGTTCGCGAAAACGTTTCCGAATGAATCGTTAAGTGCCTACACACCGTTTGTGAATAAATTTAAAGTTTCGGGTTTGATGAGTTCAGATGGGTTGGTTGCGATCATAACCGATGGTGCGCATGTGTATTTGCTTACGTACAACGGTGTCGCGGGTCGCGATGAGATAAATTATCGACAGACGTTTAAAATGATGGTGCAGTCATTTAAAACAGCGAGCGCAAGCACACCGATTGTTGCGCAAGATGACGTTAAGTTTGTAACGACAACGAATTCATCGTTATGATTCGCGCGGTGCAGCTCAAGAAATTGCGTGCGATTTCAAAATATGTTTTGCGATGCGAGGGTCAGTCGCGCGCGTCGAGCGTTGAAATTATTTTTGTTGGCCCCGCGCGCATGCGTGAGCTCAATAAAAAATATCGTGGCAAAGATCGTGTGACAGATGTGTTGTCGTTTGAAGCGCACGAAGAAAATTATTGGGGCGAAATTTTTTTGTGTCGCTCGTACTTGCGAGCGCAAGCGCGCGAGGTCGGGGTCGCGTATGACGCGGAGGTTGCGCGCATGACGATTCACGGCACGCTCCACTTGCTCGGCTATGATCACATGAAATTGCGCGACGAAAAAATTATGTTTGGGTTGCAAGAAAAATATTTGGCACATTTTGTATGAAACCGATGAGCACGTTTTTAAAAAGTTTTGTGTTTGCAGCGCGGGGGATTGCGACGGTGTGGCGCGAAGAACGAAGTTTTCAAGTTCAGGTTTTTGGCGCGCTTGCCGTCATCATTTTGATGATCGGGTTTCATTTGAAGCCGTGGGAATACGTGATTGTCACGCTCATGATCGCGATGGTTTTAATCCTCGAGATATTGAACACAATTGTGGAACGATTCGTTGACATGGTGAAACCGCGCATGCATTCATACGTTGGCGCGATCAAAGACATGATGGCGGGAGCGGTTTTGATTATGAGTGTGACCGCAGCGGTGATTGGTGTGATTATTTTTTTTCCACACGTTGTTGTTTTTGTGATACAATAGTCTCATGAAATTTTCGCAGCGCGCAACCCTCATCACGGGTATCGACGTCGGCTCTTCCGCCGTGCGTATTGCTGTCGGACAAATTGTTTCGCAAGGCAACGGCGAGCTCTTGCAAATTTTGGGATGCGCCGAAGTTCCGGCCGAAGGAATTCACAAGGGGATTATCACGAGCATTGATGATGCGGTGTCATCGGTGTCTGCGTGTCTCGAGCGTGTTGAACGATTGGCGGGTGCCCAAATCGGACACGCGGTTGTCGGAATTTCGGGCAGCCACATTTTGTCGCAGCAAAGCAAAGGCGTGGTTGCGGTCGCAAAACCGGATGGTGAAATTACGGAAGATGATGTTGCGCGTGCGATTGAAGCGGCGCGAACCGTTGCGACGCCGGTTAATTACGAAATTTTGCACGTAATTCCTAAGACGTTTACGGTTGATGGCCAATCGGGCATCAAAGATCCAACGGGCATGACCGGTGTTCGGCTCGAGGTTGATGCGCAAATTGTTCAAGGTGTTTCGTCGCAGATAAAAAATATTTCTCGCGTGGTGCATCGTGCGGGGCTTGAAATCGATTCGTTGGTTTTGACTATTTTGGCGAGCGCGGATGTGGTGACAACGGATCGACAAAAAGAGTTGGGTGTTGCGGTGGTTAACATCGGCGCCTCGACAACGAGCGTTGCAATTTTTGAGGAGGGTGATGTTTTGCATACGGCAATTTTATCAATCGGTTCCGAGCACATCACATCGGACATCGCGATTGGACTCCGTACATCGATCGATGTTGCTGAGCGAGTTAAAATTGAATACGGAACGGCGTTGCCAAAAGCCGTCGGCCGCAAAGAAGAAATTTTTTTGGCAGAGCTCGGCGCGGCCGAACAGGAAGTTGTTGACCGAAAATACGTTGCGGAAATTATCGAAGCGCGTGTTGAAGAAATTTTTCGAAAAGTTGACAAGGAGTTGCGCGCGATCGAGCGCAGCGGTTTGTTGCCTGCGGGAATTTTATTTACCGGTGGCGGCGCACGTTTGGATGGGCTCGTTGAACTCGCGAAAAAAGAGTTGCGGTTGCCTGCCGCGCTCGGCTATCCCATTGACATCACAAGTTTGTCGGAAAAAGTTAACGACCTGTCGTTTGCGAGCGCGATTGGTTTGGTTGCGTGGGGTGCGGATGGGGACAAGCCGCAGTCGTCGGGTGGGCGCGGTGGCGGACGTCGGGCTGGCGGGTCGATGATCGCGTCGATCGGGGCTTCGTTAAAAGACACGGGGTCGATGACAAAGCATATCCGCGACTGGATCCGCTCTCTATTACCATAAATAGTTTGCCAAACCTTCCTTCAAGAGACCTCTCGATTTGCCACACGCAAATCTTCGTTTGTTCCTCCGCACACCCCCCATGCGTGAGCATAGCTCCCACGGGGGTGCTTGTGCGCAGTCTCTTTCAGGAAGGCTTGGCAACCCATGTGTCGTAATAACGAGCGTGATTCATTCCCGTATCCGCTTTGTTGAGCGGAAATCGCTGTTCGCGGGTTGACAAAGCCTATTTTTCATGCTATAGTTCTGCGTTCAGTAAACTGGCATAACCGTGCTGTGTTTTGAACAGAATTGTCGAGTTTCGTGGTTCTCTGGTGGCTTCTCATCAGGGGATCACCTTACTCGACAATTCACGGCCACTTTCGGCTGATGTGCGAGTAATGGGAGAAAAACATGATCTATTTTTCCGTCCATCCGTACGTCCGCTGTGCGGTCGTGCTCGCTTTGCTCACCACCATGGTGTTGTTTCGCGAGCATCTCTGGATTAGCATCGGCGCTGCCGTTGCAATCTTTGTGCTGTACGTCATTGCGGCTGCCAATCACAAGATGGTGGCATCCCAGCACTACCAACGCCCCGAATTTTTGCAAGCTGTTCAACGCTTGTTGAATGGCGCTTGGCAAGAGTTGAGTGACCTGGACATTCACAAGCAAAAACCTCGAAATCGGACCCTGCAAGGACTCCTTATCCATATGGTTGATATGCCGACTGATCCGAAGTACCGGACGGAACACCTGTTGATGATGGAAGCATACGTTGTGGAGGAGAATCGAAAATATTTCCAAAAGCATGGTCACTTCTAGTTTATTGCCACCCCTGCCTTCAATGGCAACGATCACAACGTGATCGGGGGTGCGTTTTTTTATCTGAAGATATAGAATGCAGGAAAATTTTGTGTGATGCGCCAACCTGATTTTGTCTCCCGCGAAAGAGACTGCGCACAAGCATCGCCGCGCGAGTTAATCTCGCGCATGGGGGATGCGCGGAGGAACAAGGGAGGTTTGGGTGTTTCCAAACCGAATGGTCTCTTGAGGGGGAGACAAAATCAGGTTGACCAGTGGATATCTTTTCCTGTATTCTATACACAGAGCTTTTCCGCTCTGTTTATTTATATCGGAGCATTGAACACAAATAGTATTCAAATGTATGCCTGAAGTGAAACCGGCTCTCGAGACATCCGCAAAAATAGTTGTTGTTGGTGTTGGTGGTGGTGGAAATTCTGCAGTGAACCGAATGATCGAATCAAAAATTCGCGGCGTTGAATTTGTTGCACTCAACACAGATATTCAAGCGCTCCATCATTCGCTCGCTCCACATAAAATTAATATTGGCAAAACGGTAACGCGCGGACTTGGTGCGGGCATGGATCCAGAAACGGGTCGTCGCGCTGCCGAAGAATCACAAAATGAAATTCGTGAACTTTTGAAAGGCGCAAACATGGTTTTTATCACGGCGGGCATGGGCGGTGGAACCGGATCGGGCGCAGCGCCCGTCGTTGCGGATATCGCACGCGAAATTGGTGCGTTGACCGTTGCTGTGGTGACCAAACCATTTTCGTTTGAAGGTGCGCAGCGAAAAATAATTGCGGATCGCGCACACGAAGAATTAGTGAGTCGTGTTGATACGATTATTACCGTGCCGAATGATCGCGTGATGCAAATGGTTGATAAAAAAACGACGCTGCCCGAAGCGTTTCGCATGATTGATGATGTGCTGCGTCAGGCAGTCCAAGGAATTTCAGAATTAATTATGACGCATGGCGAAATCAATGTTGATTTTGCAGATGTGCGTCGAATCATGTCAAATCAGGGGCCGGCGCTCATGGGTATCGGTCGGTCGAGTGGTGAAAATCGCGCGATTGATGCTGCCAAAGCTGCAATTTCTTCGCCACTCCTTGAAATTTCGATTGATGGCGCGCGCGGAATTTTGCTGCATGTTGTGGGTCCTGATAATTTGGGGATGCAAGAATTACAAGAAGCAGCGAAAGTTGTTACCGGATCTGCAGACGAGAATGCAACGATTATCATGGGCTTGTCATACGACAATTCGCTCGGCGAGGATGTGAAAATTACGGTTGTTGCGACCGGTTTTGAAGATCGTCGGGTGCGCCCCGAGCCGGTGATTAATGCGGCACGCGACGATCAGCCGTCATTTCGACCGGTTGCACGCCCCATTTTACGGCGTCCGGAACCACAGGAATCGTCGTCGATGCGCCAGATGGCCCAAGAGCCGGTGCGTATCCAACCGCAACCGATTCGTGTTGTGCCGAAAGAAGATGACGTGGCCGTGTCGTTTCAGAAAAAATCACTGTCATCCTCGGCGCCTGCTGCTCCAAGTCGAGTCGAAGATATGGACGAACCGCTTGATGAAGATGAGGTGGATATTCCGGCGTT